>CAUTTP010000008.1:0-53538 GCA_963541305.1 uncultured Prevotella sp.
CGGGTTGGTTTTCCGGAAAATCCGTTCAGGAATGGTGTGCGGCTGGCGTTGCGGTTTCGCGATAACCATGCTTTCGCGTGCCGGTAACGGCCTGAAGGCGCCGCGATCTCAACGTTCACGCATCGCGAAAGCATAGATATCGCGCCGCGAAACCTATGCTTTCGCGAGAGCTGGAAAACGGAAAAATCGGCGCATGTCAGCTTTTCTTCTGTAAGAATTTGATAATCAGGTAATTGCGAAACCACCGATTTTTCACCCGTTTTTGCGTGAAAACACTGCAGATTCCTAAATTCAGAGCCTTTCAGAATGGCCATGTCGGAATATTTCGAAGCGTATTGTTCGTATTATACGGTATATTTTTGACAGTGCACGACGGCCTTTCCTTCATCCGTTTCCCAACGGCTCAAATTCAGCGGCAGGTTATGAAGAAATGATGTTTAAATGGTTTTAAAAACGAAGTTGCATTCCCGTGTAGATGGAACGTCTGTTATAGTGTCTGTATCCTGTTATCGTAGAATAGTCTTCGCTGAACATTATGGCGCTTTCATTCTTGATGTCAAAGATGTTGTTGACAGTCAGAAAGAATATTAAATTGGATGATTTTAAGGTCAGCACTTTGTTGTAAGAGAAGTCAACGCTGCAATATCCTGAATATTGTTTCACATTATAATCGCCATATAAAGGTTTGTATGCCCCTGTTTCATTTATCTCGGCATTTATTATCGGGCTATAATAAAGCCCGGGCCGGGTTAAGCAAGACAGTGAGACAGTGCCTGCTTTCTTATGATAGTAAGAAATAAACGCTTTTATTAAATAGTCCATCCGGTTGTACGAGTTATACCATTTGCCCCCATTTCTGAATTTGGAATAGAGATAAGTGTATGCAAGTGAACCTGTCAAATTTTCGTATTTCTTACTCATACTGATTTCCGCTCCCCATATTTTTCTTAATAATCTTTCGGAAGTATCTGTTTCAGAAAAGTTTTCCTTCAGATTTTCTTTCTTATGATATGTAGCCAACCGGAGATTGAAATCATTTCTCGAAAATGAATACTCCAATGAATACTGCCTCGTTGATATGGAGGAAAACTCCTGTGTGTTGTAATATGGGGTTGCATATCCGTTATACTTCCCTAAAGAGGCCAATATAGAATTATAATTATTGAATGAATATTTTATGTTCGTTTGATAAGACCAATATCCGGATTGTTCCTTGACAGGTATATTTTTTCTGATTCCTACACCTAAAGTTAATTCGTTAAAGATCTGCACTCTGTTATACAGATAAAATTCGAGGTTGTTGTTTGATATACTGTTTTCAAAATAATAACTTGGGTTTTCAGGTTTTACCGCAAAATAATACTTTGGAAACCGGCTCCGGTAATTTTGCTTGGTATATTCATGTGAAAAACCGGATTGTAAATTCCATGACGGAGTGAAATAATATTTGAAATCGAAGTTACTGTATACATAGCAGTTCTTTTGCTTGGATAAAATATTGCCAAATTTAAAGTCCTCGTTTGAAAAGTCTGTGCCATTGTTTATTGAGATAAATCCTTTGCCCAATTTGTATTTGAAATTCAGAATATTGAAATTTCGTCTTTTACCTGCATCCACTGTCCCTGAAAAAGTATAAGAATAATCATTAGCCAGATACTTTTCATTAATAAAATAGGAATAAAGATTGATGCTTAACCTTTTGGTTAATTCTGTATGAAAATTCAAACCGGTATCTTCTGATGAAAATTTATTAATATCCTTATTATTTGCATTGACCCATAAATAAGGTTTAGAAAATTGATAATTTCCATATATCTGAAGAAAACTTTTTTTATTAATGGGCTGAGAGTGGAGGAAACCGATATTTGCAAGTGATAGAGAGAGAGCCGTTTCGCTTGCTGACAACTTCTTTATTGTGCCTATCTCTACCAGGCCCGCAGTTGCATTGCTGTAGACCAATGGGGGATTACTGGCATAGACGTTTTGCTCTTCTATCATTTCTGTATTGAACAGACTGAAATTTCCGATTCCATTTATCTGGGAATTGCGTACGGGTTTATATACCGGTACTTCATTTAACATCACTCTTGACATATCGCCGGCACTTCCTCTCAATTCGACATTGGCACTTTCTGATACATTGGTGGATGCAGGAAGGACAGTGACCATTTTCAATGCGTCACCGGCAGAAGAAGGGGTATTATAAATATCAAATTTAGAAACTTCTTTTATTGAGAATTCTCTTGATAAAGATGGATTAGCCATAATCACTACTTCTACAAGCATCTGTTGATCTTCTTCCATAACGATTGATATCTCTTTGCTTGTATCTAAGTGCACTGTTGGAATGATTTTGGTTTTCAGACCTAAAAAAGAGATGATCAACGTATCATTGTTGAAACTATGGCTTTGACACCGGAGAATAAAATATCCATTTATATCAGAAATGGTTCCCTTATCAGGTTCTTTTTTCAGATAGACATTGGCCGCCAATATAGGTTCACCTTTCTTATCTGTTATTTTTCCCTGTATATTCGCATCCTGCGCATATATATATGATGACCTGATTAAAAACAGGAGAAACAAACTGAATAAATGGAAGTCTATTCTCATGTTCGATCGGATATTTAGCTATTTATAAATCGTTTGATTTTATCTTACCTATGTAGGTGGAGGGTTTATTTATTGATTATTTTTTTGTACTCACCAATAAAGTAACTGTTCGGGTATTCTTTTTCCGCCATTTGTACATATTTCCTGGCTTCGTTCATTTTTTTGTTCTGGATGTAATATCGGATTAATAGTTCGAAAGCATATTCTCTTCCCCAAGTAGGCAGATATGGGTTTTTTATGCTTTTAGGCACTGTTGAAATAGCTTTTTTCAAATAATACTCCACTTTTTTCCCACCACCGAAACTCGCGGGTGTATAGAAATCATTGCTGCCCAGAACGTACCATCCTCTCAGATTCGTTGAATCAAGCTTCAAAGCTTTCTCTGCATTTCTTGTGATTTTAGATGAAAGGACTCCGGCGGCCATTCCTGAAGTGAATTGTATATAAAAACTTTGGGTCAGAGCCAGCAATGCATAATCTTCCGAGTTCTTGTTATTCATTTTTTCCAGAGTTATATATGCCTCTTTGATAGCTTTTTTGCTTTTGTCTTTATCTCCCAGCTTTGCATAAAAGACGCTTTTATAATAATTGACGTAAGATTTCCAATAAAGTACGATGTTATTTTGACTTTTCAGTTTATTTAGCTTTTGGGAAATACTGTCAAGAGGAGAAACGGAATTCCGGGCGAAACAGTTGTTCATGGCTGTCTCGATTTTGTCTTGGATGCCATTTAATATATTCTCTGGAGTTCCGACAGAAGAATTACGGTTCATACCGGTTGCATGCGTACTTGTAGTGATAGTTGCAATGGCAAAGAAAGTAACAAACAAAACGATAAACTTTTTCATATTTTTTCTTTTTAACGAGTTGATAAATTAAAGATATATGTCAATTCACAGGATGATAGAAGGTAAAAGGTGAGGTGATAATAGAGCAATCACCACAAATACCCAGCCTACGAACTGCAAATACCATATATTGCTATACATATATTTTTGAATAATAAATGAACGGTTAGCCTCTATTTCTTTGTAAGTTAATTTGTTACCTACTTTGAGTTGTAATTTTAACCATTTCATGTATTTGTAATAGCAAAATAATTTTGTGTAATCCGAGAAGAATGGATTCGTTTCGAAAATCAGTTGAGTGGCGAATGCCATATAAACCGGATAAGGGACTTTGAACATACTTCCGTAAATCATTAGCATAACGAATAAGAACCATGTCATAGCATTGCCGCTTATCAGGAATAAAAAATTCTTTTTATTAGACACTTGTGCGTTGATGACAGAAACATAAATATGAGGCAGAGGTTTCCAAGTGCCCCCTATTTTGTCTATTTTCATATTTACGGCCTTTGCTGTCAATACATGAGCCAGTTCGTGGAGCATCATCAGGATAATGAAAGTAATTATAAATGTGATCATTGTTTACTCCTTTTTACTTGAAATCTTTTGAAACAAAAATAGAAAGCTATCATGAAAGCCGCGGCCCACAAAGCCAAATACAATGTATAGGTATAATCACCTCTGAGAACTTTCAACACGGGCGTAATCGGGGAGAATTCCACAATGCCTTCGAATACGGGATTTATTTCTGTCATCGGATAAAATGTGTCACTTAAAAATATCAGTCCAAAATAGATGATGTTGATTAATCCTTTTTCGCTTTCAGCTTTCATGTTGGTGAAAGAGAGCAGTAAGCCCAAGAAAGAAAACTCTATTAATCCCAATATTGATCCTGACAGTATGGAAAGGTATTGCGGCACGTTTAATGTCACGCCAAATATGGCTCTACCTAATATAAACAGTATTACAAAAGAAAACAGGATGTAAATCATCCGGCTGAATACCAAACTGATAATATGAGTAATGATGTTGTAAGGCATTACTTTTATGAACTTCATGACTCCTGATGTGTAATACTGTTTGATAACCCCGCCAATAGCGAATAATCCGTCACTGGCTATGGTCATAGCGCAAATTCCCGTCAGCAAGAATACACAATATTCTTTGTTGTTGATTCCCCATATACTGGAAAATATAAGGAAAATAAATGCCGGAAATATCACCGTAAAAAATACGGCTTGCTTGATTCTCATGGAAGAAAGCAATTGATAATAGATTGAAGCTATGAGTACTTTCATCTTTCTGATTTTGTTAAAATTTGATATATATCCTCTAACTCAACAGGCATAAGTGAAAAATTGTAGGTTCGGGTCTGAACCTTTTGTAATGTTTTGGTATCTTCTCTCTTCAAGTATATTTTGAGGAATTTATCATCTGGGATGACCAATACATTTTCATCATTTTCAAAAGGATCAGTGCCGGACAGTTCTTTAGAGATGACAATCTTTTGCTGATATGCCGACTCATTTATCAATTCCTGCGGGCTCAATGCTTTCGAGATAATTTTCCCTTCGTAGATAAAATAGATTTTGGTTGCATATTTTCCGGCTTCTTCCCAAAGATGTGTCGTGAACAGGACACCCCGGTTTTTGCTTTTGAAAATATTCCTCCAGATAACCTCCCTTATCATCGGATCGAGATCGGCGGTCGGTTCATCCAGAATCAACAATGACGGGTTATGTAATACGGACAAAAAAATGGCAACCCTTTTTCTTTCCCCTTTTGAAAGTTGATAAAAGAACCTATTCTTTATCTTATCTAATTCAAGGAAATCGTAGATGTCTCGTGGCAATTCCGATATGTTATAGATTCTTCGAGTGAATCCGATTATTTCTTTGACTTTTAACATGGGGAAAATAACCGGATTATCCCAAAGCACACCAATATTCTGTTTGTTCTGGTCGAAGTTGCCTTTTCCGAAAAATGCGAAATTGCCGGATGAACATTTCATCATATTACACAACAACTCAATGAATGTTGTCTTTCCGGAACCGTTCTGTCCTAATAGAGCTACAATTTCTCCAGGATTAACTTCCAGCGATACATTGCGCAGGATGGAAGTACCCTGAATCGAAAAAGAAATATTATTTGCTTGTAACATTGTCATCTTGAACCTCCTTGTTTTTTCCAATTACAATCACATTTTGCACAGTTTCAAAGGTTCCGTCAGCAGAGAGGATCTGGTTGATGTTGTCATCAACGTAGCTTCCCAGAACGCAAGAGCCAAGTTCGAGAAATTCGGCGAGTAACGAGATGTTCTGAGTTAAAAATCCAACTTCCTGAAGTATAAATCGGTAGCCTCTGTCGCCATATTTGATAAGTACTCTCTCAAAGAAGGACGTGATGAAGAACACGCAACTACAATGTTGCAAATCCACGAAAGGTTCTGCTACGAGATTTTCTCTTAAATATTCCATATAATCTTCTTCTTTGATGAATTCGAGAACTGACTTATTGGGGCTATAATGGTAAATTCCTTTAGGCAATACACTTGTATTCAAATATACGTATAATTCAAGTGGATATAAGGCACCTGCAGATGGAACCGTTCTGAATCGTAACGTAGCTTCTGATTCTTTATTAAAGTCTTCTCCGCTAATTCCATAGCTATAATGGCAGAGTAGCGCCAGCTCGTTGAGCGAAATGGAGTAAGGAGAATAGGCTCTTCCGGAACGGCGCTTAGCAAGGATATTGAATAGATTGGTTTTTTCACTACCAGGCATCTCTTTGAGATAAGGTTTCAAATCATACTCTTTGCTGGTGGGAAACACTTTATACGGTTGGCACGAGCGTTGGTGGACGTATTTATTGGAGAAACTTTGGATACTTTCAACTTGTTTGCGAATCAGAAACTTATCAAATTTCACATTCTCGTTAAAAATCAAAGCCAACGATTCACCAAAATTTTTAGCTCCATATAGTCCTGAATCTAAGCTTGCTATTAATGCTTTTGATTTTATTGTTTTCATATTATTAAGGGAATGGATGTGGATATACATTTAATTCTTCAAAAGGATAGCATTTGTAGCCTAGTTCCTGCGGTATCGTATATAGTCTTTTTCCGCCCAGGAAATAAAAGGAATACGCACCACCCATTTGTATTAATTGAGGAACGATAACCCTCAGACAATAGAAGCCTGCCTGATTTACATCAGGAGTCGTGATGTCTTTTACTAATACATTGTAACCTTTGGACTTCAGTACGCTGGTAATGTGCCGGATGTTCTCTTTGGTTGAGCGTGCAGACTCTTCAAGAAAATCAATCTTTCTGGTCGGCTTTGTTTCCGTCCAGATTTTGAAGACCTCGCACAGTTCTGGTTTTTTTATATATAGTATAGAATGGTCTTCGAAATCCAGTAATGTATGAAAGTTTTCAGAAGGCTGCCAATTCTTTTTCTCTCCTAACAAATATCTGAAATAGCTGACGCTTTGCCCCATTTCGAGAATAACTTTCTTCAATGCTTCGCCATAGGTGTCTCTTGTCGCAGTGCCTACGGCTACAAATTTACCATATTCGGCTTCACCGAAACAGATACCATAAACTGTCGGAATACCTAAATCGTAAGTTATATCCATAAAATGCCACTCGTAGCTTGCTGGAAAACGCTCATGGATAAAATGGCTGATATCCTCGTCTATAATAATTTTTGGAGCGCTTATTTTCTGCCACCAAGTGAGAGAAAACGAATCTCTTTCAATGACTTCATGTAATGCAACCAGCAAAGCCTTGTCCCAATTCGTATGTGCTGCCAAGCCTGTTGATGTACTTACATTTATCCATTGCTTTTCACATGACCAGGGAAGATAGATGCATGCTCCGGGAACCCAGGTTTCTTTCCCATTAGTAATATCCATGCATTTATCCCAATGTAATTCGATATTCTCGTCGAACCGATGGAGAGGATAATTTTCCTGGGCATATTGCTTCTCATGGAACAAGGCATATTCCGAGGGCGGTATAGCGTGTACTTTTAGATTTTTATAAGAACTTAGGATCATATTCTCTTTATTGTAGAATACGGGGCAATACCTTTCTACCGTTTCACCTAAAGTTCCCATAAATGACTTTTGCAGATCAAAGTTACATCCGCTACTTCTTCCTTCATACTTTTCTGCTCCGAAAGCCAGAGTGTTGCTGGGCCAAATACCAAAGCTTACAAGTTTAGGATCGTAATTGAGCCTGGGTAATTTGGATACATGATTTACGATTCCAAACTGATTGGAAATCAGCATTGTACCTTTAATCAGAGAGTTGTTGACTGCATCCATTGTTTTTTTATGTTAAAGAGTTACTGATTCGAGCCACGGAGCCGGATTATAATCCAATGCTGGTTTACATACATGACAAATCGGAGCTTTTATAAAAGTATGCTTTTCTACTTCATAATTGGACGGATTTATCAATATACAACACTTCCAGGTTTCCGGGGGATACCAGGCATAAAGAAACTTCAGCATATCTGCAATTACAATAGCGGAAGCCATATCCTTTACTACCGGTTGGATATTCAAGTCTGGTTTTGCTGATGCTTTCTCTGTTTCAAGGTATTTAACGTAAGAGTCATTGAAGTTGATGAATTCGTCATTGCTCCTTATTCTATTTTTGTAACAATCATAACATCCTGTGTATTTGCCGTGGAAAATCGGCCCAATACTGAATTTTCCAGAGAAAGTCAGTCCTTCAATCAATAACCATGGTTTGCTGTGTTTCAATGCCTTCTCGTTGATAATGTGCATTTTGTACGGATTCCAAGTCAAAGAATCAACAATGATAAAATCGCTGTTACAGAGGATTGACTCAATTGTTTCATCCGACAATTCATCTATTGAGTAGATAACAAAATGTTCTATGTTATATTCGGATGATTTCTCTTTCACTTGGTTGCCAAAATCTGTATTGCCAATATAAGCAATCTTCATTTCTGAAACCGGTTTGTGATTGACTTCATTATATATATCAGAAATAACAGTGGCACCTTCTGCTTCGAAATTCAGTTCATTTAGAATTCCACATTCTTGTAACTCTTTTACTACATCCAAAAGTTTGTTATAGTCAGCCTTATTTAATAGTTTTTGGATTGTTGAAAAAGATATTTTATCCCGTGTATCGTACAATCTGATCAAGTCTTTAAAAATCAGTTCTTTTTCGGAATCTGTAAATTCTATGGTTGTTGTATCTGTTTTGGTTCTTACTTGATACAGTTTATTGTCATTATCGAAGAATATATCAAATTGTTTCATTGTTTTTTAATTTAATGGGTAAAATCGAAACCAGCTATCTTCCGCTTCTTCCTTTCGTGATGAATCGAAAGATAGTCTGGCTTCAAAAACAGACTTGTTGATTTTTGATAGTTGTTTGAATAACTGCTAAAATCTCATTCTGCGTAACAGATAAATGTGAATAATCGTACCATAAACTAATAATCGTAGTATATGTGTGTGATTTCACAACAACCTCGTTTTTAATGATTTAGAGAATAGCTGACTCAAAACGAGCTACACTCATTTGGCTACTATTAGGCTACAGCAGCCTGTTCCATGGATGCACTGGAGGAGAAAAGTGACCAGCAGCAGCAACATGAATTGCAATTACAGCAACAACCTGAAGCAACAACTTTAGCTGCATAATTTGTGTGGCTTAGTAGTTTTTTCGTTTTCATAATTGTATTATTTTAAAGAAACCTACTCGTAAGCTTTTCGGTATCCGCTCCTGTTTACACAGCCAGGACTGTTTCATATATTTCATTTACAAAATACACATATATAATGTGTGGTAAATATATGGAAATTCTTCGAGATATGCAAGGATTTCTCAAAAAAATAAGCGCCACAGCTTGTTTTTAATGTTAATTAATAACTCTTTCTTTACATAATTTGTCAAAACATGTACTTTTGCAGTAGTACCCTAAATATTTTTCAAAAGAGTGAAGGAAATCGTTTTCATTAAGCCAAAGAATACTTGCCTTAGTGTTTGCTCAAAATAAAGCTTTCCCTCATGGCAAAGATAACACGTTTCGCTCAAGTAATCCAAAAGTTACCGAAAGAATTAATCAAATCTCTGATAAAAAACATGGTACAGACAAACATGTCAAGTGTTTCACCAGTTGGTGCCACCTTGTGAGTATGATATTCTGCTAGTTCGTCGACTACGTATCCCTCCGTGAGATAAGCAATGGTCTTCACTCCGCCAACGGTAACCTCAACCACTTAGGCATCTCCCGCGCTCCTTTCAAGTCAACCCTTGCTTATCAGAATGAGAAACGCTCCTGTGCGTTCTTTCGTGACTGCTATTACACGCTGCTGAATTATTTCGGACAGCAGGTAAGCTTCTCCGGTCGTAAGTTCCGCCTCAAGAATGCCTTCTATGCTCTCGACTCCACCATTATCATCCTTTGCACTGAGGTGTACCGACTGGGCACACTATACACCTTTTGTTATTTTCGGCTCTTTTTTCACCCATTTTCTTTTACCTTTTCCTAATATTTCGTATTTTTGCGAGCAGAGAATCATAGACTATCAATCACATTAAATAACTTTACTATGAAGGTACATGAATATCAGGCAAAGGCATTCTTCGCCGATTATGGGGTGCCGGTGGACAGAAGCATCGTCTGCCGTACGCCCGATGAGGCTGCGGATGCCTACAGGCAGCTGGGCGTGAAGCGGGCTGTGGTGAAGGCACAGGTGCATACGGGTGGCCGCGGTAAGGCCGGCGGTGTGAAGCTGGGCAGTTCGGAGGAAGAGATCCGAAACCATGCCGGTGCGATTCTCGGGATGGACATCAAAGGTTTCACCGTCGACCGCGTGCTGGTGGGCGAGGCTGTCGACATTGCTTCCGAATACTACGTGAGCATCCTTGTTGACCGTCGGTCGAAGTGCCCGCTGCTCATGATGAGTCGCGAAGGAGGCATGGACATCGAGCAAGTGGCGCGAGAAACGCCCGAGAAGATCGTGAAAATCGTGATCGATCCGCTGCTCGGCATGACCGATTATCTGGCTCGTGAGGCAGCATTCAAGTTGTTTGACGACATGGCGCAGGTGAAGCAGGCGGTGCCCTTGTTTAAGAATCTCTATCATCTTTTTATCGAAAAGGACGCGTCGCTGGCCGAGATCAATCCATTGGTGAAACTCAAGGACGGCTCGTTGAAGGCCATCGATGCCAAGATGACCTTTGATGACAATGCCCTGTTTCGCCATCCTGATGTGGCCGCGCTGTTTGAACCTACCGAAGAAGAGCGCAAGGAGCGAGAGGCAAAGGATAAAGGATTCAGCTATGTAAACCTCGGCGGAAAGATTGGGTGCATGGTCAACGGTGCCGGATTGGCTATGGCCACGATGGACATGATTAAGCTCTATGGTGGCGAGCCGGCCAACTTTCTCGATATCGGCGGCAGTTCCAATCCCGAAAAGATAGTAGAGGCGATGAAACTTTTGTTGTCCGACAAGCATGTCAACACAGTGCTCATCAATATCTTTGGCGGCATCACGCGTTGCGACGACGTGGCCAAGGGCTTGATAGAAGCCTTCAAAACCATCCGGACAGATATCCCCATCGTCATCCGTCTCACCGGAACCAACGAGGCGGAAGGCCGTGCACTGCTTGAAGGAACACAGTTTAAAGTGGGCTCGAGCATGGCCGACGCTGGGCGGAAAGCAGTGGAACTGAGTATAATTCACAATTCATAATTCATAATTGATATTGTGGCTCGACAAAGAATTTGTCTTAATGAACTCTGCTCGTGAATAATAAATGGTGAATTTTGAATAGTAAATTGTGAATTAAAAGATATGAGTATTCTAATCAATAAAGATACGAAACTCATCGTTCAGGGCATTACCGGACGAGACGGAAGTTTCCATGCTTCCAAGATGAAGAGTTACGGAACCAATGTGGTGGGTGGAACCTCACCCGGAAAGGCAGGGCAGGAGGTGGACGGCATCCCCGTTTTCAATACCGTGAAAGATGCGGTGAAGGCGACAGGAGCCAACACTTCCATCATCTTTGTGCCCGCCGCATTTGCCAAAGACGCAATGCTGGAAGCAATAGACGGGGGCATTAAGTTGCTCATCTGCATCACCGAGGGCGTGCCTACGCTCGATGCCGTAGCGGCTCAACGCTATGCTAAGGTGAAGGGAGTGCAGGTTATCGGGCCTAATTGTCCCGGACTGATTTCGCCGGATGAAAGCATGGTGGGCATCATGCCTACCAATGTGTTCAGGAAAGGACATACGGGCGTCATCAGTCGAAGCGGTACGCTGACCTACGAAGTGGTGTACAACCTTACGCAGGCGGGTCTCGGCCAGTCGACGGCCGTAGGTGTCGGTGGCGACCCTGTGGTGGGATTATATTTCGAAGAACTCCTGCAGATGTTCCAAGACGACCCCGATACCGATTCCATCGCGTTGATAGGCGAGATTGGCGGCGATGCCGAGGAGCGTGCCGCACAGTTTATCAAGGAGCACGTCACGAAGCCCGTGGCTGCCTTTATCTCCGGTCGTCAAGCGCCCCCGGGCAAGCAGATGGGTCATGCCGGAGCCATCATCTCAGGCGGATCGGGAACTGCCGAGGGTAAGGTTGCGGCCTTCGAGGCTGTCGGTGTGCCTGTGGCCAAAGAGACAAACGAGATTCCCGGGATGCTGAAACGCATGTTGAGGATGGAGAAATAACTGCTTCGCTCAGTATAAAAGAATAACAGTATAAAGGCCAAAAGCTGGATAAACAGTCGGAACAGACATTCGTTTACCCGGCTTTTGGCCTTTATACTGTTATTCTTTTATACTATTATTCCATCCCTTGCCTATTCTCTTATTCTTTTATTCTAAAGAGATCGCCCCAATAACCTGCGCTTGGCAAACTCCCATATCACGATGCCGGCAGTGACACTCACGTTCAGCGAGTGCTTGGTTCCAAACTGCGGAATCTCCAAACAGCCGTCGCACAGATCTACAACACTCTGCTTTACGCCTTTCACCTCATTGCCGAAGATGATGGCATGGGGTGTGGAAGTGTGGGGAAAGCGGAGTGGGGCAGCACGCTCCTCTGCTTGTTGGGGTGCGGGTGAGAATGTTCTGTCAAGGTCTTGAAGCTTGGTAGAGCCTTCTACCTGCTCGACGGCGTAGACGAAATAGCCGTTGGCCTGTAATTCTCGCACTGCGTCTTCCGTATTCGCAAAGTATTTCCAGTCCACCGAATCCTCGCCTCCGAGCGCAGTTTTATGTATCTCTGCGTTGGGTGGAGTGGCCGTAATGCCACAGAGATAGACTGCCTCCACGCGAAAAGCATCGCACGATCGGAACACCGACCCTACGTTGTAAAGGCTCCGCACGTCGTCAAGCACGACGACGAGAGGCAGTTTTGAGGCTTCCTTGAACTCGTCAAGGGAGAGCCTGTTCATCTCAATGGTTTTGAGTTTACGCATGTCTGGTTGTGCTGTTGGAGGGTATTATTCAAGTCGGAACATCATGTTCGTATTGTCAAAAATGCCGTGACGAGCAGCAATGAGAAGCTTTTCATAAGCCGAAAGGCTATGCCTCTTTAGCTTGGAAAGCCACGGCGTATGCCTTCACACGCTTTACCATCGACAGCAGACCATTGCTGCGGGTGGGCGAGAGGTGGTCGCGCAGACCGATTTTATCGATGAAATAAAGGTCGGCATCAATGATTTCCTGTGGCGTGTGACCGCTGATTACTTGGATGAGAAGGGCAATGATGCCCTTCACGATGAGCGCATCGCTGTCTGCGGTGAATACCAACTTACCGTCAACATAATCGCATTGCAGCCACACGCGGCTCTGACAGCCGTCGATGAGGTTCTCTTCGGTCTTGTATTTATCGTCCAATACGTCAAGCTCATTGCCCAAATCGATGAGCATCTGATACTTATCCATCCAGTCATCGAAGTCGGCAAACTGCTCGATCACTTCGTCTTGTATTTCGTTGATTGACATTGTTTTTGTATCGTTCTAATGGTTTGTACTCTTTTGGTTGGCGGTCTGAGGGGAGGTTACCAACTTGAAAAACTTGTCGTTCGGTCTCACTTTATCCGTTACAGGGATAGAGACGCGGGTGCCTTGCTCTGCTTTTTCCACGGGTTTGAGGTCGTAGCGTATCTCTGTGGCGTCCAGATACATCACGCCCGTGGTGTTGCCGGTGATGAGAAGTTTGTCTCCCAGCCGGAAGTCGGTGGCTTCGACGGCCACCTCCGCCACGCCCAGCTTGGAGAAATACTTCATGACCTTACCCACGAGAACCTTCTTTTCTGTGGCCATGGAGCCGTACGCCTTGTTCCATTCGCCCATCTTTTGTCCCTGATAGTAGCCGTCCCAGAAGCCGCGATTGAACACAGTGGCGAGCCGTTCGTCCCATTTGTCTTTCATTTCCTCGGTGATTGTACCGTCGAGAACAGCACGGATGGCTTCCTTATAGCACGAAACCACTGTATAGACATATTCCGGTCCGCGGGCGCGCCCCTCTATCTTGAACACCCGAACGCCTGCTTCCATCATGCGATCGATAAATCGCACGGTCTTCAGATCCTTCGGACTCATCAGGTATTTGTTGTCAATCTCCAATTGATTGCCCGTCTCATTGTCTGTGGCGGTGTACGAACGCCGGCAGATCTGCACGCATTCGCCACGGTTGGCAGAGCGGTTGGCATCGTGCAAACTCATGTAGCACTTACCCGAAATCGCCATGCACAGCGCACCGTGACAGAACATTTCGATGCGTACCTGCCTGCCCATAGGTCCCGTAATGTTCTGTTTCACTATCTCATCGTGTATGTGGCTCACCTGATCCATGTTGAGTTCGCGTGCCAATACGCTCACGTCGGCAAATTGGGCATAAAACTTCAATGCCTCCACATTGCTGATGTTGAGCTGTGTGGAGAGGTGCACCTCCATACCCACCTCACGGCAATAGACCATCACCGCCACGTCGGATGCTATCACCGCGCTGATGCCCGCCCTCACGGCAGCATCGATAATCTCGCGCATGGCGTTCAGATCGCTGTCGTAGATGATTGTGTTGACGGTAAGATAAGTCTTGATGCCGTGGCGATTGCAGGTCTCGGCTATCTCGTGCAGGTCGCCCGTGTCGAAATGATTGGCACTGTGCGACCGCATGTTGAGCTGTCCGATGCCGAAATAAATGGAGTCGGCACCTGCCTGAATGGCTGCTGCGAGCGATTCGCGCGAGCCTACGGGCGCCATGATCTCAAATTCTTCTATGGTTGCATTCATGGGTGCAAAGTTACTAAAAAAGGTAAAGAGGTCGGAAGATAAAAGGATAAAAACCATGCACGAGCGCAAATTTCCTGTAATGTTTACAACGCTTCAACACCTTTTTAGCTATCTTTGCAGGTGTTATGAACAGGTCTTTTCCATATTCGTTCGCCAAGAAAAGTTATGCCGTATGGCTGCTCTCCGCACTGTCGGTCATCATACTGACAGGCTGTGGGAGACCTTCTGCTCCTGAAAGGAAGCAGAAACGGAATGAGTTTACCAACGAAATCGTACTCAAAACCACCCCTGTGCAGGATCAGGGGCGCAGCAATCTATGCTGGATCTATGCCATGCTGGCCACCATCGAGACCAAGTGCCTCATGCAGGGCGATTCTGTTCACCTCTCGACCGATTATCCCGCGCGCATGCTGTTGCGGGATGAGGCGCGCCGATATTTTCTTTCGCATCACCGCAGGCCGATGTCGACGCGTGGCATGTCATCGATGGCGCTGCGTCTGTTGGAGCAATATGGCATCCTTGCCTACGATGCCTACCACCGCTATGACGGCGTGAATTACGATGTGTTGGGGCGAAAAGCAGAGCAGATAGCGAAGGCCTGCGCCTCTCTCGGACAGTTGGACGGCAGGCTCGACAGGCTTTTCGATGAAGAGATAGGCTATATGCCGAAGGTCGTTTTCATGCTCGGCTTCGAATATACGCCTGTCCAGTTTGCCCAAAGCGTGTGCCGGCCGGGAGAGTATTTGCAGCTGACGAGCTTTTCGCATCATCCCTTCGGAGAGTCTTTTGCTTTGGAAACACCCGACAACCGGATGCACGACACCTTTCTCAACGTGCCCCTCGACACCATCATGCAGCGTGTAGACCATGCCCTGCGAGGCGGGTACCCGGTGTGTTGGGAGGGAGACATCAGCGAACCGGGATTCAGCTTTGCCGACGGCAAGGCCGTGCTGCAAGACGAAGATGCTGCTGTCGACCAGTCGCGCAGGCAGCGCGACTTCGAGCGTCTTGCCACCACCGACGACCATTGCATGATGCTCTGCGGCATTGCCCGCGACAGGCAGGGGCGCAAATTCTACCTCGCCAAAAACTCATGGGGCACAAACAACCCCTACGGCGGCTTCATGTATCTGAGCGAAAACTATGTGAAGATGAAGACCATTGCCATCTTTGTCTCGCAAGACGCATTTGTTTCGAAATGATATGAAGAACCGAAGAGCAGGTCTTTTGCCTTTCTCCGTACCTGCTCTTTGGCGTTCACGGTCAGTTCTTTCCATGCTTCTCGTTCATGCTTCCCGTCCTTTTTGCGATATGTTTCGTATGTCACGCGTGCGTACAGCGTTCGGTGTACATGCGTACAGCGTTCGGCGCACAGCAGCGTCATAATGCGGCGGGCATGCCGTTTGCTCCATATAGCGGGCTGACAAGCGCATTTACAGCCGAAAGAGCTGTAGGAACGGTGCATAAAGGATTGTCTGACTTTTGGTCGATACCAATAATTCTTTTGCTCCAAAACCCCTGTTTCCTTAGTTCTTTTTGCTACCTTTGCAGCAAAAATAAACGGAAACACAGTTATGGGAAAAATAATTCTTACGGGCGACCGCCCCACAGGCAAGCTCCATCTGGGGCATTATGTAGGTAGTTTGCGCCGTCGTGTGCAGCTTCAGGAAGAGGGAGACTACGACCGCATGTTCGTGTTTATGGCCGATGTTCAGGCGCTGACCGACAATGCGAAGAATCCTGAGAAGATACGCCAGAACATGATGGAGGTGGCGCTCGACTATCTTTCGGCCGGCCTCGACCCCGAGAAGTGCACCCTATTCTTGCAGAGCCGCATTCCCGAATTGGGCGAGCTTACTACCTATCTCATGAACATCGTGTCGGTGAGCCGCGTGCAACGCAACCCCACAGTGAAGACAGAGGTGCGCATGCGTGGTTTCGAGAGCAACTCCGTACCCCTCGGCTTCTTCTGTTATCCCGTGTCGCAGGCTGCCGACATCGTTGCTTTCAAGGCCACCACGGTGCCCGTAGGCGAGGATCAGGAGCCTATGCTTGAGCTGACGCGCGAGCTGGTGAACCGTTTCAACCAGACATACGCACCGGTGTTGGTGGAGCCGCAGATCATGCTGCCCGATAATGCTACGGCGCGCCGCCTGCCCGGAACTGACGGCAAGGAGAAGATGAGCAAGAGCTTGGGCAACTGCATCTACCTCTCTGATGATGCCGACACGGTATGGACAAAGGTCAAGAGCATGTACACCGACCCCACTCACCTCAACGTTTCCGACCCCGGTCATGTGGAGGGAAATGCGGTGTTTACCTATCTTGATGCCTTTGCTACCGATCAAGACTTTGCCGATTTCTGGCCGGAGTTTGGCAATCTCGATGAACTGAAGGCTGCCTACACGGCCGGCGGCATAGGCGACATGAAGTGCAAGAAGCTGCTCAATAGCGTTATCGACCGCATGCTTGAGCCCATACGCAAGCGTCGTCATGAGTATGAGCAGGACATCCCCGAGATATTCAACATCCTTAAGAAAGGCTCTGCCGATGCCCGTGAGGCTGCCGCCCGAACGATGGAGGAGGTGCGTCACGCCATGCGCATCGATTATTTCGAGGATGAAGAGCTGATCAGAGAGCAGACGGAGAAGTTCAGGAATGCATGATTTTCATCGCATTATTTCTTGTCTTTCTTTAGCTTTTCAGGAAAAAATCCCGTATCTTTGCATCACCATACAACCAGAAAGGCTCTGATAGTTCAATGGATAGAACGGAGGTTTCCTAAACCTTTGATCCGGGTTCGATTCCCGGTCGGAGTACTTGGTTAGGTGTCAGATGATAATTCAGGTCATCTGACACCTATTACTTAATACCTAAAGTCTATCACTTAACACCTAACGCCTATGCTCGGAGCCATTATTGGAGACATCGTAGGGTCTCGATACGAATTTGATGAGATACCCAAAGACCAGTTCCCGTTGTTTGTACCCAAGCCGCAGTGCGATTATACCGATGACACCGTCATGACGATTGCCGTGGCCGATGCCATACTCAACCATCGTGAGTACAGGGATGCCATGCGCGATTGGGGGCATCGCTACCCCCATCCGAAAGGTGGTTATGGCAGTATGTTCCACAATTGGCTGCTCGCTGACGCCCCTATTCCGCAAAACTCGTGGGGCAATGGTGCGGCGATGAGGGTGTCGGCTGTGGGCTGGCTCTATGACGATTATCAGGATGTGATGCGCGAAGCCAAGCAGACGACTATCTGCAGCCATCTTCATGAGGAGGCGGTGCGTGGCGCGCAGTGTGTGGCTACGCTTATCTATTGGCTGCGTACATGCCGCATCACGAAGGATGAAGTGGAGAGCGCGGTGCACCGCAACTTCGGTTATGATATTCCCTCCCTGCGCGATGTGTACAAGATAGGAGCGCAGGGGCATTTCGACGCCTCCTGTCAGGAGACCGTACCTGCGGCTATCCGTTGCTTCCTCGACAGCGAGAGCTTTGAGGACACCATACGCAAGGCCGTCATGGCACGTGGCGACACAGACACCAAGGCAGCCGTCGCGGGTTCCATTGCCGAGGCTTTTTATGGCATACCCGATATATTTTATGACACTGCTTGCAGCTATTTGGAGCCTGATATGCTCGACATCATCCATCGGTTTTTTACTGTTATGCAAAGCAGACTGGATGACTAACCGATATATTTAGAGTAATCGCTTCGCTGAGAATAAAAGTACAAAAGAACAATAGCCATTACTTACTTGGATGTTTTCATCCGTAAAGCATTTGGCTATTGTTCTTTTGTACTTTTATTCTCAGCGAAGCGATTACTCTATTCTTCTGTCTTCGGCGGGAAAGATTACTTCACCGTGCGATACTGTTCGCGTATTTTCTTGAGCTGCAGCAGTATGTTGTCGTAGTGCAGCGCATTGATGTCGGAATTGGAAGTCAGTTCTTTCTGCTGCTCGCAGAAACGCTCGATAGTGTCGAGATGTTGCAGGGCATAGAGCAGGGCGTCCGAGCGGCGGGCACTGATAGCGATGCCGGTGAGTTGCTTTTCCGTGGGATTGATGATGGTCTGCATGAGATCGATGTATGAACGCTCAAGCTGACGGCGGTAAGCGTTGCGGCGGGTGTCGGACGACATGGGGCACCACACAGCCTTGAAGACATCGTTCAGATAGTCGGGCACGGGATAGGCATTGGGCGATGTGAGTCCGGCTTTAGCCTCGTTGAAGAGCATTCCGGGTGCGAGGAGATACGACAACACCGTCGTGCTGCGGGTGCTCATCTCGTCCTCGGCATCGATACCCAGCTTGCTCACAAGCGCATCGGGATAAAGCCAGAGCGGAGCCTCAAACACATAGTTACCCATCCATTCGATGGCTTCCTTCTGCAACGCCATGGGTACCGGCTCGTTTTTCACGTCGCCGGGCGTGTTGTTGTTGTATTGACCATTGATATAACGTTGCACATGATTGGTATATCGGGCGTATTGTGCCCTTACGCTTCGATGAAGCTGCGACAGGTAATCGGTCTCGCCATCGGGCTGATGAGTCCATTTCTCGATGTTCTGCATCACGCGCTGCAGGTTTTTGATGCCGTAGGCATTGGCTTTCATGGCGTTGTCGCCCAGATCTTCGGTCTGCGAGCGTGGGTCGCGTCTCTTTCCCTCATCTCCCACATAGCGCAGGCGCTTGTTGTTCTTGAGCGTTTGGGTGACCTCTGCACGAAGTTTCTTCTGCTCTTCCTCGGCATTCTGGAACTCCGGGCGGTACTGGTAGCCCCACTTGATAGCCCACTTATCGTAGTCGTTGATGCGGGGGAAGAGGCCTTTATGCGAGATATTGTCTTCGGGCTGTGCCACGTAGTTGAAGCGGGCGTAGTCCATGATGCTGGCTGTGTGGCCGTGTTTCTCCACCCATGCTTTGTCGCGCAGCTTCTCCACGGGGGTCGATGATGAGGCGATCATATTGTGGCGCAAGCCCAGCGAGTGACCCACCTCGTGCGATGACACGAAGCGGATGAGCTGCCCCATGAGTTCATCGTCGATTTCCCATGTCTGCGCACGCTTGTCGAGAGGTCCGCATTGAGTGATATACCACTTGCGGATAAGATTTATTACGTTGTGATACCAGCAGATATGGCTCTCGATAATCTCGCCGCTGCGGGGGTCGGTGATGCGTGGTCCGTAGGCGTTCTCGGTCTCAGAAGGCAAATAACGAATCATGCAGAAACGCGCGTCGTCTACGCTCATCGTGGTGTCGTTAGGCCATTCCTTGCCTACGATGGCATTCTTGAATCCGGCAGCCTCAAAAGCTGCGTTCCAGTCGTTGATGCCTTGAATGAGGAAGGGCACCCACTTTTTGGGCGTAGCGGGGTCTATGTAATACACAATCTGCTTTTCCGGCTCGGTGAGCCGGCCGAGGGCGTATGCTTGTCTGTCTTTAGGCACAAGGCGGAAGCGGCTGACGATGGCTTTCTTTTCTGAAGGATTGTCATCGGAAAACTCGGTGATGCGCTCCTGAAAATAGCCCACACGCTCGTCGGCATAGCGGGGCTGCATGGGCACTTCGGGCAGTTGCACGATGCTGGTGTTGAGCGAAAGCGTGGAGAATCCAGTACGAGAGGATGGTGTCTTGCCTGAGCTGACGGTATAGGTGCGCAGGGTCGATACCTCGATGTTGATGGGATAGGTGCGTATGCTGTCGATGAACGTGAGCTCGGACTTGAGTGCCCCGACTTTCACAGCGGTACGGTCGGATGAGGTGAGACCGCCGATCTTGGTGTCGGTGGCGAAGAGATTGGTCACCTTGATGAGCATACCGCCTGTCTTGGGATTGCGACCGATGATGTCAAACTTTTCGATGATGGGGTCGACGGCAGCCTTATCGACCAAATCGGCGATATCATCGCCCTGTTTGCCGAAAGTAGAACGGGTGTAGACACTCATGAGCAGTGTCTTCTCGTCACGCTGCTCAAAGTAGATGGTGTTGCGTTGCACCTCTTCACCAGCGAGTTTAGCGAAACCCTCGGGAACGGTGGTGAAGCGGGTTACGGTGAGAAACAGGCGGCCGAGGGCACTCTCGGGCACCTCGAAATACCAGTCTTTCTCAATGTGGCGCACGTCGAACATACCCTGACGATAGCTACCACCCTTCTTGATCAGTTTGTCGTATTCAGATTCTCTCTTGGTGTCTTTCTTCTTGTCGGTTCCGTTATCCGTACTGTCGTTGACCGCAATGGAGTCCTTTTTGTTGACAATGGTATCGTTAGTACCGAGCGTGAGAGCCTTTATCTGGCCTGTCGCCATGAGCAGACAAGACAGGGCGATTACCTTAAATTTACGCATCTGATTTTAATGAAGATTGAATTATTCGCAAAGTTACAAATAAAAGCCGTATCGTTTGCCAGGGAATTGCTAATAAAGATAAAAAGCGCGATAAGCCGGCAGGATATGTGTGTATACAGAAGTTATCCTTGCTTGGATATAAAAAACCTTGCCCTTAATATCCAAGGTTATGGAAAAAAACATGTATTTCTGTCTTTATGTCTATCTTTTTTTATGTCTCCTTTGTCAAGAATTAATTACAGTTTTTTCGTTCAGATTTTTGTTCATTCTAGAGCGAAAAATCGGGCTGGTTCGATCAAATTTTGGTGACGGGAGGTCAAAAAGTTCGGGATGGGGTTGCGATAGCATAGCTTTCGCCTTGCGATAACGGCCTAATCGCAGTGCGATCTCAATGTTCTCGCCTTGCGATAAGGGTGCTTTCGCGATGCGAAAAGGGTGCTATCGCAAGACGAAAAGATGAATATCTATGGCATATTCTTACTTTTTGCCCCTAACCCACTGATGCTCAAAGATTTACGTAACCCCCTCTGATTTTCGCGTATTTCGGGCAAAAGATTTTCAATTTTGCTACACGCGAATCTACAGAGGGTGTTTGTCAAATTTTTTATAAGGAAGAGCGGGGATAGTAGAGAGATATAAAAAAGAGAGTATGTCAGAATGGAATAAGAGAATAAAAGAATAATCGCTTCGCTCAGATAAAGGCCAAATGTTGGATGAACATCCGTTTATATGGCTTCATTCGTGCAAGAAGTAATGGCTTTTATTCTTTTATGCTCTTATTTTTTTATTCTGACACACCCTCTTTAAGAAAGCCTGAAGTGTCTCTGTCTATGCTTGGGCAACTTCTAATTCTTCGCTCTCGCTGCGGTGCTCCTTGATGGTGTTGCCCATCACAAGGTAGGCAATCGGAGATGCGATGAAGATGGAGCTCAATGTTCCGAATATGACACCCAGTGTCATGGCGAAAGCAAAGGGCTGGATGCTCTTGCCGCCGAGGAAGAGGATGCACAGCAATACGATCAGCGTAGAGAATGAGGTGTTGATGGTGCGAGACAATGTCTGATTGATAGAACTATTGAATAGTTCCTGAATATCCTGCTTAGGATGCAGCTTAAGGTTCTCGCGTATACGGTCGAACACCACCACCTTATCGTTGATAGAGTAACCAATCACGGTCAGCACGGCACCGATGAAAGTCTGGTCGATCTCAAGCGAGAAAGGCAATAAGCCTTGAAGCAGCGAGAACAGGCCGATAACAGTCAGGGCATCGAAAATCAAGGCCACGGTGGAACCCACAGAGAATGCCACGTTGCGGAAACGAACCAAGATGTAAAGGAAGATGGCCAGCAGAGCGATAAGCACGCTGATGATGGCACCGTAGGTCACATCTTTGGCAACAGAGGGCCCTACCTTAGAAGAACTGATGATGGAACCACCCTGACGAATGTCCGGGTTCTTGAACTGATCAAGGTCTTTCTGGGTAACGAGTCCTGCTTTTTTCAGGCCATTATAGAGCATTTCCTCCACCTCGTCGTCAGCGGTTGTGCTGTTAGACTCGATCTTATAATTGGTTGAAACTCGAATGGTCTTGTTGTCTGTACCCAGAGAGAGTGCGCCTGTTGTGGCTCCCGGGAATGTCCGGGCCAGCACCTCACGCACCTGTTCAGGTTCAGTGTTTTTCTCAAAAACGATGACATAGTTGCGTCCACCCGTAAAGTCGATGCTCTGGGCAAGGCCGCGAACAAAGAAACTTCCGATGAAGATAACCGACGCACAAATGGCAAAAGCAAAAGTTGTCTTATACATCGACATGAACTTGATGTTCTTGCCCTGCATCAGATTCTCCGAAAGCGGAGTCCAGAACTTGAGGTTCAGCCACTTGTCTTTGTTCATCTTATGCTCATAAACCAGACGTGTGAGGAATACGGCGGTAAAGAATGAACAGATAATACCGATGATCCAAGTGGTGGCAAAACCGCGAATCGGACCTGTACCGAAAAGATAAAGGATGACACCTGTGATGAGGGAGGTCAGGTTGGAGTCGAAGATGGATGAGAAAGCATTGCTGTAACCGGCACTAACCGACTGCTTCATGCCCTTGCCGGAACGAAGCTCCTCCTTGATACGCTCATAGATAAGCACGTTGGCATCGACCGCCGTACCCAATGAAAGCACCATACCCGCAATACCCGACATGGTGAGGGCTGCTTGGAAAGAGGTGAGAATACCGAGCGTGAAGAATACGTTGATGAGCAAGGCACCCACTGCGATAGAGCCGGGGATAACATTGTACATGGCGAGCATGTAGATAATCAGCAGTGCGAAAGCTATGGCAAAGGAGATGATACCCTGCTCGATGGATTGTGCTCCGAGGGTGGGACCTACGACTTCTTCCTGTACGATGTGCGCCGGAGCTGGCATACGGCCTGACTTCAGAGTGTTGGCGAGATCTTTGGTATCCTCAATAGTAAAGTTGCCGCTGATAGAAGAAGAGCCTCCGCTAATCTCGCCGTTCACGCGAGGTGCAGAATATACCACGCCGTCAAGAACGATGGCGATGGCCTTACCCACGTTAGCTTTGGTAAGCTCAGCCCAGCGGCGGGCGCCCTCGGAATTCATTTTCATGCTCACCTCCGGTTGTCCGGTGAGCTGGTTGAACTCGTCAGAAGCATCGGTAATCACGTCACCCTCCAACGGTGCACGTCCAGAAGAATTGGTAACCTTTAGGGCGTGAAGCTCGAAAATATTCTTTGCGCCGATGCCGTCGGCCGGCTTAGCACTCCAAAGGAGTTTCAGATCGGAAAGCAATACCTGCTTGGCGATGTCGCTGTGGATAGCCTTGTTGATATCGGCGGTGTCGCGAACGCTGGCATAACCCACCACGCTCAAGCTGCGGCCACCCGTTGTCTGCAAGAGGGCGAGCAATGGATGCTGCTTTTTGGCCTCTTCCAACTGATCGTTGGGAGTGGTCTTCACCACGTCTTTCTTCTCTGCACCTTTGAGCTGGAACTTAGGTTTGGCTGCGGTCTCGCTTTGTGCTACGGCAGCAGAATCGACTGTTGCGGCTTTGGTAGAGTCGTTGGTTGTCTCTGTTCCCGACTTTTCATTGTCGGCCAGACGGAGGTCGAGTTGCTGGAGATAGGGTATGATTTCCTCAGAATTGTAGGTCTCCCAGAACTCAAGGTTAGCACTACCCTGAAGCAGTTTACGTATACGCTCCGGCTCCTTGATACCCGGCATCTCTACCATGATGCGCCCCTCGGAGCCCTGCACTTTCTGAATGTTGGGCTGGACAACACCGAACTGGTCGATACGGGTGCGCACAACGTTGAAAGAGTTGTCAATGGCGGCGCTTACTTCAGAACGGAGCACGCTCTCAACCTTAGAGTCTGAACTGGTGGGCAACACCTTGCCCTGCAACTGCTGTGTGGCGAATATCTCTGCCAGATGATGGCCGGGGGCATTCTTCTTATACGCTTTGATGAAGAGAGAGATGAAGTCGCCTTGTGAGGTTTCCTGCTCCTTGCGAGCCTCTGCCATAGACTTGGTATAGGCTGCGTCGGTCTTGTGATCGGCAAGCATATCCACTACATCGGGCACGGAGATTTCCAGAATAACGTTCATACCGCCCTTCAAGTCCAAACCGAGACCGATCTGAGTCTCAAGACACTTCTGATAGCTGTAGACTCCCAAATACTTCACAGAATCTTTATAATCCTGCTGGGCTATAGGATCCTTCAGTTTGGCTGCCTGCCCGTCATAGTAACGTGTGGCGAACGAGAAAGACAAATAGAAGATGCTTGCAAGCGTCAGTAAGACGGCGGTTACAATTACAATTCCTTTGTTTTGCATTTTTTGTTTGTTATTTATTGTTTTCTATGTTTTCTACACAATACGTGCAAAGATACTAACTTTTTAATCTTTTTGAAAATATATCTTGCTTAAATATCAATTATTTTGGCTTTTAGGAGTTTTTTTTGAGCCAACAAATGATAGGGTAGTGGTCGGAGCCTTTGATTTTGGAGTCCACCTTGCAGCCGTATGGGGTGAAATCATCGGTGCAGAGAATGTTGTCGATTCTTACGTAGAACCGATTGTCGTGGTAACTGACACCTACTCCATTGCCCGAACTCACGTAGCAATCGGTCAAGCCTTTGGCTATGGTGCGATGGGCGTAAGAGATGGGGCTGTCATTGAAATCGCCGCACACAATCATCGGGGTGCCGCGATGATAGCTGATGTATCGGGCTACGGCCTCTGCCTGTTGCGCCCGGATTTGGGTGGCATGTGAAAGGCGTCGCATGATGGATTTGGAAGCTTCTTTTGCCATGTTACTTTCAAGATCGCCACTCACCAGATTCTTGAACTCGCTCTTCTCCTTGATGGTGAGCCCGGTGGTCTCCAAGTGATTGTTGACAACGAGAATGGTCTCGCCGTTCACCGACACTTTGTAGGCAATACTCATATTTCCTACCGACTGGTAGGCAATGCGCTCCTTAGAAAGAATGGGATATTTGCTGAATATGGCCAAGCAATTGGTGTTGTATGGTGTGATATCGCGGTATGGGTAAATGGAATCGAGTATGGCGTTTACACTGTCTCGTATGTTTGTTTGTGTGGCATATTCCTGAAAACAGACGATGTCGGCATCCTGACGCTTCAGATAATCGGTCATGGAAGTGATGACCCCTTTGGCTCCTTGATAGCCAGAGAAGCCGAAAGTGTTGTACGACAGCACCTTGATGGCACCCTCGGGCACTTTACGGGGAATGTTGAAAGGAATATATTTGCGTACAGGTGCATACCCGATGATGAAGCCCAATAGGGGTATGATGGCTCCTTTGGGTCTGAAGATGAGCCAGAATATGAGAAAGCCTAAGTTGATAATCAGGAACAAGGGGAAGGCCAACCCGATGTTGCAAAGTATCGGAAACTTAGCGGGATTGAGTAAGTCGGAATACCCTACAAACAGCATGATGAGGATGGTGGCAACGTTAGCACCACCAATCATTTGCAGGGTGCACTTTTTGAGTTGATCGATCATGGTGTGGGCTCACTCCCTTTACTTCTTGCTTTGGTCGAAGAGCGTCTGCTTCTCTTCTTTTGTCAAACTGTCGTAACCGCTTTTACGGATCTTGTCCAAGATACGATCCACTTCTTCTTGGTCGGCCTCTTTGCGGGCGTTATAATCCCAGTCAGGATTAGTCTTATTGGGGGAAGCCGAGCGCGATGTGCTTTTGCGCTGTTCCCAACGCGAACGCATGTTGTTGAAAAACTGCGTACCGGCAGAATTTCCGTAATCGCTCGAAGGATGCTTTTGCCAATAGCGTATCAGCAGAAACCCGAATAGCATTCCACCGAGATGTGCCAAATGAGCCACCTGATCGCCGGGCGTGGCCAGCGTAAGGAATAGCTCTAAAGCTATCGTTCCGATGATCATCCATTTGGCCTTGATAGGTATGGGGATAGGGATGATAAACATTCTCTCTTCGGGAAACATCATACCGAAAGCCAACAGCAACGCATAGATGGCTCCCGAGGCACCCACAGTCGTCAGGCCGTTGAGCTGACCGGCCATTCCGCTCATCACCGTAAACGCTTCCGCGATACCTAAAGGATGTTGGCTGTATAGGGTATAGTATATCCAAAAAAACTGTGTAATTTCTTGCATCACACCGGCCCCAATACCACAAAGAATGTAATAAAAAAGGAATCTCTTTGCTCCCCATGCTTGTTCCACCACCGAACCGAACATCCATAGCATGAGCATATTGAACGTGATGTGCATCCAGTTGGCTGTGGAATGCATAAAGAGATAGGTGAGCAGTTGTGTAATATTAAAGTCGGTGGCCATGAAAAAGTGCAGCCCCAAAAGATTATTGAGACTTATCCCCGACGTCTGTTCCATCACGAGCGCTGCAATGAAAGCCAATATATTGATGATGAGTAGATTCTTTGTGATGACCGGAATCCGTGGCATAGTGTTATCGTTTTAATTTTGGATGTTTAAAATATTAGTGCAAAATTACGAAAAAAAGTCTGTCAAAATGCTATAAAACAGTAGTTTTAGAAGAAATTTAGGGTATAAACATCATTTTTTTTATTTTTTTGTTTGGTTTATGAAATGAATCACCTATATTTGCTGCATAGTAATGAAATTAACGATTATTCTATTCACTTAATTAAATACAAATCATGAACAAAACAGAATTAGTAAAGAAAATTGCAGAGGCTGCAGGTTTGACCAATGCAGATGCAAAAAAGGCGTTGGACGCAGCTACAGGTTCTATTAAGAAGGCTTTGGTGGCAGGTGATAAGGTTCAGCTTGTTGGATTTGGTACATTCTCTACAAAGCAGCGTCCTGCCCGTCAGGGTGTGAATCCTTCTAACGGTCAGAAAATCAAGATTGCGGCTAAGACAGTCGTTAAGTTTGCTGCCGGTTCAGAATTCGAGGAGGCTGTAAACAAATAATGTAAAGTTTATTTACACAGCATAAAAGGAGGGGTTGCACATCGTGCAATCCCTCCTTTTTGTATGTCATAGATGTTGGTTGTTGCCTTATTTGGGCATCTTGCCGATATATGCCAAGATGCCTCCGTCAACATAAAGCACGTGGCCGTTCACAAAGTCGGAAGCATCGGAAGCCAAGAACACGGCGGGGCCCATGAGGTCTTCGGGTGTGCCCCAGCGTGCGGCGGGAGTCTTGCTGATGATGAAACTGTCGAAAGGATGGCGGCTGCCGTCGGCCTGACGCTCACGCAGGGGAGCGGTCTGAGGTGTGGCGATATAGCCCGGACCGATGCCATTGCACTGGATGTTGTACTCGCCGAACTCCGAACAGATGTTGCGGGTGAGCATCTTCAGGCCGCCTTTGGCAGCAGCGTAGGCCGATACCGTCTCGCGACCCAGCTCCGACATCATCGAGCAGATGTTGATAATCTTGCCGTGTCCTTTCTTCTTCATGCCGGGAATCACGGCTTTCGACATGATAAAAGGAGCGTTCAGATCGATGTCGATCACTTGACGGAAGTCCTCTACGCTCATCTCCTCCATCGGAATGCGCTTGATGATACCCGCATTGTTCACGAGAATATCGATGGTGCCCAACTCTTTCTCGATGTCGGCAACCATCTTTTGCACCTCGTCTTCCTTCGTCACATCGCAAATATATCCTTTGGCATCGATACCCTTAGCCCTATAGTCGGCCAGTGCCTGCTCCATGTGCTGCCGGCCGCGACAGTTGAATGCGATCTTTGCACCAGCCAATGCGTAAGCCTCTGCAATGGCGAACCCGATGCCGTAGGCACCACCCGTGACGAGGGCTACCTTGCCCTCAAGAGAAAATTTTTTTGAAAACGTATCCATTTGGTTATCTTTTTGAATGATTGATTATTATAAAACAGTATTGTTGTTTGTTTCGGAATGATTATCTCAAATCCGTGATTCCATAGAAATCTTGATCGCTATAATCAAGGTTTTCGCCGCCCATGCCCCATATAAAGGTATAGTTGTGGGTTGCTGCCGCACTGTGGATGCTCCACTCCGGTGACAGCACGGCCTCGTTTCCTCTCATCCAGATATGGCGCGTCTCCTGCGGTTCGCCCATCAGATGGCACACCGCCTGCCCTTCGGGCACCTCAAAATAGAAGTAGGCTTCCATTCTTCGGCTGTGCACATGCGCCGGCATCGTATTCCACACGCTGCCCGAGGCCAGTTCTGTCATGCCCATTTGCAACTGGCAGGTGGGCAGCACCTCGTTCACAATCATCTTGTTGATCGTGCGCTCGTTGCTCGTTTCCGATGCACCCATGCTTACGCTGATGGCATCTGCTTTCGTAATCTTGCGTGTGGGATAGCTGCAATGCGCGTTCGTACTGTTGAAATAGAACAGCGCCGGCCGCTCCTTGTCTCTGCTTATAAAGGTGATATTGCAATCGCCCCGCCCAATATACAGTGCTTCCTTATAGCCCAGCTCGAACGTCTTGTCGCCCACCTGCACCAAGCCCGTGCCTTCACCCACGTTGAATACGCCCACCTCACGTCTCGAAGTGAAGTATTTAGCCTTCAGCGGCTCTATGGCTTCAAGTTTCAGCGGCTCGTTCTTGGGTCTTGCGCCCCCCACAATCATGCGGTCATACATGGAGTAGACCATGTGCACCTCATCGTCGGCAAACAGCTGTTCGATGAGAAAGTCGTGCCGCAATCGTGCCGTGTCATAGCCTTTAGCGTCGGCCGGATGGGCTGCATAGCGTAGTTCGTAGTTCGTTTTCATTATCATCTGATTTGATAAATGGGTGTTCAAGATTAAACGCCTTTATATTTTCCTTTCTGTTTTATTCTTCGCTCTGCCGCTATCTTTACGCCTTTTTTTCGTCATTACGCCCTCTTTCATCAGTCGTGCAGCAGGCTGCGCTCCTGCTTCGAGCCGGCATACTGACTGAAAAACAGACGTAGATACAGTGGCAGCTAATGATGAACACCTACTTAATGGCAAAGATAGCAAATTATTTTGAAACCCTTCTCATCAAATCATACGTTTCTTTTTATCCGTGATCAATATCCTGACGGCGACGTACACCGAACGCCGTACGCACGTACACCGAATGCCGTGCACACGTACGTCGAACGTCGTACGCACGTACACCGAACGCCGTACGTTGCTGTTGGGCGGAACCGGTATGCCCGAAAGGTTATGATGGGGCGATATAACATATCTTTTGGTATTACGGCTGAACCCAGAAGCAGGGAGAGGGCGGTAAATAAAAATCGCCAAACAAATGGAAACCCATTGCTTGACGACGGATGAATCGTTGTCCCAGGCGGATTCGAACCACCACAAACAGAACCAAAACCTGTTGTGCTACCATTACACCATGGGACAATCAAACATGTATGCCGAATTTTACGACAGTGCAAAGGTAGTGGTTTTTTGAGCCACTACCAAATTTTTCGTACACTTTTGCTTTCGTATCTTCTCTTTTCCGGTGTTATTTGCCAATGTTGAATACCTGTTAAAGAGAAAGATGTGGAAAAATAAAAAGCAAGGTTTGGACAACGGGGTAACGCCCTGTGTCCAAACCTTCTGCATGGTTTTTATCTCACTGTAATCAGGTAATAGTTCTTCTTGCCGCGCTGAAGCAGAAGAAACTTGCCGTCGATGAGGTCTTCGGAAGTGATGACACGGTCGAATTCGGCGAGCTTATCCTTGTTGAGACTCACGCCGTTTCCCTTCACCAGCTTGCGCATCTCGCCCTTGCTGGGGAAGATGTCCCAGCCCTCCTTACAGAAGATATCGACAGCCTTGCTGCCGAGTTCATCCTTAGAAAGCTCATAGTGGGGCACGTCTTTGAACACGTCGTTGAGGGTCGCCTCGTCGAGTTGTGCCAGCTGGTCGCGTGTTGCTTTGCCGAAAAGAATGTTGGAAGCCGAGATGGCCATGTCGAGATCCTCTTTGGAGTGCACCATCACGGTCACCTCCTCTGCCAGTCGGCGCTGTAGCACACGGAGCCCGGGATCCTGCCTGTGCTGCTCCACAAGGGCACTGATAGTCTCCTCATCAAGGTCGGTGAATATCTTGATATAACGCTCTGCATCCTCATCCGACACGTTGAGCCAGAACTGATAGAACGTGTAAGGCGTGGTGCGGTTGCGGTCGAGCCAGATATTGCCGCTCTCGGTCTTGCCGAACTTCTTGCCGTCGGCTTTAGTGATGAGCGGACAGGTGAGTGCAAAGGTCTCGACCTCGTTGCCCAATGTGCGGCGAATCAGCTCCGTACCGGTAGTCATGTTGCCCCATTGGTCATTGCCGCCCAGCTGCAAGCGGACGCCATGCTCTTGGTAAAGGTGAAGGAAGTCGTAGCCTTGAAGCAGCTGATAGGTAAATTCGGTGAAGCTGAGACCGTCGCGAGATGTTCCGTTGAGGCGCTGCTTCACGCTGTCTTTGGCCATCATGTAGTTTACGGTGATGTGCTTGCCAACGGTGCGTGCAAAGTCGAGGAAGGTAAAATCCTTCATCCAGTCGTAGTTGTTGACAAGCTCTGCCTTGTTGGGCGCGGTGCTGTCAAAGTCGAGGAACTTGGCACACTGCTTCTTGATAGCCTCCTGATTGTGATAGAGAGTGGCGGCGTCAAGGAGATTTCGCTCCATGCTCTTGCCCGAAGGGTCGCCGATCATACCCGTTGCACCCCCCACCAGAAGGTAGGGCTTGTGTCCGCAACGCTGGAGATGACGGAGCATCATGATACCGCAAAGGTGACCGATGTGAAGAGAATCGGCAGTGGGGTCGGTTCCCAGATAAGCCGATACCATATTCTTAGCAAGGAATTCCTCGGTACCCGGCATGATCTGAGCCAGCATACCACGCCATTTCAGTTCTTCAACAAAGTTTTTCATTTTTCTTGTTTTTATGGAATTGGCCTGACGAGCGTCGCGCTTCATCAGGCATAATAAAATTGATCGGGGCGCCTCTCGGACAACTTACGGAACCGGATCATATCCGCTTCCACCCCATGGGTTGCATCTTAATATCCGCCAAATCGCGAGCCATAGGCCTTTGATGAGGCCGTGCTTGAGGAGCGCTTGTCGGGCATACTCGGAGCAAGTCGGCGTGAATCGACACGATGGCGGTGTGTAGGGGGTGATGAATTTCTGATAGAAAGCGATGGGTTGTATCAGTAGCCATACCACGGCGTGCGACAAGACACGAAGTGCAGACTTGGCGGTCACATTCTCTTCGTTGTGCAGATTGCTATCCATCGTCTTTGGATTGTTGTGCCTCAAGCCTTTCTTTCAGGCGGAAGAGCAGGCTCTTAATCTTGCGTTCCACCTTGTCGTAGCTGAGGATTTGGGTGTCTAACCATATAAAGGCAATCGCTACTGGCCAGTCGGCAATGATCGATTTGTTCTTGCGATAGGCTTCACGCACTTGGCGTTTCACCAGATTGCGCTTCACGGCATGCTTCTGAAATCGTTTGGGTACGCTGATGAGCTGTTTCGATTGGGGTAGCGGGGTGGTGGTACTTGGTGCGTAATCATCGGAAATCTTTGCTTCCTGAGCCTCCGTTTCCATTAGCATATATACCGCCCGTAGCGGGAAAGCTGAAATCGAATGGCTACGGCCTCCTCGAAAAAGCGATTCGATGAGCTTTCGGCTGCATATCCGCTCGTTCTTGTTGAGTGTAGAGGGGTATCTCATTCTGTATCTCAGATTTTGTGTTTGGAAGCAATATCGGTGTAGGTTACCTTGTTATGGCTGGCTTCCATTCCCTGCCGGTGCTTACTTCTTCTTTGCTTTGTCAAGATAGCTTTTGAGTGCACTCACCATTGAGGGATATTCTTTGGTTCCGGCAACAAGGGCTAAAGGAAGTCCGGCGTCGGTAATTGCTTTGCCGGTGGCAGGACCGAAAGCACCGAGTTTGAAAGAGCCGTTTTTGAGATCAGGGAATGCCTTGCTCAGATAATTCACACCTGTTGGGGTAGAGAATATCAGCATATCATAATCGAAATTCCGGATTTCCTCCTCTGTGAATTCATTGCTCAGTGTGCGATACATATTGCACTCCGTATGCTGTAGGTTCTTGGAGTCGAGCAGATTCTTGATGTCATCGTTGTGAACCGTGCTCAGTGGCACAAGATATTTCTCGTTCTTATGTTTTACCATCTGTGGCAAAAGGTCGTCGATCTTACCCGTTGTACCGAAGAAAATCTTACGTTTGCGATATTGGGCATATTTCTGAATGTAGAGAGAGATGGTCTCTGTGACACAGAAATACTTCATGTCCTCCGGGATTGTGAGGCGTAATTCTTTAGCAAGCTGAAAGAAATAGTCAATAGCGTGACGAGAAGTGAACACGATGGCAGTGTGTGAAAGGATGCTCACTTTCTGCTGGCGAAACTCCTTTGCCGATAGTCCTTCCACTTTGATGAAAGGGCGGAAGACGAGCTCTACGCCGTATTCTTTTTCGATGTCTGCATAAGGAGAGTTTTCATTAGCCGGTTTTGGCTGAGAAATCATGATCTTCTTAATCATCTTCTGTCTTAAAATTTTATTTGCAAATAATTATCCACCAGCATCAATAATCCCCACAGGCCTGTAAGGAACATCAATTCGAGTGCACAAAAGTACAAAAAACTTTGCAGAAAACCTTGATTACGTCTAAAAAAGATAAGGTATGCCTTATAAAAGGTGAGAATTTTAAACAATACGACAACTGTTCCTACATAAATGGTAGCGCTATGAATGGAAAAATTGAAGTAGGCCAAGAGCATTACCAAAGGAAATATTGCAAGGCCTTCTGTCGACATGAGAAAGAGGAAAGCCTTGCTCCATTGCTCATTTTTTTTACGGTCAAAAAACACCCAATTCACAATTCCATAGAGCATCATCTTGAGCAAAAAATAGACGATGAAGACGCCTGTAAATATGCCTATGATTTGATAATTGGGCAGGACGGATGACGCTCCGGTGAATGTTCGGGTGTATAGGAAGAACACTAAAGCAAAGAGGAGGCTGGTTTGCACCACGAGGAAGAACTGAAAGCGTAGCTCGCTGCCTGTTTCGGTAATCACTGTGGTACCTTCCCGCTGCACGTGGAAGAAGTTTTTGATCTGCCTTTGCAAAAAGTTGCCCGACTTGGAAATGGCGATTGCTGCAAAAATAAAGCATCCCAAGAGAATGGAGGTGATGAGGTTATCGCCTGCAATGGTATAGGGTACAGGATCGCCCGCCACACCTTGCCGATACACAGCGCGCTCGGGTAGATAGATTGAGTCCTTCTGTACGAGCGAATGGCTGTAATACATTGGTTTGTCCAACGTGAAGCCTGACGTTGAATCGGCTTTTGTACCGGGCGTGCATAAGGGATTCGGGCGCTTGCTCCAATCCACTTCGGGAAACTTATAATGCGCCCTGAGCATTGAGTCTTGCTGCCATGGCGTAGCCGTCGGGGGTAGCCAGCTCAATATCTCTTGTGGGGAATGATAGCCGGAACGATGAGCGCCGGAAGCCTTTTGGGCTTCCAGCGTATTCGATGTTTGTCTGATGGTGTCGTTCTGCTGAATCATGCGTGTTGTCTTACAAACCGAACACAGCCTTGATACGTTCCGTTTGGTCGAGTTTTTCCCATGTGAAGAGCTCTACCTCTATCTCCTTGTCACCATTGTATTGGCTCTTGAACTGCTTTTTAATCGTAGTGTTCTTTCGTCCCATGTGGCCGTAGGCAGCCGTCTCGAAGTACATGGGCTGACGAAGTTTGAGCATGTGTTCAATGGCTTTCGGACGCAGATCGAACAGTTGTTGGATTCTTTCGGCAATTTGTCCGTCGTCCATACTGACATGACTACGGCCGTAAGTGTTGACATAAACGCTCACAGGTTCTGCCACACCGATAGCATAAGCCAGCTGCACGAGCATCTCGTCTGCCACGCCGGCTGCCACCATGTTCTTGGCAATATAGCGTGCGGCGTATGCGGCACTGCGGTCTACCTTGCTCGGATCCTTACCCGAGAAAGCGCCACCGCCATGTGCGCCTCGACCGCCATAGGTATCAACGATGATCTTGCGACCCGTCAAACCGGTGTCGCCATGAGGTCCGCCAATTACAAACTTACCCGTGGGGTTTACCAGATACTTGATGTTGTCATTGAACAGCGTCTGCAACTTGCCGCTGGTCTTGGCGATGACACGAGGCATCAGGATATTGATCACATCCTCGCGAATTCGGCTAAGCATAGCATTGTCGGCCTTGTCCTGTGCTTCCGGGGTGTCGCTCTCAGGCTGAATGAAGTCGTCGTGTTGGGTCGAAACTACGATTGTATGGATGCGCAGCGGCTCGTTGTTGTCGCCATACTCAATTGTCACCTGACTCTTAGAGTCGGGACGGAGATAGGTCATCACCTTGCCCTCCTTGCGAATCTCTGCCAATGTCTGCATGATGAGGTGCGACAGGTCGAGTGTTGCAGGCATGTAATTGCCGGTTTCGTTATTGGCATAGCCGAACATCATGCCCTGATCGCCAGCACCCTGTTCATCTTCGTCCTTGCGAGAAACGCCGCGGTTGATATCGTTGCTCTGCTCATGAATGGCCGTGAGTACACCGCAGGAATTATGGTCAAACTGATATTCGGCCTTAGTATAGCCAATCTTCCTGATGGCTTCGCGTGCCATGGCCTGCAAATCTATATACACTTGTGAGCGCACCTCGCCCATAATCACTACCTGTCCGGTAGTAACGAAACTCTCAACGGCACAGTGCGAGGTGTCGTCGTAGGCTAAGAATTGATCAAGGATGGCGTCTGAAATCTGGTCGGCTACCTTATCCGGGTGTCCCTCAGATACAGATTCCGAAGAAAATAAATATGACATAATACGAATAATAAAGAATGGCTCGCCTGCATGCAGAACCTATAAATGCTTATTTACTTCTGAGGGGAAAGCGCAAACGTATGCAGACGTTCGTAGGCTTTGAGATGCAAAGTTACGACAAAAAAAAGAAAGGGCAAAGAATAATTAGCAATTAGAAATTAGTAATTAGCAATTACGATTACTGGCAAAGTAATCGGGAAAGCAATTTCCCTCGCACTCCCAAGATAGTAATCATAATTGCTAATTACTAATTTCTAATTGCTAATTCTTAATTAGTTTCCGGCAGCATCACCACGCTCACCTTATTGGCACCGGCGAGGAACTCTTTCACGAATGCGGAGATCTTGGCGGCGGTCTGTGTTTCTACAAGGTTCTTGTAATCGGTAAATCCATCCACGTTCATCCTGTAGTGGCTGCCGATGATATTCGTCCAGAAGCCATTGCTCTTGCTATTGTCATCGAACTGCTTCACCATCAGCTTCTGTACCTTGTCCAGCATCTCGGCGTCACAAGTCGTGGCGAGGTCATACACGGCAGAGTTCATAATCTTGAGTGCCTCGTCTTTCTTCTCGGGTTTCATGGGGCAGTAGGCTACAATCTGCCCGATGTGATAACCGTCGTCAGAGAGCCGCATGACAGCCTGTGCGCCACAGGTATAAGCAGCGCTGGCCTCCTCACGAATCTGCTTCAAGTAGACCATCGACAGAATCTGTCCGGTGATATCGGCCTGAATAGCGTGTTCAAGGCTATAGGGCATCGTCGGGTTAATCCAGAACATATATGCATTGGCCTTTGGCGTCTCCATCTTGCGCAGGAAGGTGTTGTCTATGTTCTTCTTCGTGGGGTAAACGGTACGCTGTCCCTCCACGTTCTTGCCCTTTGAAGGCAGTGCGCCCAGATACTGGCAGATGAGCGGGCGAATGGAGGCCTCGTCGAAGTTGCCGATGATTTCAAACAGCCAGCCGTCGGCATTGGCCGTACGCTCCTTTGCCATGGCGAGAATGCGGTCGTAATCGATGTCTTTCACGTTGTCAAACTTGAACGGCATCTCTCTCCAGTTATGTTCGTAGAGCGTGGCGCTCACCGAGTCGCTGAAGGCCACGTCAGGATTCTGGTCGCGATTCTTCAGACCGGTCTCGTAGTTATGAATGAGCATATTGAACGCATCTTGATCTTTCTTGATATTGGTGAAATAGAGATAGGTAAGTTGCAGCATCGTCTCCACGTCCTTCGGCGTAGCATTTCCGCTGATGCTCATGCGGCGGCCACCCATGGTCAGTTTGGCGTTGGCAATCTTTCCGGCTAAAGCCTTGCTCAGTTCGGTCAAGGAGAAGTTACCCAATCCGCTGTTGTCAATCACCTCGTCGAAGGCCTCCATATTGGCAAAGTCGGCCTTGCCGTACATACTCTGTCCGGCACCACCTTCACCGTTCATAATGACCTGATCCTTCTTATAGTCGGTCTTCTTCAGCAGCACGGTCACACCGTTAGAAAGTTCGATCACGTTGTAATCGAATTTCTTGCTCTTGGTCTCTTTCTTTATTTTGCCAGCCTTAGGCAGGGTGATCATCAGCGGTTCGTCTTTCACGTTGTCTACGTATGCCTCGATCTGTGCCGATCGAGCCTCTTCGAGAGCTGTGAGCAGCTGTGCCTCAGTGGGGTAGACGGTATTCTCCTTCTCATTGTTGAAGTTCAGTATCACCACGTTAGAGTCGCTATTGGTTACCAGCTGCGGCAATATCTCGTTGATGGCCTCCAATGGGATGGCAGGTACGATCTGCTTCATCATCTGGTAAGTATAGTCGATGCCGGGCATAGGTTCGTTGGAGAGGAAGTAGCCCTTGATCTCATTATAGAATTGGGAGGAGAATCGCTTATCCTTATTGGAATATGTTTTGTCGAGCGTACTCAGATAGTTGGTCTGATAACGCTTATATTCGGTGGGAGTAAAGCCAAACTCGGCGGCCTGACGCACCACGAGATAAGCTGCTTTGAGAGCGTCGGCTGTGAGGCTAACGTCTTTGGGTGCCACCATGACGTCGAAAGCGTCCTTGGTTTTGGAGAAGAGGTAGGTGCCGTCGCTGGCACGAGCCATCACGAACGGGCAGTCGGCCTTCTGTGCTGCCTCGGTGAACCGGTCACCCAGCATGGCCGTCACTGCTTGCGTGGCATAGTCTTGGATGAGGTAGGGCAGCGTCTGCCTCTCATTCTCAGGGAAGGGCTCGTGCTTGATCATCAGCTCCACCACCGAGTACGGAAACTCCTTATCCTTGTCGACAATCACGATAGGCTCAGCGTTGTCGGGCACCGGCTCGCTCACGATGGGCGCAATGTTGTCGGCATTCTTGATACCGCCAAAGAGTCGCTTGATCTCTGCCTCCACGTGATTCACGTCGACATCTCCCACCACGATGATGCCTTGATTCCTCGGGTGATACCATTTGTGGTAATAGTCCACCAGTTCCTGCCGCTTGAAGTTGTCGACCACCGACATCAGGCCTATGGGGTAGCGCAGGCCATATTTCGAACCGGGATAAAGCTTGGGTAGGTTACGCTCCAGCATACGGCTGTTGGCCGAGGTGCGCAGGCGCCACTCCTCATGTATCACACCACGCTCCTTGTCTATCTCGTCTTGTTCCAGCGACAGGCCGGTCGACCAGTCGCGCAGGATGAGCAGGCACGAGTCGAGAGTGCTCTGCGACTGTGTGGGCACGTTGTCGATGTTGTAAACCGTCTGGTCGATACCGGTGTAGGCGTTCAGGTCACCACCAAACTCGATGCCTTTCGAGCGGCACCACTCCAGCAGATTGTTGCCCTTGAAGTTGTCCGAACCGTTGAAAGCCATGTGCTCCAAGAAGTGAGCGAGCCCACGCTGGCTCTCCTCTTCCTGAATAGAACCCACTTTTTGTGCAATGTAAAAGTTGGCGCGGTGTTCCGGCCAGTTGTTGTAACGGATGTAATAGGTCAGGCCGTTGTCCAGTTTGCCCATTCGCACGGCCGTGTCGACGGGCAGCGTCATGTCGGGCATCTGCGCCTGAACGCCGGCACAGACCGACAGCAACAGCGCCACCAAGATGTTTCTGATTTTCATAGAGAGTTATTTTTATTGTACTTATTGCCATTTTCGCAGAGCTCGCAATATGTGCTCATCCCTTATCTGAGAGCTACTCGGCAAAATTACAAATTTAATGACAGAAACCTGTTCGATTTAATATAAATTATTTCATAAATACTTTACATGTGTACGGGGTACAAGATGCCTCTCTCTTAAAAACTATATTACCCGGGATAGACTGCCATGCCTCCTACCCCGGGCTATGAAAAGCGGAAAGTTAACGGTCTTAATGTAGGCTGTTGCTTTGCATCAGAGATGATATTTACAACAAACTGCCGCTGTGCCTTGCCACTGACCGATCATCATATAGTCTGCAGTTTAGTCTGTCTTATTCATCCTCTCTGTTCTCCGGCAACTTTGTCGGAAAGAATATCGAAAGGATAATGAATACAAAAAGCATTAACCATGACCATATCCCAATGCTATTCATCGCATAGCATATTGCCATACCAATGCAACAGATGAGCAGATTGATAATATCGTTGCGGATAGGTGGGAAGAAAAGTGCCTTTAGTTGCTTTGCTGTGCTGACCTTTGTTGTGATAGCCCATATCACACCACAGACTGCCACCAATAGCAGAGACAATGCCAACAAGTATAAGACGGAATCCCCCGGCTTTGCAAGCGGAAGAAGAGCGCCCAATAGGAGGATGGCGTTGACCATCCACGGTGAGAATCGCTCATAATTAGACTTCACATTATTCATAGCTTTATTCCTTATATTGAATATCCCAATAACTAAAACTGTAAATAGATGTTGATAATCTATATACAATAGCCTTTTATGTTGCAAATATAGCGACATATATTTAATTTGCAACTTTTCTTTGAATAAAATAATATTGTTGTCTGCTAAAAGTTGGAAGTAAACAATACCAATCTGCCCGTTTGCATTTGCCGTATCATCTTCATAAGCCAGTCAGGTCGCCCGACAGATCACCGCTTCTCACTCTGGTGAGCACGTACAGCGTTCGGTGTACGTGCATACGTCGTTCGGTGTGCGTGCATACAACGTTCGGTGTGCGTGCATACATCGTACGATGTACGTCGGCATTGCAATGAGGTCGGCGTGCCGTTTGGCATATATGCCACTTAGGCAACCCCCTTTACGGCAAAAGCGTTTGTAGGTATGATGCAGAAAGGATTTCTGGAGCGATAATCTGTTTTTAACGGACAACAATAAAATTTTCAGGGGGAGGGAGAAGACCTAAAACAAGGAAAAGATGAAAAGATGGCAGACGGCTTAGCAGAGTGTTGTCTTTAACTCCTTAGTGAGCGGAGCGAACGATAACTCCCTTAACTCCTTTAACTCCTAAAAATAAAACTCCTCCTAAAAAGAGCCCATATTCCTCGGATGATGCAGGAGAATCTCCTGCCGCAATGATTCGTCGTCCATGTGAGTGTATATCTCGGTGGTGCCGATGTCGGAGTGGCCGAGAAGTTCTTGGATGACGCGGAGGTCGGCGCCGCCGCGCAGCAGGGCTGTGGCAAAGGAATGGCGCAGAGTATGCGGCGAGATGGTCTTCCTGATGCCGGCTATCTCACCCTGCCGCTTAATCATGATGAGAATCATGGTGCGGGTGAGGTGATGGCCGCGACGATTGAGAAAGACATAATCTTCTTCGCCGGGGCGAATGGTCATCCGCCGCCGGTCGTCGAACCAGAATTCCAGTTCCTCGATGGCACGGTCGGAGATGGGCACAAGGCGCTCTTTGCTGCCTTTGCCCATCACGCGGATGAAACGCTCTTTGAGATAAAGATCGGAGAGTTTGAGGTTGGTAAGCTCTGAGACGCGCAGTCCGCACGAGAAGAACATCTCGATGATGGCGCGGTTGCGATGCCCCTCGTTGGATGAGAGGTCGACGCCGGCTTCGAGAGCGTCTACCTCTTCGGTGGTGAGATATTCGGGCAGATGCTTGGGCAGGTGCGGCGACTCAAGGAGTTCGGTGGGGTCGACCTCTATGTAGCCGTCCAATTCGAGGAACCGGAAGAAGCTGCGCACGCCGCTGAGGATGCGGGCTTGCGACTTCGCTCCTATGCCATGCTCGTGAAGCGAGGCGGCAAAGTGTTGGAGGTCTTCCAGTTTCACGCCCAACACATCGACATTCTGCTCGCCGAGGAAATGCAGCAGCAGGTCGAGGTCGTGCCGATATGCTTCCAGCGTGTTGGGCGAGTAGTTGCGCTCCAGCTTCAGGTAGCGCATGTATCGTTTGAGAATATCTTTGGGCATCAGTATTTTACCTTTATCATTGTCAGTCCGTCGCGCATCGGGAGGATGACCTTCTCCACCCGCCGGTCATCCCTGATGTGGTCATTGAAGAGACGGATGCCTTGCGTCTGGCGGTCGTGGTCGTAGGCCGGATCGATGACATGGCCATCCCACAGCGTATTGTCGGCAAGGATGAGCGCGCCGGGATTCATGAGAGGAAGCAGGTTCTCGTAGGTCTCGATGTAGGTACGCTTGTCGCCGTCGAGAAAGAGCATGTCAAACTTCACGCCCAGCCGTGGCGCCTCGATGTTGACATCACCGATGCGGAAGTCGATATATGGGGCGACGGGCGAGCCTTCGAGCCACGGGCGGGTGAAGTCTTCCATCTCGTCGTTTATCTCAAAAGTGTAGAGCTTTTTGGGGGGAGAGAGGAGAGGGGAGTGAGGAGAGGAGAGAGGGGAGAGAGAAATGTCTTGCGGATATTTAGAAAAAACAGCTGCCGGAGTATCCTCTATCCTCTCTCCCCTCTCCCCTCTCCCCTCTAAAGCAGCAAGCCCTTCCGCCATACAGATGGCCGAATAGCCGGAGAAGGTGCCCACCTCAAGGATATACTGCGGGCGTTGCATCATGACAAACATTTTGAGCAGACGCCCCTGCAAGTGTCCGCTTGCCATACGACCGTGGATGGTATGGATGTTGGTGGCGCGATAGAGCCGATAGAGGTAATCTCCCTCGCCATCGCTATGCTCACGTATATATGTTTCGAGTTCTTGCAATATCAGGAGTTACTTTCAGGAGTTAGAGGAGTTAAGGGAGTTATTGCTCGTTGCATTCGCTAAGAAGTTAAAGCCCAATGTCTTGCGGATGGCATATTTATCCGCATCAGTTCCCATGCTGCTTAATTGTGAATAGTGAATTATAGATTAAGCACCGCCCTAATTCCCAATTCATAACTTTGTAACCCGAAGCCGCAGATGACACCCTTGCAGGCGGCGGAAATCATGGAATGATGACGGAACTCCTCACGTCGGTGTACGTTGGATATGTGCACCTCTACCACAGGTGTCGTCAGGCTCTTGATGCAATCGAGCAAGGCTATGGACGTGTGAGTGTAGGCACCGGCGTTGAGCACGATGCCGTCGTAGGTGAAGCCCACTTCCTGCATCTTATCGATGAGCTCGCCCTCGACATTACTCTGGTAGTAGCTGATCTCTACATCGGAGAACAGGGCATGTAGTTGGGGGAGGTAAGTCTCAAACGAATGGTTGCCGTAGATGCCCGGTTCCCGCACACCCAAGAGGTTGAGGTTGGGACCGTTGATAATCAGAATCTTCTTCATCATTCACAGTTTTAAGTTCATAAATCAATGATAGTTGCGCAGTATCACCTGCCCTTATTGGAGCAATCGCTTGCTCAGTAGCCTGACAGGCCACCATACGGCCAGCCATCCGGCGATGATGACGGTGAGGAATACGAGCAGCACGTCGGTATAGTGCACGCTTACGGGGTAGGCGTTGACCACAAAGGTGCCATCGGCATCGCCCATGCGCACGAAGCCGTATTGCTGTTGCAGGAAACAGAGAAGCAAGCCCAGTGTAATGCCCGCCACAGCACCGATGATGCTGATGAGACGCCCCTCAAAGAGAAAGATATTGCTGATCTGCTTATCGCCGGCACCAAGATTGCGCAGCGTCACCACATCGTCTTTCTTGTCGATAATGAGCATGGAGAGCGAGCCGACGATGTTGAAGCAGGCCACGATGAGGATAAAGGTAAGGAAGATGTAGGCCATGAGCTTCTCTATCTGCATGATGTTGAAAGTCTCGGCTTGCTGCTCGAAACGGTCTTCTACCTTATATTTATCGCCTGCCAGCACCTGCATCTTAGTCTTCACCTTGCTGAAATCCGACCCGGGTTTGAGGCGAATCTCCAAACTCGACAGCATGCCCTGCTGCTCGAAAAGGTTGCGGGCAAAGCCAAGGCTGGTGATGATATAGTTTTTGTCGTATTTGCCTTGGTTCACGGCAAAGACCACTCCCGATGACAAGAGTGAATCGACGATGAATCCATCCTGCGGGTTGTTTATATCGATTTGTCCCTCACGGCGTGGGGCGTAGACCATGAGATAACCCTTCCACTTCACGCCCGTGCCCAGTGTTTGAGCCAGACGGATGCCCGGCGTGCCGAACTGCAGGTTGGCGGTATGCAGGCTGAACTCACCGTCGCCATAAAGAATCTCTGTGATGTGGGTGAGGTCGGCAAAGTTGTCGTCTACGCCTTTCACATTAACCATCGCCTGTTTGCCTTGATAAACGGCCAATGCCATGTCTTCGATAGTCTCCGTGGCAACCTCGACCTCGGGGAGTTGGCGTATCTCAGTGAGTATGGGGTCATCGGCAGGAACGGTCTTGCCCATGACGGGCACGACCTTGAGTTGCGGATCAAAGTTGGTAAAGAAGCTGGCTACGAGGTCGTGGAATCCGTTGAACACAGACAAAACGATGACAAGTGCCATTGTGGCTACCGCCACACCGATGACGGAGATCAGTGAGATGACATTGATGGCATGTGTCTTTTTCTTGGAGAAGAGATAGCGACGGGCAACGAAGAAAGAGAACGAGCCTCTTCCTCCTATCCCTTTCCTTACGGACGAAGAGGGTGTGGCATGCAGGTCGGACGCAGGCTGACCGTTGTTGCCGGACTGCCGTGGCTTGCTGTCGTATGCATCTTGTTTCTCGCTTGCTGGTATCATCGGTCTCATGAAATTATCTTTTGGGATAGAACGATTAAATCATTCGCTCTCCCCACTTGTAGAGATTATTACTTTTTCAACAACTCGTCAATGTGCTCGATATAATCGAGGGAGTCGTCGATGAAGAAGCGAAGCTCGGGTATGATACGCAGTTGATTGCGTACGCGTGTGCCGAGTTTATAGCGAATGCTCTTCTCGTTGGCATTGATGTTCTGGAGAATTTCTTCGCCTTTCTCTGAAGGGAAGACACTCAGATATGCGGTGCAGATGCTGAGGTCTGGACTGACACGCGTGCGGGTGACGCTGATCAGTACGCCATGTGTCTGTCGGGTCTGGCTTTGGAAGATTTCTGCCAGCTCCTTTTGCAATAGTCGTGCTATTCTGTTTTGTCTTGTTTCTTGCATAATTTAGTTGTTGTTGTTATTATGCATTATGAATTGTGCATTGTGAATTATTCAAGTTCGATATGCTTCACCGCTATTTCCTCGTTCAGGAAGATAGATGCGGTCTCTTGAAATCGCTCGGCGCTCTCTGTGGTGAAATACTTGCAGGTGGCGTTCTTGGTGAGTCGAGTGTTCATGTCGGTATGCCGCCGGAGGTATTGCCGCAGGCTGTCGGCCACATATTCACCCTGTGAAACGATGCGGATGTCCGGCTTGACATATTTCAAAATCTTGGGCATGAGCAGAGGAAAGTGGGTGCAGCCCAAGATGATGGTATCGATCTCGGGGTCTTGCGACATGAGCTGGTCAATACGTTTCTTTACGAAATAATCGGCGCCGGGCGAGTCTGCTTCATTGTATTCCACCAATGGTACCCAGAAAGGACATGCCTGCCCGGACACTTTGATGTCAGGCCAGAACTTGGCAATCTCCAGATCGTAGCTCCTGCTCTTTACTGTTCCCTCTGTGGCAAAGAAGCCCACATGCTTGTTTCGGGTAAGCGTGCCGATGACTTCGGCCGTGGGTCGGATGATGCCCAACACGCGCCGCTCGGGATCCCAATGGGGCAGGTCGTTCTGTTGGATGGAGCGGAGAGCCTTGGCCGAGGCGGTGTTGCAACCCAAGATAACAAGCTGGCAACCCATCTCAAAGAGCTTCAGCACGGCTTGACGGGTAAACTCATACACCACCTCGAACGAACGGGCGCCATACGGTGCACGTGCATTATCGCCGAGATAGATATAATCGTATTCGGGCAGCAACTGGCGTATGCCATGCAAGATGGTGAGACCACCGTAGCCGGAGTCGAAGATGCCAATGCTTCCTCTGTGCTCCCGCCCCTGCCCTAAGAGGAGAGCAGGCCGGAGGCACTGGTCGGCTGATGAGGCTTCATGCTGTTGGGTGTGGCTACTGGCTTGCATATCATTCTTGTTTTCCGATGCGTTCGTCTTCGCGTATGAGCTGCCGCATTATCTGATCGCTGCTTTTACCGCAGCTGTTACATCCTCGCCGATGGCACCATTGACGTATGGCACGGCTTGGTTGTCGGTATTGAGGATAAACGCCAGACCTCTTTCCTGCCCTACCTTTGCGAGAGCAGCCGAGAGTTTTGCCTTTAAAGGTTTGTAAGCCTCGTTCTCGGCCTCCTTGAGCAAGCGTTTTGCCTCTTGCTTGAATGCGATGTTCTTTTCCATCAAGTCCTGCAACTCGGCCTGACGTTTCTGTAGAATCGACTGTGCAAAGTCGCGTTGTCCTTCGAGAAATTCCTCGTATTTCTTGTTGAATTCATCCTCAACGCGTTTCATCTCGTTGTCGTATTTGATGCGCAGGTCGTCCATGTTACGCTTGGCGATGGTATAATCGGGCATAGCCTCGAACACTTTCTGATAGCTGAAATAGCCGAAGCGCATGCCCCCTTGGGTGAGGCCGGCCGCAGGCGTTGCCGCTTGCGCGTTGGCAGAGTGCGTGATGACAGCTAAAAATAAAAAGAGAATCAGTTTCTTCATATCATCGAAATATTATAGTTGCAAGGGGTTGGGATGTTGTTTTTGCAGCGCGTCCAGTAATTCTTGAGCTTTCCAATGGCTTGTTTATGTCACTTACCCCCCTTACCAATAAAAGGTGAGGCCGCCATGATGCAGGAGACCTCACCTTGCCTCCCTTGTGCGAAGAGAGGTAATGTCTGTTTACTTCATCTTGTTGAGCTCGGCCTGAACCTTAGGGGTAACATCCTCTACGTTTGAGCCTGTATAGATGGCAGCGCCATCCTCGAAGATAAAGGTATAGTTGCCGGCACTGCCAACATTGTTGATGGCGTTGCGCACCTTTGTGATCACAGGCTGCATCTTATCCTGCTGAGCCTTCTGAAGAGACTGCTGGTTGTCCTGATAAGTCTGCTGAATCTTCTGGTAAAGCTGCTGAAGTTCCTGCTCTTTCTGCTGCTGTGCGGTAGCGTTCATGGTGCTCTTTCCCTTGTCGTAGGCGTCGCTCTGGCGCTGCAACTCTTCCTGCATGCTTTTCAGGTCGTTCTCATACTGCTTGGCGGTAGCCTCCAACTCACCGTTGATCTTCGAGATCTCGGGCATTGCCTGCATGATGGTCTGGGTGTTTACCTTACCAAACTTCTGTGCGAATGTTGCCAATGGAGCCATCAGCATCAACATCATAATAAGTTTTTTCATTTTCTTTTTTTATTGTTTTGATTTATATTTATAATCTGATTGTCAATATTCGTCTGTCATCTTCCGTATCCTAACTTCTGGAGCACCTCGTTGGAGATATCCACTTTGGGTGAGCCGAAGATGATGGCGGTGTCGGATGCACGGTCGAGCACGAGGCTGTAACCGCGAAGCTCCGATATTTCCTTTACGGTATTGTAGATTTCTTCCTGTATCGGCGTCATGAGACTCTCGCGCTTCTTAAAGAGCTCACCCTCCGGACCGAAGTATTTCTTCTTCAGATCAGACGACTCTTTCTCTTTCTGCATAATCTGCTCTTGCTTGGTCTTCTTTTGCTCCTCGGATAGGAATACCACTTCATTCTGATAGTTCTTATACATGGTGCTGGCCTCCGTATTGAGAGCCTCGACCTCGGCCTGCCATTTCTTCGACACCTGATTGAGCTGCTCGTTGGCGCGCTCATAGGCGGGGATGTTTTTCAGCACATAGTCCATGTCGATCAGTGCAAACTTCTGTGCATCGGCTGCCAATGGCAAAAAGGCAAAGAGGCAAAAGAGCAGGGATGTCTTTATCAGCCTTTTACCTAAAGTTTTATTTGTTATCTTTCTCATTGCAATTCCCTTTCTTTTTGGTTGACACATTCTTTAAGACGAAACAAACTGTATTTTAGTTACTTGGCCGTAGCCAATATTGTTCTTTCATCAAGCATTATGGAGCGACAGCCCGTCATGACCGTTCTCAAGCTGCTCGTCCGGATGTTTTTGTGCTCTTTCTGGCGGAGAGCGTCTTTACGCCGCTTCTTTTATGCCTGTTTCATCATCACTTGCTGTCCGGACGGTGACGTACACCGAACGTCGTATGCACGTACACCGAACGCTGTACGCACGTACACCGAACGCCGTATGCACGTACACCGAACGCCGTACGTTGCCGTCTCTACCTGATAGCGAAGTCGGAGCGATGACCCGTGAGCATCGTTAGGATGCTTTTTGGTGTTCTTGAAACGTTCAGGACTATATTGGGTTGTAGCCATTTTTATTTCTTATCGACTTACTTGCATCAGTTTATGCGGAGTTCTCTCCCCCTCTCTTGGTATGGGCGGGAGGGGAGGAGAGGTCTTTTAGAATTCTTGTCCGAGTACGAAGTGGAACTGGCTTCCACCTTTCGTTCCGTATACGGTATCGAAACCATAGGCCCAGTCAATACCCATCAGACCGACCATAGGCAGATAGATTCTTACACCCACACCTGCACTGCGCTTCATATCGAACGGGTTGAACTTGCTGGTTTCATACCAAGCGTTACCGCCTTCGACGAAGGTCAGACCGTAGATTGTGGTATTGCCCAGCATGAACGGATAACGAAGCTCCAGCGTAAAGCGGTCGTAGGCATAGCCATACTGGTTTGGGGTGAGAGCGCCGTTCTCGTAACCGCGTAATCCGATGGTCTCAGTGGCATAGCTGGTAGAGTATCCGCTCATACCGTCACCACCCATATAGAAAGTCTCGAAAGGACTCTTCTTATACTTGTTGTAGCTGCCGATGATACCAAACTCTATGCGTGTCATCAGCACGAGGCATTTCTGCGCACTGGTCAGAGCCGTGAAAGTGCGCCCCTTGAACTTCCACTTGTGGTACTCAATCCATTTATACTTCTCCTGCATCTCCCTCACGTAGCTCGATGAACTGCTGTTGGTAGCAAGATTTGCATAGTCCTTGCCATCCCATGCCGACCATGGCGGAGTGATGGTGACACTGGCGGTGAACTCCGAACCGCGACGCGGGAAGAGTTGGTTGTCCGTAGATGAGCGGCTTAGCGCCAAGCTCAGGTTCAGGTTGTTGGCGTTACCTGTGGTGAGGAGGAAGTAGCTCCAGTTCTTCAGCATGTAGCGGGTATAGGACAACTGCAGGGAGAGCGTGAAGTAGTCATCAGGCCAGCGTAAACGCTTACCCCAACCCAGACTTGCACCAATCAGTTTCACATACTTGTCCGGATCGTAATAATTCTCATAGTTGCTATAGTTGTAGCCGTAACTGTTATATCCGTAGAGATAATTGTAATAGTTGTTTCTCAATGCGGAGTTGTAATAGTTGCTCGACACGTCGGTCTGCTTCGAATAAAAGACATTAAACGAGAACTGAACCGGACGCTTGCCACCAAACCAGTTGGTAGAATAACCCGCATTATAGCTCTGATAATATGTACCGTTGGTCTGCACGCCGAGCGATAGTTTTTCGCCGTCACCCACAGGCATGATACCGCGGTGCTCCTTGTTTTTATTAAAGAGGTTGGCCAGCGAGAAGTTGTTGAGCGTCAAGCCCACACGCCCGATGATACCCGTCTGCCCCCAACCGAGCGAGAACTCGATCTGGTCATTCGACTTCTGCTCCAAGTTCCAGTTTACGTCCACCGTACCGTTCTCATAGTTGGGCTGCACATCCGGCACCACCTTCTCCGGGTCGAAATGACCCATAGAGGCTAACTCGCGAACCGAACGCATGAGGGCTTCTTTCGAGAAGAGGTCTCCCGGTTTGGTACGGAGTTCGCGTCGCACGACATTCTCATACAGGCGGTCGTTACCATTGATGCGCACATGGCTGAGGTGAGCCTGCGGACCTTCCTGCACACGCATCTCCAAATCGATGGAGTCGCCCACGATGTTTATCTCGGTGGGTGAGATGCCCGAGAACACGTAACCATTGTTATAATAGAGATTGGCCACGGCATCCTCGTCCTCGTTAAGACGTTTGCTCAGAATCTTCTGGTTATATACATCGCCGGGCTGCATACCCAAGACGGCAGTCAGATAATCGGAGCTATACACCGTATTACCTACCCAGTAGAAATTGCGGATATGGTATTTCTCGCCCTCATCTACCTTTATATATATGTTCACGTGCTTAGCGTCCTCGTTCCACACGCTATCCTTAATGATAGCAGCATCACGATATCCCAGTTCGTTATACTTCTCGATAAGTCTGTCTTTATCTGCCTTCCAGCGCTCGGGCGTATATTTCTTAGACTTGAGGAATGAAGACAGCTTCCCGGCCTCGTGGGTCTTAGAGAATGCACCTTTGCCAAAGAGCTTGCCCTTGATCTTTGAGTCTTTCAACTTCTCGTTACCCTCGATGATGATGTTGCGCACTTTCATCTTCTCTTTCTTGTCGATAATCACGTCCAGAATAACCTGATTGTTGGCCGTCACGTCATCGCGTTGCTGTATTTCGATGTCGGCATTCTTGAATCCCTTGTCGTCAAAATACTTCTTGGCAAGAATTTTCGCACGGTCGATCATGTTGGGCGTAATCTGTCCGCCCTTTAAGATGCCGAGCTTCTGTTCCATGTCTTCCTTTTCGCTCTTCTTCAGTCCTATGTAGTTGATGTCCGATACGCGCGGACGAGCCTTGAGCGCGATATGGAGATACAGCTTGTTGCCCACTAAAGAGTCGGCTGAGATCTGAACATCCGAGAACAGGCCGTGGCGCCAGTAGCGCTTCACGGCGTCGGTAATCTCGCTGCCCGGCACAGTGATATGCTGGCCTACGGACAGCCCGGAGATGCCGGTGAGCATATAGTCTTCGTATCCCTCGATACCCGAGACGTTGAAGCCGCCGATGACCACATCGCGTGGCGTACCTGCGTAGTTGATATCCGGATGGATAATCTTATCTTGAGCCTCAGCACCTGTGCAGCAGGCCATGGCGATGATCGCTGCCAATACTTTGTTCTTGTTGTGATGCATCTTTGTATAGAGCTTTATGTTTGAAGCATGCAATGGGAGTCACCTCCTTCAGACTTTCGTCTTTTGTCGCTCCTTGGTATATTCTTGTCCTTTAGTCTATTGGTAAGTTACGGGTGTCGGTTCTTTTGCTTCTCTATCCTTTTACCCTTTTACTCTTTTATTTCCTTTTCGTTTTCCACCTGTGCCTCGGTCTTTCCAAATCGGCGCTGGCGAGCCTGATAACTGCTGATGGCCTTGTGCAGATCATCTTCATTGAAGGCAGGCCAGTAGGTATCGCAGAAATATAGCTCCGAGTAGGCAATCTGCCAGAGCAGATAGTTGGATATGCGCAATTCGCCACCTGTGCGGATGAGCAGGTCGGGATCGGGCATAAAGTTGGTTTGCAGATGCCGGCTGATCATCTCCTCTGTGATATCCTCAACCCTGATTCCACCTGCGTGAATATTCTTGATGGAATTTCCGGGAGCCTCTCGCATATCGCGTACTTCGGTGACAATGCGGCGCACGGCCTCAGTGATTTCCCATCTTGAGGAGTAACTGAGTGCCACGACCATGGTCATCGCATCGTTTTGGGCAGTGTGCTCTTCGGTCTCGCGCAGCTTCTGCTGAACGTTGTCCGGCAGGCGCTTGATGTCTCCAATGACACGGAAACGCACATTGTTCTTCATGAATATTTCGTCTTCGAGTGAAGAGAGCACCAGCCCCATCAGTGCACTGATCTCGTCTTCCGGGCGATGCCAGTTCTCTGTAGAGAAGGTGTAGAGCGTGAGATATCTCACTCCGAGGCGGGTACACTCCGAAGTGATGCGACGCACAGTATCCACTCCGGCCTGATGGCCGTAGCTACGGTCTTTGCCTTGCTCCGTAGCCCAACGTCCATTGCCATCCATGATGATGGCAATGTGCTGTGGAATCCTTGTCATATCGAGTTCTGCCATATTCTTTTTTATTCTTTGAGCATCGGGTCTTGTGCTGCCATCAGCCATCTTACTCTTTATTACACATCTTGCATTTGGCAAGGAAGCTATAGGATAAGGTGACTTGCAGGGCTGAATAGCAATCGGTGTTTTTAAACAGTCCGCTGCTCTTCACATAGTAGGGATCTTTCGCCCCGTCCAGCTCATCGCTCTGTGAGAAGTGCATCGCCCATTCCAGTCCGAGGTTCACGCGCTCCGCCACCTTATATTTCACGCCTATGCCGATGGGGATATTGAAAGTGGCCTTGCCCTTATCGGGGGTATCGGCATAGGTGATGCCGAGCCCGCCAAAGATGAACGGGGTGATGCGCTTGGCTCCACGATAGTCGCGACCCGTGCCGTAAGGCCAGAAGTTATATTCGTAGGTCAGGCACACGTCGTAGAGCTTATTCTTAAATTCATAGGGGGTAGTTGCATAGTCAGGGTAGAAAGTCTCCGTACCGGCCGACGAGCCTTTCATCGTGCCATAGCTTACATTGAGGCGTAGCCCCATGTAGGGATTGAACACATAGCGTGCAAAGATTGTGCCCATGGGCTGCAGATCTTTGGTGAGGTTGCCGTTGAAGTCGCCTAAATACCCCATCATACCTACTCCCGCTCCTATTTCCATGCGATACTCGGGATCGTCCTGCGCACGCGTTGACGTGGCAGTGCCCATGAGTATCATCAGAAATAGCAATGCTCGGGTCATCATGTCGTTTCCTCTTCGTTTATCGCCCAACCCCCTTGTATTGTTAGCTTATTTTGTATAAGATTTCTGCTCGGTCTTCCATCCGGCACGCGCGAGTTGCCCGCTCCACACGAGTGTGCTGCTGGCTTTAGTGATATAGATCACGGCATCGCTGTCGCATGCCATTGTGAAAGCTGATGCCGACTTGCCGAAATCGTCGCCCAGCTTGTAGAGGGCATTGGCAGTCCATGTCAGTCCTTGGTCCTTGCTGAAGTAGAAGGTTGAGAAATCTCCGCCCAATGCCAGCAGTCCGTTGTTGTAGCCGATTACCTGCATATTGTCGAGGGCAGGCAATGCGTTCTTGGTGTTATACTCATCCTCCTCATAGTAACTCCATGCCTGCGACTGCGAGTTGGTTGCGTTCTCCTCCGTTTTCTTCCACCTCTTGGTGGCGCCGTTGGCTGTTCCCACGATGATGATATTGTTGGTGCTGTCGTTTGTTACCGATGCGGTGCAGATAAAGTTCACGTTGTCGGTCGGCAGGTTGGAAGCATCGCTGTCGAGCTCATCGGCAGTCCATGTGATACCGTCGGCAGAGTGGGATATGCCACTGCCGGTCAGTGCATAGAGGTTGGCATTGCTTGCGCCGATGAACTGGGTCAAGCCGCTTACCGTAGCCACCGTGCTCCATGACGTGCCATCGGTCGATGACATGACGCTGCCGTTGCTCAAGGTGTAGAACGTGCCGTTTTTCACCACCATGCTCTTGTATGCATCCTGACTCAGACTGCCCGAGAGCTGGGTCCATGACGCCCCATTTTTCTTGAAGCCTATGGTTGCGCCGCTCACGTTGCCAAAGAGATAGAGTGTGCCGTTGTTATTCACAATCTTGCGCTCGGCCACCTGCGAGAGGTTGCTGTATGAGGTAGAGCTCCAGCTGAGTTCATCGCCCGTTTGCTGGTGCACGTTCACGCTCACCGTGTACTCACGATAGGCCGTGCCGCGCATGTTATACACACGGAGCTTCCGCGGGGTGGTGAAGTCGATAGAGTCGGTGCTTGAATAATATACCAAGCTGTCGCTGCCCGATGTGTTGGTATAGGCCCACACGGCGGTGCCGCTGCTAAGGGTCGAAATGCTGCATATCACTTTCGAAGGGTCGGTACCATAGAGCAGCGAGTCGGTATTGTAGATGAGCTTTTGCTGCTGGTCGATGTAAAATTTGTAAGTGCTGGCGCTGTAGGTCTTTTTATACACACTGTCAGTCACACCGTCCGACGCCGTGGTGTGGAGGTATCTGTTTAACGTGCCGAGTGTGAATGCCGTGGCTGCCGTATCGTCGTAGTATGTTACGTTGTCATCATCGCTATCGCCCAGACATGAGGTGAGTGTGAACATGGCAGAGGCCATAACGAAAAAAGACAATAACTTTTTAATCATTGCGCGCAATTTATTGATTTTAGGCGCAAATTTACTTAGATTTCTCCAATTCTTAGCCATTTTCTTTTGATTATTAGGTTAAATATGTAAATATGCCTTCTTTTTTACGTTTTGTTTAGAGTTTGAGGGCGCTGAGCGTTAGGAGAGAGAAAAGGGGAGAGAGGAGAGGTGAAAGGGGAGAGAGAAATGTCTTGCGGATATTTAGGCAAACAACTGCCAGAGTATTCTCTCTCCTCTCTCCCCCCTTTCCTCTCTCCCCTTTTTTCAGAGGTCAAAACCTCTGAAAAAAGATAACAAACACCCTCTGGAGATTTGCGTGTAGCAAAATTAAAAAACTTTTGTTCGAAATACGCAAAAATTAGAGGGTTTTAAGTAACTTTCAGTCCATCAGTAACTTACGCACTAAAAAACGGAATTTAACCAAAAATCCGCTTTTTTGCCGTTGCGATAGCATAGTTTTCGCATCGCGAAAGTATAGGTATCGCAATGCGAGAACGTTGAGATTGCGTTGCGATTAAGCCGTTATCG
>CAUTTP010000009.1:0-50183 GCA_963541305.1 uncultured Prevotella sp.
GTACGTCGAACGCTGTACGCACGTACGCCGAACGCTGTACGTCGCCGTTTATAGTGAATCAGGTGGGCAAATCAATGCGCATGCCGTATCAGGCCATCGCTGCGGACATGGCACAAGACATAGGACGGGAGAGGCAATCGCTCCATTCCGCCTCTAATCTATGAAACAAAGGGGGCATTTACACGCTCTGCTGTGTGCGCTGCAGCTTCAGCATCTCCTGCGGCACGGCCGCGCGCACGTGGTCGATGAGCATCTGGCGGAGTGTGGTGCGGATGAAGTCGGGGGTGGTCATCATCACGATTTCGCGTGTAGGCGCGGGCAGAGCGAAGGGGCGCACCAGCCTTTTCTGGTCGTCGTTGAGTTGCGAGATGGCAAGTTCGGGAATGAAAGTTACACCTTTTCCATTCTCTACGATGCGCATAAAGGTTTCGATGCTGCCCAGATTGTAGGCCTTCTTGCTCAGGCTTGCCCCCTTGAGTTGGCAGAATTTCACCAACTGGTCGCGGAAGCAATGCCCCTCATCGAGCATCCATAGGAACTCTCCCGAGAGGTCGGCAATCTTGATTACGTTGTGGGCAAACAGCGCATCGTCTTTCGACACGTAGGCATAAAACTGCTCGTAGAACAGGCTCCGGCAGTCCATCTCCTCCAGCCCGTCCACCTGTGCGAGTATACCGGCATCGATGTCGCCATGCCTGACGGCACGCTTCATCTCCTCGGTGGTCATCTCCGTGATGCGGATGTCCATTTCGGGATGCTCTTTCATAAGCTGCGGGAAGAAGCGCGGAATGAGGTAGGGGGCTATCGTGGGCAGCACGGCAAGATGGAATGTGCCAAGGAGCGACAGCTTCTCTTCCTCTGCCGTCTCCTTGAGCTTGCGCGCCCGGCGCAGCACGCGCCATGCCTGCTCAATGATGCCGCGCCCCGCCTGCGTGGGCTGAATGGGCTGCCGTTTGCGGTCGAAGATCTTCACCCCTAACTCCTCCTCCAGTTTCTGAATCATGGAGCTGAGGGTAGGTTGTGTCACATCGCACGACTCGGCGGCTTTGGCAAAGTGCTTATGGCGGTAAACGGCCATGACATATTCTAATTGTTGCAGTGTCATCTCAATTCAAAGGTTTGGTTATCAATATAGCAAAGTTAGCCAGAAATTTGGAGGTGACAAATGATTAGCGCTGTTTTTATTCTTTAATTTTTTTAAAATCATTATTTATAAGTACCGATTTTCTGGAATAGCCAGATGCCGATAAACACAGGTTCCGGGCGCAGGGGATAGAAAATATCTATCGGGCGATAGATATTATAAGTTGGAATGATTTCAGGTTGAGGTTAACTTTGCAATCGAAATCAGACAAAATATTATTCACCCAAAGAGATTAAGCAATGATGATACAAATGCCCCCGATGGCCGAAGCCGCTCCGGCGACAGCACCCAAAGAGACATTTTTCATGGTGAAAAGAGAAATCAACAAAGTAAATAACATTAAAAATAACAAGAGTATGAATATCACAATGCCCGTTTTACCGTATGCTGCCAATGCTTTGGAGCCGGTGATCAGTGAACAAACCATCAATTTCCACTACGGAAAGCACCTGCAGAACTATGTGAACACGCTGAACACGCTGGTGCAGGGAACCGAGTTTGAAGGTAAGTCGGTAGAAGAAATCGTAGCCTCCGCACCCGATGGCGCCATCTTCAACAATGCCGGACAGACCTTGAACCATGCCTTCTACTTCGCGCAGTTTAAGTCGCCCGTGGCCGACAACAAGCCCGAAGGCAAGATTGCAGCTGCTATCGACGAAGCCTTCGGTAGCTTCGATGAGTTTAAGAAACAGTTTGCACAGGCTGCCGCCACACTGTTTGGCTCCGGCTGGGCATGGCTCTCGCAGGATAAGGACGGCAAACTTGTCATCACTAAGGAGGCTAATGCCGGCAACCCGCTGCGCTATGGCAACAACCCGCTGATGGGTATCGATGTATGGGAGCATGCTTACTACCTCGATTACCAGAACCGCCGCGTAGACCATATCGCTGCCGTGTGGAAGATTATCGACTGGAATGTTGTGGAAAGCCGCCTTAAATAGGATGAGCGTACCACCCCCCACAATTATCGACAGCAATTAAGTGACATATCGAACAATAATATTAAATTACACAATACAATTATGGAATCAATAATCAATGCACATGTTCCCGAGTTCTTCGTACAGGGTTTTCAGAACGGCAGCTTCAAGTCGGTGTCTAATAAAGACATCGAAGGCAAGTGGGCTATATTCTTCTTCTATCCTGCCGACTTCACGTTCGTTTGCCCGACAGAGTTGGAAGACCTTGCAGACAAGTATGAGCAACTGAAAGGTATGGGCGTAGAGGTCTTCTCTGTAAGCTGCGACACTCACTTCGTTCACAAGGCATGGCATGACGCTTCAGATACCATCAAGAAGATTCAATATACTATGCTTGGCGACCCCACGGCAGTTTTGGCTAAAGGCTTCGGCGTGTACAAGGAGGATGAAGGTGTTGCTTACCGTGGCACATTCGTCGTAGACCCACAGGGGCTTATCAAGATCGCAGAGATTCAGGATAACAGTATCGGTCGTAATGCAGACGAATTGGTACGCAAGGTTGAGGCCGCGCAGTTTGTAGCAAGCCACGATGGCGAGGTCTGTCCTGCTAAGTGGAAGCAGGGGCAAGAGACCTTGAAACCAAGTATCGACCTCGTAGGCAAGATCTAATTATCTTCAGGAGTTAGAGGAGTTAGGGAGTTATCACTCGCTCCACGCGTTAGGAATTAAGACAAATGTATGTTTAACGTTTAGCAGAGTGTTGTCTTTAATCTCTTAGCGAGTGCGACGAGCGATAACTCCCTTAACTTCTTTAGTCCCCAAAAATACAATAATATGTTAGAGCCCAATATCATAGAACAGGTCAAAGGCGTGTTTGCCAACCTGAAATCCAGCATCGTTTTTCGAGTAGAGCGCAACAGCAAGTATAGCAACAGCAAGCAATTCACAGAGTTTGTAGAGGACTTTGTCTCCACGTCCGACAAGCTCTCCTGCGAGTTTGCGGATGGTGAGGACTTCCGTTTCAGCCTCATCCGCAATGGCGAAGACACCGGTATCCGCTTCCGCGGCATTCCCAACGGTCATGAGTTTACCTCCCTGCTCCTTGCTGTGCTCAATGCCGACGGGCAGGGCAAGAACCTGCCCGATGAGAATATCGTGCGGCGCATCGAGGCGTTGAAGGGTGAAGTGAGGCTCCAGACATACGTGTCGCTCACCTGTACCAACTGTCCTGATGTGGTGCAAGCGCTCAATATCATGTCGCTTGCCAATCCCAACGTGAGCAATGAGATGATTGACGGCGGATTGTATCAGGAGGAAGTGATGCAGCTCAATATTCAGGGCGTGCCTTCGGTCTATGTCAACGGTGAGCCGTTCCATGTGGGTCGCGGTGATTTGGGTACGCTCTTGCAGGAATTGGAGGATAAGGTGGGTACCGAACACGATGAGAGCGCCGACAAGGTGGAGCGCAACTACGACGTGGTGGTGCTGGGTGGCGGCCCTGCCGGAGCATCGGCAGCCATCTATTCGGCACGTAAAGGCTTGAAAGTGGCCGTCGTGGCCGAGCGCATCGGAGGGCAGGTGAACGATACCGTGAGCATCGAAAACATCACTTCCGTGCCCAAGACGACCGGAGCGCAGCTTGCTGCCGACCTGCGTACCCACATCAGCGATTACCCCATCGACATCTTCGACAATCGAAAAATTACGTCTGTAAGCCTGAAGGAAAAGGTGAAGAGCGTAGCTGTGCGCGGTGGCGAGGTATTCAAGGCACCCGCTGTCATCATCGCCACGGGTGCCGGATGGCGCCGCTTGGGCTTGCCCGACGAGAGCCGCTACATCGGTCACGGCGAGCACTTCTGCCCCCACTGCGACGGTCCTTTCTACAAAGGCAAGGACGTGGCGGTTATCGGCGGTGGCAACTCGGGCGTGGAGGCAGCCATCGACTTAGCGGGCATCTGCAGGCATGTGACGCTTCTCGAGTTTGCCGATGCCATGCGTGCCGATGACGTGCTGCAGCAGAAAGTACGGAGTTTGGACAACATAGAGACCTTCGTCTCGACTCAAACCACCCGCCTGCTCGGCAACGGTTCACAGCTGTCGGGCATCACGGTGAAAGACCGTACGACCGAGCAGGAGCGCGACATCAATCTCGACGCCGTGTTTGTGCAAATCGGTTTGTCGCCCAACACTGATGTTTTCAAGGACGAAATCGAGCTGAGCCCGCACCATGAGGTCATTGTCGACGCCTCCAACCGCACGTCGGTGCCGGGTGTTTATGCTGCCGGCGACGTGACCACCGTGCCTTATAAGCAGATTACGATTGCTATGGGCGAAGGTGCCAAGGCTGCCCTCTCGGCCTTCGACGACCGCATCCGCGGCATTATCTAAAGGCAGAGCACCGGTCATGAGGTGCATCTTCCCGAGTGACCAATCCGATGGAATGGTTATGTTGTCGGGGCGCAACGCCGACGTACACCGAACGCCGTACGCACGTACGCCGTTCGGTGTGCATGCGTACAGCGTTCGGTGTACGTGCGTACGGCGTACGAAATACGTCAAAAAAAGCATCGTTTGGCGTTGCGAACGATGCTTCAAGATGGTGCAATATCAATCTTTTTCGATCAGGCAGACGGCATAGGCAGACATGCCCTCCTCTCTGCCTACAAAGCCCATTTTCTCGGATGTGGTGGCCTTGATGCTGATTTGGTCTTCCTCACAACCGATGATCTCTGCCATGCAGGCTGTCATCGAGGGTATATGGGGATTGATCTTGGGGCGTTCGGTGCAGATGGTGGCATCGATATTGCCTACCCTGTAGCCCCGCGTGGCCAGCAGATCTATCGTTTTGCGCAAGATGATCTTGCTGTCCATGCCGAGCGTTGCATCGCTGGTATCGGGGAAGTGATAGCCGATGTCGCGCATGTTGGCTGCTCCAAGCAGGGCATCGCAGATGGCGTGAATCAGCACGTCGGCATCGCTGTGCCCCAAGAGACCTGTAGTGTGGGGTATCTTGACACCACCCAAAAAAAGGTCACGACCCTTCACAAGCCTGTGAACGTCGTAACCCATTCCTACTCGTATATTCATGAAGTATAATTTATAGAATCATCTTCTAAACAAATCCTTGATACCGTCCATGTCGAAACTCAACGTGAAGCGAAGCGTCTGGTCGAGCGGGTTACTCTTGGCGGTGGCGATGACATAGCCCACATCGAGCGAGAACACGTTCATCTTGAAGCCTGCACCCACGGTGAAGTATTTTCGGTTGCCCTTGTTTTCACTCTCATGATGGTATCCGGCACGCAGCGAAAACTGGTCGTTATAGGCATATTCGGCACCCAAGCTCCACTGGATTTCCTGCAGCTCTTCTTTGAATCCGCCCGGAGCGTCACCGAAACTCTTGAATATACCACCGATAGAAGACACGTCGTAGTAATTCTTCTGCACATAGTCCTGATAGTCGTTATAGCTATCTTTATCGCTGGCATTTTTGTATTGATCCTCTGTGGGATAGGTGGGCACCAGCAGTTTGTTGGCATCGGCAGCGATGGTGAAGCGGTTATACTGGTCGATCGGTATCATGAGTGATGCGCCCAAACGCAAGTTGGTGGGGATAAATTCGCTGTTGTCGTTGCCGCCAAAGTTGATCTTGCTGCCGATATTGGATATGTTCAGACCAATGCCCAGCTGGCATTCACGTTCGCCGAGGTTGATATAATTCTGATAGTAGGCTGCGATATCGGCGGCGAAAGCCGAGCCGGGAGAGGTGTCTTCCTTAAAATCGTAGGTAAGATCAGAGTATATCCAGCGGACGGCAGCTGCCAACGAGAACTTCTCGCTGAGCATCAGGGAGTATGCCACGTCGAAGGACATCTCGTAAGGATTGATGGTCATGTTATTGCTTCCGCTGACATCCGAGCTGGTGGATACCTCTCCTAATGAGAAATAGCGTAACGACCCGGAGATGGCGCTATAGTCGCCGATGCGGTAATAGCCCGCAAGATAAGCCAAATCCATATCGTTGACCAGCTGACGGAGCCATGGAGTGTAGTTGAGAGCCACACCTGCACGACTGATGGTGAATGGGTATTTGGCGGGGTTCCAGTACTGCGACACCACGTCGGGGTCGGTGGCAACACCCACATCACCCATACCGGCAGCACGGGCATCGGGGGCTATGGTCTGCGAGGTGACGGAATGATTGACAGGATTGAAGATGCTGTTCTTATCCTGTGCAGCCGCACCAAGCATCATAAACGACATGAGAAGTGCTGTGGATATTCTTAAGATTTGATTCATCTGTTACTTTGTTTCGATACTAAAATACTGAAGTCGGGTTTGGTTCAATGCCTAATCAGGCCGAAAAACTAAACAAGAAACGTGTCATAGGCTCTAATTATTGCCCACCACAATAAGTTTCTTGGCCTTGGAGGCCTGTGCGCTGCCGTCGCTCGCCACCCGAACACGATAAAGATAGACGCCCGTCTGCAAACGACTGCCATTATCTTGCACCAGATTCCACGTGAGGGTGTAAGCGCCGGTCGATGATACGCCGCTGTCGGTATAGCTCCACAACTGGCGTCCGGCGGTGTCAAACACATCGATGATAATATCCACATTGCTGCCGGAGAAGTTATGGTTCACGATGAAAGTGGTCGTGGTGGAAGCGGGATTCTGCGATACGTCCACACTATAGATGGTAGGCGTGAGACTCTTGACCACCGTGAAGCTGAGCGTTGCGGTGGAAGAATTGTTGAGTATATCCCACGCCCGGAACAGCAGGGTGTGCTTGCCCGGCTCCAGTTCGGGTATGCTATAATAAGTTGTTCCGCTGGTATAAGTCCCGAAGTCGTATTGGAAATTATCGTTCAGCGTATAGGTTTGCGCGGCATCGCCATCGATAATGAGCTGCAGGTCGTGGCCTACGCCGTTGCCCGTGACGTTGATACCATCTTTATCAGAAATCTGTGCCGCGAAGTAAGGCGTGGTATTCACCGTGCCGCCGTTCTCAAAGTCGGGTGTGTTGAGATAGCAATAGATCTTCGGTCCTAAGGAATCGTTATCGATAACATCCGATCCTCCCACGATGAAGTGGCTGTTCGCGCCGTGGGCGAGTATGGTCTTGTCGTTGTTGACGGCATAGATGTTGAGCAGTCCGGTATCATTTGAATAATTGATGTCCATCGGAACGGCAAACGAGATGGCGAACTTTCCGTTGGCGATGCTGTCCGAACCGTTGTAAAGAGTCTTGGTACGGTCGTAGAAAGTGAACACATCGCCGGTCACTTCCGCACTCGTATTGCCTTTGCAAGTGACGAGTTCGCGCGAGTCGAGCACCACGGCGGTCACCACGCCATTGAAGTTTGATACATTCTCCACATGCCCCACGATGCGTGCGATGCTGCCAGCCTTGAGCGTGGCTTGGCTGGTGCTCGACACGGCAATACCGTTGATCGAGTCGATGACAATGGTCTGGGTAGGGAGGTTCAGCGAAATGGCTGGGTCGCCGAGCAGCGAATACTGTAGCTTGTTGGTGGTACGGTCTTGTCCGGTGGTAATCATCTGGTTCTTGGCCAAGCGTTGTGCCTCGCCAATCGTTACGGGTAAGCCATTGCTCAAACTCAAGACATGGGTCAGATAAGCCTGATTGAGCAGTTTGTTATAATTGGCATACACTGTGCGTGTGGTGCCAAAGAATGCCACGGCACCGCCGTTTGCGTTGAGCACGGCAGCCTCGCCAATGGTCTCCGACGTGCCGTCGAAAGGCATAATGTCGCACGAAGCGGTGATCCACAGGGGGAGGTTCTTGTTGGTGAAGCTCTTGAAGTCGGAGAGTTTCAGCACGACCTCATGTGAGATCTGGTCTTCACGGCCGTGTCCGGCATAGTCCATGATGAGCGCGCCGGAGGCCTGCTGCTGCTTGATGATGGTTTCCACTTCAGGATAACGTGTACCCGTGGAAGAGGTCTCTGCCGTGTATGCATCCCACATCACCTTCTTGATCTGATAGCCGGGATAGACGGCCGACAGGTCTTCTACCACATCATCGAGGTCTTTCATGTGCAGATTGTTGTTGCCGTCATCGCCCATGAACATCAAAACATTCTGCCATGCACCGGCATTCTCATTCTCAACGTAGCCAATGGTCTTGTCGACCATGATCTTAGCCTGCGCCTCAGTGGTGACGGGGAAACGGCCGACAGCCATATCCAGCTTATCGGAGCGTTGAGGATTGGAGCCTTCGCCATCGTCGAGAAGGCAGAAGAAGCCGTCGTCGACATAGCAGGTTATCTCGTTAAAGGAGTTTTCGCTCTCGAAACAGAGCAGGTAATCGTCGGCATCGAGCGCACTGCAATCGCTGGTCAGCATACGGTTATCCCACACGCAATCGCCGAAGAGCAGGAGATAGCGCGGCATGTCAGCATTGCTCTCTGCACGGTCGTAGAGCATCTTGAGATAACGGCGGTAGGCGTTGGCGTCGGGTGTTCCGCTCGAAAATTCGTTGTAAAGTTCGTCGGCAGGAACAATCCTTACTCTCAATCCGTCATGTTTCTCATGAAAAGCGGCAAGGCGTTGGGCTTGTGTGAGGAGTTTTTGCGAGGTGGGGATGATAATCACCATATCGGTCGCAGCGTCGGCGTGACGATCCTGATTGGTGATGTTATACACATATTCGGGTGCGGAGAAACTGCCCGTAAGATTGGGTGCCGGTTTCGGACTGTTGAAAACCATCGACACGTAATCCAGCCGCATGGGGCCTCCGCTAAGGGTAGAGAGCTTCACCGTGTTGGAGCCCTGTAACCCCCACACGTTGTAGGTGCCCGACCTCTCATTGCCTTTGTCATAGCTTCCCAACGAAACGCTTAACGTTCCCACGACGGAATCGTTGACCATTACCTGCACCTGTGTGGCCGTTCCTGCCGAAACGTTAACCGAGAGCGTCCCTCTGGTGGCGCCGGTCATATTATTCAGCGTGACGGTCTTGGTGTTTCCACTGCTCACTGCCTCCGTATCGAAGAGGTTGCGGCCGCCATGATACCAACTGTAACCATCAACTTCGTGCAGCACATGATAGTCGTCGGCCGAGGGATAGAACGATGCCAGAAAAGCGGCAGAGTCGACCGATGCCGGCGTAGCATCACTCTGAGTGATGAAATAATATCCGTAGTCGGAATAGGGATTACGGGTTCGGCGGGTTGCCGTATTGCTGCTCCAGCTCACCGGGCCTTTGGCATAGAACAATCGCTTGCCATTGACCGTGCAGGTGGGTATTTCCTGCAGGTCGTCCAACTCTTGCAGTTCGGTGCCGACCAGAGTCTCGTTTTGCAGATTGCCGCCATAACCATAGATCTTCACCTTGCTCAAGTCGGAGAATCCGGCCCTGCGGATGACAGCATCGGTTAGTTGATATACACCCGACGAGGGTACTCTGATCTTAGCCCAAGTGCTGGAAGCCAGCACGGAGTGGGCAGCATAGCGGGACGAAGCTGTCGTGGCGCGGGTGATGGCAGATGCGCGGCGCTTGGCGGGTCTTGATGATTTGGAGTCGACGCGCAACATGAAACTTACGAGAATCCGGTATTTTCCGTCACGATAGACCAGTGGACAGAACTGCACTTCCAATGCTCCGCTTTTGCGGTCGAGCACAATGCGTTGGGTAATCTCAGGTAAGGAGGGAAGCGGGGCGGATGAAAGTTTCTGGTAATTTTGAATATCCTGTAAGGTCATGTCAATGAACTCAGGATAAAGGATGGAGGAGGTATAGACAGAATCCTCAAATGCTCCGTCTAACGGAACGGAGTAGGCAAACTGCGGGAGCATGGAATCGACCTTCACCTGATCGGATGTCAGGTTGAAGAAACGCTGTGCCGACATCGTGAGACATGAGCACAGAACCAGCAGTATTCCTAATAAAAGTCTATATATTTTCATCGTATAATTTTCTTCATCTGCACCGTTCGTGGAGCCGTATGGGGCTTACTTGCAATTGAAATCCAGTACCTTCCTGTCTTCCAGATACCCCTCGAAATGATCGTCAATCTGCACCATGCCTACCCCCGCAGGTGTCCCGGTGTAGAGCATATCGCCCGTCTTAAGGGTGTAGAACTGGCTGATGTAGGAGATAATCTCGTCTATCTTATAGAGCATGTCGCTCGTGCAGCCTTCCTGCACGGTCTTGCCGTTGATGTCGAGATGGAAGCGGAGTGCCTGCACGTTGATAAATTTCTCCTTCGAAATCCATTCGCCGATACAGGCAGCCCCGTCAAATCCCTTTGCCAAGTCCCACGGCTGTCCTTTCTGCGAGAGCTTGCGCTGGAGTTCGCGAGCCGTGAAATCTATGCCCACCGTCACTGCATCATAGTATCGCGGAGCAAAGCGCACGGGCACCGTCTTGCCCAGTTTGCAGATACGCACCACCACCTCGGTCTCATATTCTATCCTTCCAAGATGATCGGGGATGAAGAACGGCTTGTGATCCTTGAGCAGACTGGAGTCGGCTTTCAGGAAGATAACGGGCTCATCCGTTTTTAATAACGTGCCGTGAAGCTCTTTATTGTGTGCGGCATAATTCATGCCGATGGCAAATATCTTCATGATTCTTAATCCTTTAAGTAGGCAACCCCAATAAATTATCACTCTATTTGTGCCTGTTTTTCAGTCATTTTGCCGTCGCTTCCTGCTCTGATGGCAACGTATCTCGTACGTCGTACGCACGTACGTCGTTCGGTGTACGCATGTATGGCGTACGGTGTACGCACGTACAGCGTTCGGTGTACGCCGTCGTCAGGATGAAAACGGATTCTCTTCATGATGAAAAGGCTGTATCATAAAAACAGAAAGGAGCCATAGAAGAATCATCTTCCATGGCTCCTCCAATATGTTCTGTCATCCTCTGTTACTGAAGAAGGGAGAGGATTACATTTAGTCGGCAGACAGGCTGAAACGCTTGTAAGCAACGATAGCCAAGCCCTTAGCCTGCTTGTCAAGCCACTGTGCTACGCTCTGCTTGTCGCCATCGCCGAACTGGAACTCCTGATCCACGAGGCAGTTCTCCTTGAAGAACTTAGCCATACGTCCCTTAGCAATGTTCTGAATCATGCCTTCATTCAGGTTTGCGGCAGCTTCGGCAGCAACCTCAGCCTTGATGGCAACAGCCTTGTCGGCATCCTCCTGAGAGAGCCAGCCCTTAGCTACGTTAGATGAGATATGGTCATCTGAGTCAACGAGGTTGGTGTTGATGCCGGCTTTCTTCAAGGCAATGTTCACCTGACGCTCGATCTGCTCCTCTTTGGTCTTCTCGATGGCCACCTTCAGCTCGGCATCCTTCACTTCCTGAGAAACGGAAGACTCGTCGAGAGCCACCGGCTTCATGGCCGCAACCTGCATGGCCACCTTGTGACCTGCATCCTCGTTGGCGTCGGTGAGCTGAACAAGGGTACACAATGTGTGACGCCCCATGTGATCGTAAGTATAGATGTTGGCACCTTCGAGCACGAGATAACCATCCAGCTCCATCTTCTCGCCAACTACACCTGAACGGCGCACCACGGCCTCGGCAACCTTTGTGCCGTCAGCCAAAGCAAGCTCGTTTACCTCGTCCAGTGTCTGCGCCTTAGCAGCAACAGCAGTATCGAGTATCTCCTGTGTCAGTGCTACATAATCAGCACCATTGGCCACGAAGTCGGTTTCGCACTTCAAAGCGATCATAGCGGCAAAACCATTGGCATTTTTCACAAGCACACAGCCATTGGATGTCTCGCGGTCAGAACGCTTGGCAGCGATGGCTAAGCCACGCTCACGCACGAGCTCCACAGCCTTATCGATATCACCATCAGCTTCGGCAAGTGCCTTTTTACAGTCTTTCATACCGGCACCAGTCATGGCGCGAAGTTTCTTGATGTCTTCAATTGTAACAGCCATAATATTTCTTTTTCCTTAAATCGTTAAATGTTAATCTTTATTTTGAATCAAAACAACAAGGCCTTATAGGGATGCATAGGTTCAAACAAGATGCCTATCCAATCCTATAAGACCCTATTTACATGATTTTTACTCAGCGGCAGCTTCCTCTTCAGCAGGTGCAGCGGCAGCCGGAGCAGTCTCTGCGTCTTCGTCCTTGCGGGCGCGGCGGTTGCGACGCTTGCCTTCAGCAGCCTCTTCTGCCTGTTCGGCAGCAGCTTTATCATCAGCCCTTTCCACCTTACGCTCCTCAAGCCCCTCAGCGATTGCACCGCAAACTGCATTGAGGATAACCTCTACAGAGTCTTTAGCGTCATCGTTGGCAGGAATGATGTAATCGATGTTCTTAGGGGCTGAGTTGGTATCTACGATACCGAACACCGGAATGCCCAGACGATTAGCCTCCTTAACGGCGATGTGCTCTTTCATCACGTCAATGACGAAGAGGGCAGAAGGGAGACGGGTCAGATCAGCAATAGACCCCAAGTTCTTCTCCAGCTTCGCACGCTGGCGTGCCACCTGCAGCAACTCGCGCTTAGAAAGGTTAGCGAATGTGCCATCGGCCATCAACTTGTCGATGTTCGTCATTTTCTTCACGGCCTTACGGATAGTTGGGAAGTTGGTGAGCATACCGCCCGGCCAACGCTCGATCACGTATGGCATATTTACCGATGCAGCCTTCTCGGCCACGATTTCCTTAACTTGTTTTTTAGTAGCGACGAACAACACTTTCTTGCCGCTCTTGGCCAGACCTTTCAGCACCTCCGCAGCCTCGTCAATCTTTGCTACGGTTTTGTTCAGGTCGATAATATGAATACCATTGCGCTCCATGAAAATATAGGGAGCCATGGCGGGGTTCCACTTGCGCTTGAGGTGCCCGAAATGGCAACCTGCCTGCAATAACTGGTCAAAATTTGTTCTTGACATTGTCTTTTCTTTTTTAATTGTTTACTTTCTTTTTAATTCTGTCAGAATCAGCCCGTAAGTAGTCCGAAGGAATCTTACGAGTTTAGATGCTAAACGTTTACTTGGGACTTTGAACTTGAAACATTGAGCTTTGAAGTTTATGATTGCTCTGCATGATGACATATCATAAAGCACAAGGTTCAAAGATTAAAGTTCAAAGGTCTTATCGCTTACTGAACTGGAAGCGACGACGAGCCTTGGGCTGACCGGGCTTCTTACGCTCTACGGCACGGCTGTCGCGAGTAAGGAATCCCTGATCTTTCAGAGCTTTCTTGTCTTCAGCATTTACTTTGACGAGCGCGCGGGCAATAGCGAGGCGGAGAGCCTGACTCTGGCCTGTGAAGCCGCCGCCATCAAGGTTAGCTTTAATATCGTACTTCTCTGCAACCTCCAACAGCTCAAGTGGCTGCTTAACCACGTACTGCAGGATGGCTGATGGGAAGAAATCTTTCAAATCTTTCTTGTTGACTGTGATCTTACCGGTACCCTCTGAAAGGTAAACACGAGCTACAGCGCTCTTACGGCGACCAATTGCATTTATTACTTCCATCTTACTCCTTAATTATTTATACTGGTTAATATCGATTACCTTTGGCTTCTGGGGGGCTTTGTCGTGTTCTGGACCCTCGAAAACATAAAGGTTCTTCAACAAAGAGCGACCGAGGGGGCCCTTGGGAAGCATACCCTTTACGGCGTGGCGAAGCATTTTGTCAACACCGTTCTTGCGAGTGCGAAGCTCGGCAGGAGTGTTGAAGCGCTGACCACCCGGGTAACCGGTGTAGCGGGTATAGACCTTATCGGTCTCTTTCTTACCCGTGAAACGCACCTTCTCTGCGTTGACGATGATCACATTGTCACCGCAATCTACGTGAGGAGTAAAATTTGGCTTGTACTTTCCGCGGATCAACTTAGCAACTTTAGAGCAGAGACGACCAACAACCTGATCTGTAGCATCTACTACAACCCACTCTTTCTTCACCGTTTCCTTGTTGGCGGAAATAGTCTTGTAACTTAAAGTGTTCATTTTTTTAATTTACTACTAAAAACGTTTTTACCTAATAATAACAGAGACCTCGCGGCGCCTCCAGTCTAAAAGAGACCATCCACAGCGTTAGCTCTGCTGCACAATTGATTCACTAACCGCGACGTCCGGCCAAAGACTGCCGCTATTAACACAACCGTACGTGGGGCTCTAAGTGTACCCCGGAAATAATCGGTGTGCAAAAGTACATATTTTATTTGGGATGGGGAAATGGACGATGCCTTTAAAAGTAGCGAATTACGGATTATTAACATTGATATAGTAAGTTTAACTACGTTGTGATGAGAATCCTGCTTATTGGTATTTCATCAGCAACCCGGCTGCTATTTCGGCGCAGTGGCGGTCGTTGTAGGTAGATTCTGCCAGTCGCCGGCCTTTCTTTCCCATTTCAAGAACTTCGGCGGGATGGGTCTGCATGTAGGCAATGGCTTGTTTCCAGCCCTCCACATCATAATAGGGTACGGAGATGCCGCAGCCTTCTCTTTCCATGTCGATAGGTATTTGGGGATTGCGGCTACAGATCATCGGAATGCCCAGAGCCAGCGCTTCCACCACGGTGGTCAGTCCTACGGTGTATTTTGTCTCCCGGCAGCAGACAACCGCACAGGCATGACTGTTCACCTGTTCGGCCAGTTCGGGCACTACCCAGCCTGCGGTAAAGTGCAACCGGACATTGGGTTGTCGCTGCAGTGACCCGAAAAGGTGTTCATAGTCGGTGTCGCCGTTGTTTCTGTTCAGGTAGATGTCGAGTGGCGCCCCCGTGGCGTTGAAGGCTGCGACGAGGGTTGGCATGTCACGCATCTCCTTGCCCGACGAGATGAAGCCCCCGCGCTTCGGCTGCCGTGCCAGCAGGCGGTCGTAATAGTCGAGGTCGGCACCCCAATAGCCCAGATGCATCTTCCCGGGCTGAGCCTTGCCCGTGCGAACGGAGTCGTCGATCAGTTTCTGCGAGAAGAAAATCATCTCGTCGATGCCACGATAAAAGAGGCGTCCGAGCAGATCGCGCCATCGGCTTGCCGATTTGACGATGGGCTGGTGGTGCCAGATGACGATGGGCTTGCGAAAGAGGCCTAAGGCACGCAGGAAGATAAGCGGTTCGATACCTGTGTAGTGGGTGGCATACACGGCGTCGATGTGCCCGCTCTGCCGCAGTACGCGCCATGTGGTGAGCAGCATGCGTTTCAGACGCGAAGTGCTGGCAATGAACTGGTGCCACGTCACGTCGATGCCATATTCACCGAAGTGTGTTGCTCCATAGAGCAGATGCCCCGGAAATTCTCCTCTCCGATACCGCTCCAGCATATACCGGATGTTCTGCGTGTGGTAGAAATATACTCTCATAGTCTGTTAAAAGTTGAAAGCAAGCGATACGAATCTGCCCGTCAGCATTGCTGTTTCAGTTTCATACAGGGTTCTCCAAGTGCTTAATAGCCTCTCTCCCTGCATATTTCGTAGTCGCTTCGCGTACATATCGCGGCGTATTTCGTACGGTGTACGCATGTACACCGTACGCCGTACATGCGTATGCCGAACGGTGTACGTGCGTACATCGAACGTCGTACGCCGGCACCAAAATGAGATTGGTGTGCCGTTTGGTGCACGCGATGTTCCGGCAAGCCCTTTCAGGGCTAAGCTGTTCGCAGGAATGATGCATAAATGATTTCCGATCAGGCAATATGTTTTTAGCGGACAGTGATATTACAAAATCTACTTTTTGCTTCACCTGCATCGGAACCATGCGCATAAACCTCCCATACGAAAGCTGGAAAGCCGCTTCATTTCGACAAGATGACCAACGGATTGCCGCCAATCTTGGAGGCCATCACAGAGAATGAGCTACCGGCCGAGCCATAGATGATGCTTGCGCGCGACAGTGCATACATTTCTGCCAGTCCGCCTCTGATGCCCTCTACGCTCCCGCGGTCGGCCGCATTCGGAGATGTCAGTATCCTGCCGGCGAATGTTTTCCGAAGTACGGCTTTGGTTTCCTCGTCGTCCGTCGCCACAAAAAACATCGTGTCAGGGTATTCGGCCAGCTCCCTGTGCCCAGCCTCGACAAAAAGCTCAAGCGGGCTCTTCTCCGTGCTCTCCCTGTTGTCTGTGCGCCGAATGTGAAAGCCCACCGTATGCGCGGAAAACCGATCGGTGAAACTGCGGATTCTTTCTTCTACGGCCGCCACCGGGCGAAACAATTCGGCATACAGGCTGTTGCTGAAATCGCCGAACTCCTGATAGCAGCTCATATAGCTTTTATGCCCGGCCACCCATCGGCTGAAATCGAAGTGGCGCTGCTTCAACGGCGTGACCTGCGGCTCGTCGATGCGCTGGTCGTAAATGATATGCTGGAACAACTTGGGAATCCACAGGTTGCGCTTGCGGGGACGGTCATAGACAAGATAGTCCAAACACGAGGCATCGTGCACGTCTAACATGGGCGATGCCTCAAACAGCGCGCCAAAAGGGGCGTGGAGCGCCCAGTCCTGAAGCCATACTATCCGCAGGGAAACCGATTGTCGGCGGCACAGCTCGTATGCCGAGGCCACCGCCCGCATTCGATTAGCCAACCCGCCGGAGGGTACGAAAAGCAAATGTCCGTTAGTGCTCATAACTACTATTTTTTCGCAAAGTTACCGCTTTTAAGATGGCAGGACAAACCAAAATGTAAAAATTTTCTTTGAACATCCAACAAATAATACTACATTTGCAACGTATATGGCAGACAGTTTAAAGGAAAAAACGGCTAAGGGGCTTTTCTGGGGCGGGCTGAACAGTGGCGTGCAACAGGTCATCGGGCTGGTCTTCGGCATCGTGCTCGGACGACTGCTCGACCCCTCCGATTATGGCATGATAGCCATGATCGCCGTCTTCTCGCTCATTGCCAGCGCATTGCAAAACAGCGGTTTCGGCGTGGCGCTCGTCAACATCAAGGAGCCGAAAGATGAAGACTATAACTCTGTGTTCTGGTTCAACATCATCATGGGGCTGCTGCTGTATGCCGTACTGTTCTTCTGCGCCCCGCTCATCGCCCGATATTACCACACCGACGAGATAGTGCCGCTGGCGCGATACGCCTTTCTCGGGTTCGTCTTCGCCTCGTTCGGCATCGTGCAGAATGCCTACCTGTTCAAAAATCTCAAGGCCAAGCAGCAGGCCAAGACAGGCATTGCCGCCGTGTTGCTGTCGAGCATAGTGGGTGCGGTGATGGCTTTCTGCGGTGCACGGTATTGGGCACTTGCCACGCAGAGCAACGTGTTCGTATTGCTCAACACCCTCTTTGCATGGCACTATTCGTCATGGCGACCCACCTGCAGGCAGATCACCTTTGCCCCCGTGAGGCGTATGTTTCGATTTTCGTTTAAGATTCTCGCCACGACCATCACCAATCATGTGAACAACAACGTGCTCAACATTCTGTTGGGGCATTATTTCTCGGCTCACGACACGGGCAATTACAACCAAGCCTACCAGTGGAACTCCAAGTGTTTTTATCTCGTTCAGAGCATGGTGGCGCAAGTGGCGCAGCCCGTATTGGTGAATCTCAGCGACGAGCAAGACCGCCAGCTCAACGCTTTCCGCAAGATGATGCGCTTCGATGCCTTCCTGTCGTTTCCCCTGTTGCTGGGTTTCGGACTGGTGGCGAAGGAGTTTATCGTGCTTGCCATCGGTGAGAAATGGCTGGTGAGTGCCGAATATATCCGTATCTTGTGCATATCGGGCGCCACGATGCCCCTCTATACGCTGCTCTCAAACATGATTATCAGCAAGGGCAAATCGGGCATTTACTTCTGGTGCACCTTTGCGTTGGGTGTGCTCCAGATAGTCACTATGCTGCTCATCTGGCCGTATGGCATCCGCCTGATGGTCATTGTCTATACGTTGCTCAATGTGGCTTGGCTCTTCGTGTGGCATTTCTTCACCTTCCGGCTCACAGGTTACAGTCTCGCATCATTCCTTAAAGACACTGTGCCCTTCGCTTTGGCAGCTTTCGGTGTGATGGTTGCCACACATTATGCCACGGCAGCAATCGCCAACCTCTGGCTGTTGCTGGTCAGCCGCATCGTCATGGCGGCGGTGCTCTATTATGCCGTGATGCGCATGGCAAGGGTCAAGATCCTCGATGAGTGCCGGCAATTCATATTATCCAAACTTAGAAAACATACCTCATGAAACTCGCTTTCCTCATCTCTGCCCATACCGATGCCGCACATCTTGCAAGGCTCATCGGCAGCCTGCCCGAAGGTTCCGATTTCTTTGTCCATATAGACCGGAAGAGCGACATCGCCCCGTTTGTCCGGCTGCTGCCCCAAGCCAACGTGCGTTTCATCGCCCATCGGGTCAACGTGGTGTGGGGAAGCATCAACGAGGTGGAGTATCAGGTGGAACTGATTCGTGCCGCCCTCGCAGCGAGCGATGCCGATTATCTCATCAGCATGAGCGGAATGGATTATCCGCTGTGGAGCAATGAGAAGATGCTCGATTTCTTTACGCAGGCCGACGGCAGGGAGTTTCTGCAGGGTATCTCCATGCTTCATCAGGGCAAGGCGGCTGACCTTTACCGCGAGTTCCGCTTTTTCGCCGCGCATCCGTGCCCCTCGGGGAGTATCATGAGTAAGTTGCGGGTGGCGCTGCGCAAGGCCGTGGCATCCATAGGCGTGCGGAAAACACTGCAGATACACTGCCCCGGCAAGACCTATACGCTGCACAAGGGCGCGGCGTGGTGGGCTATCACACCTGCCCTTGCACATCTCATCGTGAAAGAATGGGATGAGAACAAACACCTGAAAGATTATTTTAAGACCAGTTTCTGCCCGGCCGAGACATTCATCCAGACCGTAGCTTTCAACTCCGCCCATGCCTCCCGCTGCATGCTGGCCGAGGGGAGATATGAGAGTCTGGCTGCTCTCACCCCGCTTACCTATATCAATTATCATCCCGTCATCAAGGTTCTCACCGCCGAAGATTACGACATCTTGCAGGCTTCTGGCAAGATGTTTTGTCGAAAAGTGGTGTCGGGCACGAGCGATGAGCTGGTGCGGATGTTGGAGAGGAATAGGAGAGGATAATCGTTTTTGCAATAAAAAAACAAAAGCAAATCCTTGTATGATACGCCAATCTGTCTTATCTTTGTAGCAATAACATAGGAAATATGAATTATGCGCTTATCATAGCCGGAGGCTCCGGTAACAGAATGGGGCAGGATATCCCTAAACAATTTATGCACGTAGACAACTGTCCTATCATTATCTACACGATGATGGCTTTCCAAAAGCATCCGGATATCCACGGCATTGCGGTCGTCTGCCTGTCCGGTTGGGAGACGGTGCTGCAATCGTATGCCAACCAATTCAACATCACCAAGCTCAAATGGATTTTCGCGGGCGGTGCCAACGGACAGGAATCCATCTACAACGGCATCTTCGGATTGAGGTCAAACGGATGCGATGACACGGATCTCGTGTTGATACATGATGCCGTACGACCGCTGTTATCCCAAGAAATCATATCATCCAACATTGCCATCTGTCAGCAATATGGCAACGCCGTCACCGGCATCAAGTGTAGGGAAGCCATTCTTGAGAGCGAGGACGGATTCTCTACCAATCATAGCATATCACGCGAAAAACTGATTCGCACCCAGACGCCGCAGACTTTCCGACTGGGAGAACTGCTGCAAGCCCATCGCGAAGCAAAGGAAAGAGGCATCGACAACTCCGTTGCGTCATGCACACTATTGGCAGAACTGGGAGGAAGAACGATGCATCTCGTGCCCGGTTCGGAGAAAAACATCAAGGTTACAACCGTCGAAGACTTGGAAATACTGAAGGCTTTGATGAACACACAGGCCGAATCATGGCTCAAATAAATCCATATTATCAGGACATCGGCAGGCTGTTCGACCACGGTCTCGACCTCGGATTCTTGGCGGGGCATAATGTCTTGGTTGTCGGTGCCACAGGATTGATAGGGAGTTGTGTCGTGGATGTCTTGATGTCTCGACCCCATCGGGATTATCACGTATATGTATCAGGCCGAGACAAGGCTCAGGTGGAGCGGCGTTTTCAGCAATATGCAGGTCTCTCGGGGTTTACTTGTTTGGAGATTGACGTCACCAGAACCGTCGATAAGACCGTCGATTTCCATTATATTATCCATGCTGCCAGTCCCGCCAGCCCCCTGTTTTTCAGAAAAACACCGGTTGAGGTTATTCAATCTAATATTTGGGGTGTGAATAACCTGATGGCATACGGCATTCGCCACAACTTGAAGCGAATGCTGTACCTGTCGTCCGGCGAGGTCTACGGAGAAGGAAACGGGGAGGAGTTTTGCGAAACGAGCAGCGGATATGTCGATTGCGCGTCACCCCGCGCATGCTATCCCTCCTCCAAAAGGGCTGCCGAGACACTATGCGTTGCATACGCGGAGGAGTATGGCGCGGATGTCGTGATTGCGCGTTTGTGCCATACTTACGGCCCCGGATTTACCGAGCAGGATGACCGTGCGTATGCGCAGTTTATCAGAAATGCACTCAATCAAGAAGATATTGTGTTGAAAAGCAAGGGTGAGCAGTGTCGTTCGTGGCTCTATGTTGTTGATGCCGCCCATGCCATTTTGCACCTTTTATATAAGGGAGAGAACAAGAATGCGTATAACGTAGCCCATCCCGGCTCAAACATCACCATCCGTCAGTTAGCCCAACTTATCGCGGAGAAGACAGGACGAAGCGTAATCTTTGATATTCCCGAGGGCAACAGCCAAGGTGTCACAACCCCTGTTACCCAAGCTACTTTTAACATCGACAAGCTCAAGGCCACCGGCTGGAATCCCCTGTTCGGCATCGATGAGGGCATTTCCCATACCATTCTTGCGGCCATACAAGCCCGCCGCCCTATTCTTCCTTGACCAAAGAGGGAAGAATAAACACGGCGTGGATTTTCCTTTTCCCTTCAGGGGGTATCTCCATATAGTTTCCGTAGATATTCCTCAGATACCGGTCGGGGTCGTGCGGTGCCGGAAAATCTTTTCCTTCAAACCTCACTATGCTTACCGGAAGCACGGTTTCTTCTTCATGTGTGATGCCATAGCCATTGATGATAGGCAGGTTGGCATACCTCGATGACCTGCAACAAAGGCAGAGGAGGTGCCAAATCAGATTATAACAATGGTATTTTGCACCAAACCAAAAGAACTCTGCGAAAGCCCGCAAGGAATATCCGTGCAGATGATGGAGGATGGAATAGCTCTTCGACATCCCCTTATGCAATGTTTTTATCCATTTCTTAGGCACGTCAGGATGCTTGACAAACGGAAATATGTCTACATAAATCCCTTTCAGATAATCGCTTTGGAAATGGTCTCCACGCTCGATATACAATGAGTTGAGGTCTCTTATCTTGACAATGGGCTCCTTGCTGCCGCCGCCCGTCCGGGGCGACTGCACCCGAAGACCGTCGGGCAGCTCCTCCGTCGCAATATGTTCAAAGCGTATCATATCCTTATATCCCATGGCAATGTCTATGTCGTCATCCCACGGTATGAATCCGCCATGGCGCACCGCACCGAGCAATGTGCCTCCATCCAGCCAGTAGTCGATGTGATGTTTCCGGCATATCCTGTCTATCTCTGCAAGAATATCCAATTGCTTCAACTGGCATTCTCTCAGGTTTGCCTTGCTGTAAGCGCTTAAATTATCATAGTAATTCTTCATCGCGGTTATATCAGATGGCGTATAATCAAGGCTGCATTGTTACCCCAGAGATACAGGGTTGCCAGCAGCAACAGCAGTTCTGCATGGCGCGTATATCGTTCCGGTATGTGCTTGAGCACGTAGCACGCGGCTATCGGGATAATGAATATCCACCCGGCAGCCATGATATAGACCTCGTTGATGGCAAAGCCCAGTACCAGATGCAGGGTGATGTCGAATGCCAGCCAGCACAACAGCATTTGCATCAGACGGTCTTTCCGCCCGAGCCATATACCGGCAAGGCATACGGCAACCAATGAAAACACAAGAATATAGCTCCACCACGAACGATACTTCACTATCACCGGCCGATCCTTGAACACGTCGCGCAAGGCATAATCGCGGTGGAGCAGAATCGATTCGCCCAAGAAATTCTCCACGATGACAGGCACGCGCGGCGTCGAGAGGTCTATCAGGTTCAGCACGCCGCTGTCTGCCGCCCGCCTCATGTCATGCTGTTTCACCCATTCGCGGTGCTTCTTTATCTCTGCGGCCTTCTTGGGGTCATGTTTTTTCGCATTTGCTTTTTCTATCTTGGTAATGGTCTTGGTCTGCGGAATCTCGAACCTGTAATATTGATAACGCTGGATAGCCCACAGCAACGCCAAAGGCAAGGCCACGCCCAGCATGATGAACCGTGGGCGAAACACCCGCTTTCCATTGACAAACCATGCGGCCAGCAATGTCTTGATGCCGTTAGACGTAGCGATGCCCGAGGTGAAAAAGAGCAGGCACATCGTTTGCCACGCCTTCAGCTGCCTTCCCGTCCGTATCTTTTTTCCCGCGATATAAATGGTCATGGTGAGCAGCATCATGGAAATGATAAAATGGTCGGGAACCATCGTCGGAATCATCACGTGGCCGAATGAAAACAACATTGCCAAAAGCAGACAGGCCTGTGCTTGGGTCATGGACAGCAACTCGCGGAAGATGCGGTACATGAATATGGCGGAATAGCAGGCAGAGAACACCACCACCACGGCGATAAAGAACACGGCGAAGTTGACACCCGTCGCATCCATGAGCCAATGGTTCAGCAGATACATGGGGTAGAGAAACGTGAGATACAACGGATGACGATCGGTCATGAAGTGTATTCGCATGCCCGACACCGTCAGCCACGACCAGCAGTCGTAACCCGACATCATAAAGCGCCGCGTGAACAGCGTCCAGAAGCCGCCGGGCGCACCGTGGGTGTAATGGCTCCAATGGCTGCTGATGAGCAAAGCGTTGAGGCAGACGAATACCAGCAGGGCGGTCAAAGCCACCCACCGCTCCTCGCGACGGATGATGAATATTCTTAAGGGAGAGACGATCGTGCTTAACGTGCCATTCATTTTGCATATCATTGATGGTGCAAAATTACGAATAAAATACGAGCTATGACCGTCTCTTCTCAAGTTTATTGCGCTCCGTTCCGTTTTTTATGCCGGCGTACGTCGTTCGCTGTACGCACGTACGCCGTTCGGTGTGCGCACGTACGTCGTTCGTCGTATGCACGTACACCGTTCGGTGTACGCCGGCATGGCATGCAGGAAACGTCGCCGCAAGGGTCGGCAGCGGTGACGAAACGCACCGGCAGCGGTGGTCGAAAGACCCTCACGGCAACGGCAGCACGTGAAAATATTACCGTCGCAGCCTTGCTTTTGTCAACCGAATGCACTATCTTTGCAAACAAACGACAAGCCGATGGAAAAGCTACCTTATAAGACAGACATCGCCGTGCTGATGTTATTTTTCAACCGGCCGGACACGTTCCGGCAGGTGTTCGACGAGGTGCGCAAGGCCAGACCGTCGCGTCTCTTCCTCTATCAGGACGGGGCGCGAGACGAGCGCGACATGGTGGGCATCGAGGCATGCCGCAACATCGTGGCTGATGAGAACATCGACTGGGAGTGTGAGGTGGTGCGCAACTATCAGACGCGCAACTACGGGTGCGACCCCTCGGGGTTCATGTCGCACCGATGGGCATTCGCTATGGCCGACAAGTGCATCGTGCTGGAAGACGATGTGGTGCCGTCGCAGTCGTTTTTCCCATTCTGCAAGGAGATGCTCGACCGCTACGAGCACGACCTCCGCGTCACGATGGTGGCCGGGTTCAACCCCGACGAGGTGACCGGCGACGTGCCCTACGACTATTTTTTCACCTCCGTCTTCTCCATCTGGGGCTGGGCTTCATGGCGCAGGGTGGTGGAACAGTGGGACGGTGCGTACGGCTTTATGCGCGATGACTTTGACCGTCGGCAACTGGAAGCCGTGGTGAAGGAGCGGGGCTATCGCAGCGATTTCATGAAGATGTGTGCCGACCATGCTGCGAGCGGCAAGCCGTTCTTCGAGAGTATCTTCTGGTCGCACATGCTGATGAATAGCGGTCTGGCCGTCATGCCCACCCGCAACATGGTGAACAATGTGGGCGCCTCTGCCGACTCCACGCATTTTTCCGCTCTCAAGACCATGCCGTCGCGCCTGCGCCGCATATTCACCATGCAGCGACACGACGTGACGTTCCCCCTGAAACATCCGAAACGCGTGATGGAATACATGCCCTATAAAGAGCATTTCTACAAGGCGATGGGCTGGAATCACCCTTGCATCAAGGTAGGCCGGTCGTTGGAGGAGCTTGGACTGAACCTGCGATACGGCAATTTCGGCGCCATCGTGAAAGCCGTGAGGCGCAGGATGAGCAAGTGGATGGGGCAGGACAGGCACGTTTGAACCCGAAAATGACTTTAAATCAAACCCGTTACTCAAATGAAAAAGATTACCTTGATGCTCGCTGCACTGATGATTTCGGTTGTGGCAGGCGCCCAAAAGATGTATGTCGGCAGTTATAACATCCGCTGCAACAATGATACCGACGTGAAAAATGACAACGGATGGAAGCAGCGATGCCCCGTGATCTGCGACTTTATCAACTTTGAAGAGCCCGTGATTTTCGGCACGCAGGAGGTGCTGAACGACCAACTTCAGGATATGACCCACCGGCTTCCTTCCTACAATTACATTGGTGTGGGGCGCGACGACGGCAAGACGAAAGGCGAATATGCCGCCATTTTCTATAAGAAAAAAAGGCTCAGACTATTGAAAAACGGCGATTTCTGGTTGTCGGAGACTCCGGACAAGCCTTCTTTCGGATGGGATGCGGCCTGCATCAGAATCTGTACGTGGGGGCAGTTTCAGGATGAGAAGACCAAGTTGAAGTTCTTTTTCTTCAACCTCCACATGGACCATGTGGGCGTGACGGCACGTCGGGAGAGTGCCAAACTCGTGATAGCGAAGATCAAGGAAATAGCCAAAGGTGCACCCGTGATACTCACCGGCGACTTCAATGTAGACCAGAGAAACGAGATTATCGGCATATTCTCGAAATCGGGAATACTGAAAGACAGCTATGACAACGCCCGTCAGCGCTTTGCAGCGATAGGCACTTGGAACGACTTCTTGCAGGAATATCGCGATGATAGCCGCATCGACCATATCTTTGTTTCACCCCAATTTGACGTGCTCAACTATGGCATCCTGACCAACAGCTATTGGTCGGGAAAGGAAAGACGCAATCCTTCCGATCACTATCCGGTGATGGTGAAACTCAAATACAGGAAGTAATTATAGTTGCGACGGTGCTGAATACCCTCCTCAGCGCCTTAAAAAGGGTTATCTGAACGGTTTGTAGTGTGCTTCGTCCGCATATTCCAACATCTCTTTATCGCCCCGGCTGTCGCCGTAAGCGATGAGATAACAGTCGGCTCTGTCTGTCAGCACCTGCTGAATGCGATTCACCTTTTCTGCCCCGTAGCAGTTTTCAGTGAGAAATCTGCCTGTCACCACACCGTCGACAGTCTCTATCTGCGTGCCCAGCACCATGAGATGTGCATCCCGATGGAAGAATGGCGCCACCCAATCTGCGATGCTTGCGCTTACGATAAGCACCTGTTCGCCTCGCGATAAGGCTTCCTCAATCTGCCGGATGCCCTGTGGGTGCAGCAGGTGTTGATGGGTTCGGGCGAATGATTCGCATGTATCGGTAAACTCCTGAGCGGATATTCCCTTGAAGAAGAAGCTGAAGAGGCGTTGCTTGGCCTTGCCGTTGGGATAGAGTTTGAGCTTCATCAGCAGGAGCAAAGGCAGGTGCAGCACGACGCCCCACACCAGCATCGCCGTGCCTTTCGCATGCCTGATAAACGCCAAGAGCGTGTCCTCGGTGGTCAGTGTGCCGTCGAAATCGAAGCAATGAACCCTTCTTCGCATACCTACAAGCAATAAATGATGACCAGAAACGCCATAATCCACCCCACCACAATGAGCTGGATGAAGCGGTCGCGCAGTATGATTTTCGTCGGATCGCCGCTCATCTCATCCACCACGGTGAGCTGGATGTAGCGCAAAAGCCCCAGCAACACGAAGATAGTGGTGAGGTATAGGTGCTGCGTGTGGAAGCGGACGGTCACCTCGGGCGACACGGTGTACATGATGTAGCATACCAATGTGACCGATGCCGTGATGGTGATGGCTTGGTTGATGAACGTGATGTTATAGCGGATGGTATTCTTACGCGGCGGCTCACCGGTCTGATTCATCTGCACCACATCGTCTCTGCGCTTGGTAAACGATAGGAACAGCGTGAGCAGGAAGGTCATCAGCACCAACCAGTTGCTCAGTATGATATCTGTGGCGATACCGCCCGCCAAGATGCGGAGCACGAACCCAAAGGCAATGACGCACACGTCGACGATGGCATATTGCTTCAACTTGAAGCAATAGGCAATGTTCAGCACGATATAAAACACCACTACGGCCATTGTCTCCCATACGTTCTGCCTGAGCAGCAGGAGGATGACGAGTGACAACAGCACCAACAACGCCATCAACGCCTGCGCCGCTTTCACGCTGATGGCACCCGATGCGAGCGGCCGTTTACACTTCACGGCGTGGCGGCGGTCGGCTTCCACGTCGACAATATCATTCAGACAATAGATGGCCGAGGCTGCAAGGCTGAACGAGCAAAAGGCGATGACCGCTGCAATGATGGCCTCGCCATTGAGCAGCGAACCGCCGAAGAACAGCGGGATAAACACAAACATGTTCTTGAGCCATTGCTTTGGCCGCACGAGTCTTATCAAATCTTTCATACTGTTATCGCTTGGTTGAGTCGGTCTGATATCCACTCCGCTATCTTGTTCAGCACCCACGCCAGAGGAAGTGTGATGAGCAGACACGCCAGAAACTTGCCCCAGTAGCTCCATGTGGCGGGAAAATGGTTCAGAACGAAATGCGCGTGGATGAGGTAACACTCCAAACTCACTGTTCCGATGAACCGCAACGCCTTGTTAAGCCATTGTGGTGACCGGCGCAGGGCATGGCAGAAGAGCATCAAGACCGTTACGGTCAAAGGGATATAGACCATTCTTTCAATGAACAAAGGGAAGCGGCCGTGCTGCGTCTGCTCCATGTAGATGCAGGAAGACAGTGCCAAACCGAAGGTAAGGAGTATCAACCAAAAGCCCGATTTGGCTATGGTATCCTTGCGTCGTACCATTTCTCCCATATTGATTCCGATGAAAAAGATGGGCACGCGGCTCCAGAATATCTCGATATGTCCTACGGCTTGATGGATGGGAGTGACCCATTGCACCGCGACACACCATGTCATCATCGCTACGGGAAGCCATCTGTAAACAGGATTCCTACGCACCAGCTCCATGTAAGCAGGCGCAAAGAGATAGAGCATCATCGCGGCAGGGATATACCAGAACGTGAGTTCATCGTGCAACCAGAAGTCCCAGTTGATCGTAATATCGCCGATCAGGTCTGTCCATGCCATGACATCGCCGCCGTGAAAGCGCGGTATGTAATACAGGCAAGCTATGATCAGCCATGCCGGATAGATGCGGAGGTAACGCCGTTTGATAAACGATTTCCAGTCTGGGCGCTTCGCCCACGAGAACCACAGCCCCAATCCGCTAAGGAAAAGGAATATATCCACACCGATATTCCCCATTCGTTTCAGTCCGAAGAAGGGGTCGAGACGCGGTAAGTCCACGTGAAAGAGGATGACAAAAAGCATTGCTAGCCCCATCAGTTCGCCGCGATAAAGCGACAATCCTCCGAAACTCCCCCCGGGGAGAGGCTGTCTGCTGTCTTCGTTCTTCGGTCGTTTTTCCATCGGTCGTTTGGTTATTATTGGTCGGCCATATTCCTTTTTTCCCTCATGACTGCGGTTTTGGAGTGTCTCCTCCTTTGGAGAGGCGTGGGAAGACCGCAGCTACTCCAATACAAGCAATGACATAGAGCAGCAGGCCGGCATACATGTCGCCCTGTCGGGAGATAGGAATAAAAATCTTGCGGAGTACGGGATGAATGACAAAGAGGGCGGCGGAGATGACCCCCAACCACTCTAACAGACGGAAAAGCACGATGCCTAAGCCCGGGATGCGCACCTCACCCGCCAGCTTCACAAAGTAGATGGAGGCTTCAATCACAAAGACAGGCACGAACACCCAGCCATAATAGCTGTTGCTGAGCGCCTCCACGAGCCATGCGCTGACGAGGAAGCACATCAGCGTGGCCACGGGATGGCGAGGGAAGAGTATCACCTTTTCACCGAAACGGGCAAACAACACGCCCATGCCGAAGGGCAGCATGCCTCCCATGAAGTTGTATCTGTACCTGTTCAACTCCTCGCTTTCAGGGGCGAAGTGCATCTGCACGCCTATGCATATCACCATCAAGCCCACCGTCCAGCCCCAATGACGCCGGTAGATGAGCAGCCGATAAACGATGTAGAGCTGCATCATCAGTCCGAAAAACCAGTATGGCCCCGGCCAGATGTTGCGGTCGGGCTCGGGCAAGAGGTTGTTGAACATACCCAGCTGCGCCACGATTTGCGTCACGCTATAATGCCAGCGCCCCGGCGTTATGGCATCTACGATGATGAAACAAACGAAGCCGGCGAACATCATCTTGAACAACTTGAGGTAATGTTGTGCAATGAATGAGCCGACAGCACCCGCCTCATGTTTATCCATCTTTATCGGGGAGCGGGTGGGGGAGGGGGTATTGTTATACTTCTTCTCCAGTCCGTATGCGCTCAAAAAGAGGAAGATGGGCACGCCATAATGACCGAAAAACGACATCAGATGCATAGGCAACAGCCAGTCGGGCTGCGCCATCACCGCATGCAGCCAGTCTACATTGCGCTGAAAATATTGGTACTCGTTCTCCTTTACCACCGCCCCCAACCAGTGGCAATAGTTATGCAGGAAGATGCCCAAGATGGCAAGCCCACGCAGAGCATTGCATTCGGCACGCGACAGAAGGTCGTATTTCAGTTTGTATTCCATGAATAATAAAGAAAGAGGAGCGGACTTGAAGGCCTGAGTTCAGGGCAGTGGCTGTCCTTTATCCCTCAGAGCATCATAGTCCACCGTATTTTTCAATATGCGCGGACGCATCTCATCGTAGTCGGGCGACAGCAGATTGTATTCCGCATGATAATCTTTGGCCGCAATTCCGCCCAGCCACAGCATCGCGTGAGGCAATGCATCGGTCATAAACCGGCGGTCTTTGGCATCTTTAATTGCCTTGAACACCTCGGGGTGATTCACCGCATACTTGTGCGAACACCATATCCAGAACGGTATCTCGAACTCATAATGCGCCAGCGGCCAGTCCACCGCGTCGCTATGGTTGCGGCAGATGAAGTCGCGTCCCGGCTCATAACACTCTTCCCCGTGGTCGGGCATGTATATCACGATGGCATCCTCGTGCTCAAACCTGCGGATAATGGCATCCACAATAGAGTCGTTGTAGAGCACCGCATTGTCGTAATCGGCCATCACGCGGCGTTTCTTCTTCGACAGTTCGGGGCGTATCTCCTCGTAGTCATCGGGGACGAACTTGCGCCGGTCATTGGGACAGCGGGAGCGATAGGTCACGTGCTGACCGATGAGATGGAAGATGATGAGATTGTTATCTCCCTCCGCCACCTTGCCTTGCTGCCCTCTCGCGTTGCGCCCCAACCTGATGTCGCCACGCTTCAAGAAGGTGTCATAATCGTTCAGCAGACCCTCGTCGAACCGGTGCGTCTTGTCATTGCGCAGGTCAAACAGCGCTTCGTTCAGCGTGGGATTGTTGAGGAAGAATCCGCCCGAGAAGTCGTAGACTGCCTCTTTGGCCTTGGGCAGAAACTGATTGGTGAGGAACGTGACCTTGTAGCCGGCCTTGCGATAGAGTTCGGGAAACAGCGGATAGTCGCACCACTCGCCCGCTTGCCCTATCGTGTGCAGCGAGAGAAAATTCTTAAACACGAAACTTGTGAGGTTCCAGCAGCTCACCACATCGGTGAATTTGGTCAGCATTCCGCTTGCCTCACGCTTCACCTGCCGTGGCGTGGTCTTGAGCCGGTAACCGTATTGCTGCGAGTGGTGACGCCCATAGCTCTCGCCGATGATGAGCACCACGTTGGGCGAGCGATACGAGCAGGAGTCTACCTTGATGCTTTTCACGGCTTCAATGCACTTCATCACCTGCTGCGATGCAAGGTGGTTGCTGTAGGCGCTGAATGCCAACCGATAGACGGGCAGGTAGAAACGCCCGTGCTCTTTGGCGGTGAGCAGATGCTCCACCTCGCCGATTGTGCCGGCAGTCATCAGCCGGGTCATGCCCACCTTGTTGCGCCAGCTCGTACAGGCACCCGCCACGACGAGCACACCTGCGGCCAGTCCGGCCACAATGCCAGCGCCCCACCTGTTCAGCCACCGTCGCCGGATGCGCCACCACCCTTGCAGCAATGTGCGCTGACGATAGCGCAGCAGCCGGAATATTCGGCGACGCAACGTCCACATCGCATGCAGCACGATGAGCAGGAATATCCACCCGATGGGCGATATCAGCACTTCGGGCGACAGATAAGACCGCAGAAACTCGCCTGCCTCGCGGCTGTCGGTCTCGCCCACCAGCAGGAGCATCGTGGGTGTAAGCGTCGAGTCGAACTTCCAGAAGCAGTAAACATCTATGATGGCCACGCCATAGAGTAGCACATAGAGCGCCCGCCGCATCCACAGGCGCAACCGCCGGGGCAGCACGGCGAGCACGACGCATGCCAAATAGACATCGAGAAAGAGTTCGAGAAAGAGGTTGTCGTACAGCTTCGCGCCTTTGTCATCGGGCAATGTCAGGAGAGCGCAAAGCACACCGAGCACGTACATTGTTACGAAGAAGACCGCATTCATAGCGATCGGCTTCGACAACACTTCTGCTACTCGTCTTAAAATCCTCATTTGCGTAATGGCTTATTTGCTACAAAATTAGCATAAAAACGGCGAACGGCAAAGCGAAAACCTGTAATTAACTACGAAACTCTTTATATTTTTCCTGATCTTTGACACTCTGAAAACGTCTTTACAGGTATGGTTTTTGTAAACATATCATTATAATTTTCGGGGCGTCAGGGCGTGATGAAAGAGAAAAATAATCGGACTGATTTGTCAATTTCGGCTCAAAAACGGAACGAAAATGCTGGGGCGACTTTGCGATACCTATGCTTTGGCATGGCGAAAGCATTGAGATCGCACCGCGAAAGCGTTGAGATCGCGATGCGATAACGTATGTATCGCGATGCGAAAGCATAGGTATCGCAACACGGGAAAATCATGAATTTTCAGCCATAATATTTTTCAGGATGTAAACTGCTGACTATCAGGCATTTGTAAAAGCGGTGGTTTTTTGCCCGATTTTCACCCAAAATCCCATTGATTTTTAAATCCTCGATTTTTCAGAAGATTTATGTCAAATTATTTCGGAGTGGTTATTTTGCTTGATTATGGTATATTTTGTTGAGTTTTATCCTAATTATCGTGCGATTTGCCCATAGCGAATGGTCATCCGTGACTGTGCCCATGATGGCAAGCGAGCGGTCGCTGTGAGCGGTTTCAGGCTGTACCCATAGGTACAGAAATGTCACAAAAAGTAACATTTTCTTGTATTTTTTCAATAAAAAGTTGTATTTTTGTGGGGTAACAGAAAAGATACCGTCATGGCACACCAGCGATTGCGCTTTGCGCTTATCGGCAATGAATATCAAGCGAAAAAGTCTATTGCCATCCAGCATATATTGGACTATCTCAGGAAGCACGATGCCGAGATATACATCGACCGCACCTATCATGACTTCCTCACCCGCACGATGGGTATGGATGTGGTGTGTTCGGGAATGATCGACGGCGACGATTTCGACGTGGATTTCGTTATCTCTCTGGGTGGCGACGGCACGTTTCTCAAGGCTGCCGGCAGGGTGGGGGCAAAGGGTACGCCCATTCTCGGTGTCAATATGGGGCGTCTCGGATTTCTCGCCGACGTGCTGCCATCTGAGATAACGGGTGTACTCGATGAGATATACGGCGGGAAGTATAAGGTGGAGGAGCATTCGGTGATCAGGATGGAGACCGATGGCGAGCCGCTAATCTGCAGTCCTTTCGCCCTAAACGATATTGCCCTGCTCAAGCGCGACAATGCTTCGATGATCTCCATCCGTTGCAGCGTCAACGGCGATTTCCTCGTGACCTATCAGGCCGACGGGCTGGTTATCTCCACGCCTACGGGCAGCACGGCATACAATCTCTCCAACGGCGGTCCGGTGATCGTGCCCTCTGCCCATATCCTGTGCCTCACGCCTGTGGCTCCCCACAGCCTGAACATCCGCCCGATTGCCATCAACGATGACAGCGTGATCGAGTTGGAGGTGGAAAGCCGCAGCCATCACTTCTTGGCGGCGATAGACGGTCGTTCGCAGAAGTTGCGCGAGGGCACGAAGGTGACCATACGCAAGGCGCCTTATACGGTGCGCATCGTGAAGCAGCAGTCAGCACATTACTTCTCTACCCTGCGCGACAAACTGATGTGGGGAGCAGACCAGAGACTCTCGATGGGGAATTAGTAATTAGTAATTAGAAATTAGTAATTATGATTAGTCTAAAGAACCGAATCGTGAATGAAGATGAATTTTCCGGCAAAGGACGAACTCCACTCGGTCAAATTTCCAATTACTATATACAGAATCACCTTGTTTCTACATGCCGAATCCCCTGTTTCTATATGCCGAATCCCTTGTTTCGGTAATCATAATTACTAATTACTAATTTCTAATTACTAATTAACAGATGCTTTCTCGCTTGCGAAAACTATTGAGGATTCCACACTCCAAATACGATGTGCGTACCATTTGCAAATGGTTGTGGGGTGCATGGCGCGGCAACCATTTGCAGGCTTTGCTCAACGCCCTGATAGGCCTTGCCGGCGTGGGCGTGTCGCTCGGGCAGGTGTGGGCAATACAGCAGGCCATCGATGTGGCTACACCCATTGTGGGCGGAGGCGAGGTGAGCCGGGCAGAGATTATCAAGGCGGTGGTAATCATGGCACTGCTGATGGTGGCAGGTCTGCTGCTCAGCATCTCAAGCACATGGGTGAGCAGCATTCTGGGCATCCGGGCGCAAAACAAGATGCAGCAGCGCATGCTCGACCGCATACTCCGTTCGGAATGGCACGGCAAGGAAAGGTTTCATTCGGGCGACGTGCTCAATCGTCTGGAGCAGGATGTCAATGGTGTGGTAAGGTTTCTCACCGAGACCATTCCCGACTCTCTGGCAGTGCTGGCAATGTTTGTCGGTGCCTTCTGCTATCTCTGTTTGATGGACACCATGCTGGCACTGATCACCGTAGCCATCATTCCCGTGTTTTTGGCAGTGAGCAAGGTCTACGTGGGGCAGATGCGGCGGCTCACCCATGAGGTACGCAGTTCCGATTCGCAGGTGCAGAGCATCCTGCAGGAGACCATTCAGCACCGCATGCTCATCAAGACTTTGGAGAGCGAAGACCCGATGGTGAGCAAGTTGGAATCGACGCAGAGTGTGCTTCGCCACAAGGTGGTGAAGCGCACAATGTTCTCTGTTGTCAGCAACGTTCTCCTCTGGCTGGGTTTTCGTTTGGGTTATCTCATTGCCTTTCTGTGGGCAGCCATCCGCATGTCGGAGCATACGTTGAGCTTCGGTGGCATGACCGCTTTTCTGCAATTGGTCAACAGAATACAAGGGCCGGCACGCACCTTGACCAAGCTCGTGCCGCAGGCCGTGTCAGTGTTTACGGCTGCCGAACGCCTGATGGAGCTGGAGGAGAATCCGACGGAGGAGCAGGGCGCCCCCGTAGAGCTGGCCTCGCCGTGCGGAGTGCGGCTCAATGACATCGCCTATCAGTATGACGATGTGGAGGGTGACGTAATCAAGCACTTGAGTTTCGACTTCTACCCCGGGTCGTGCACCGCCATACTGGGTGAGACGGGAGCCGGCAAGACCACATTGGTACGCATGATTCTTGCACTCATCAAACCACAGAAAGGCAGTGTGGAGATATATAATAAGGTGGAGAGCAGGGAGCTTTCGCCTCTGACGCGCTGCAACTTCGTGTATGTGCCGCAGGGCAATACGCTCATGAGCGGCACCATTCGCGATAACCTGCGGTTGGGCAAGCTCAATGCCACCGATGAAGAGATGAAGGAGGCGCTGCGCAAGAGTTGTGCCGACTTCGTGATGCAGTTGCCCGAGGGGCTTGGCACGCTGTGCACAGAAGCGGGCGGCGGGCTCTCCGAAGGGCAGGCACAGCGCATTGCCATCGCCCGTGCGCTGTTGCGTGACCGCAGCATCATGCTCTTTGATGAGGCCACCTCGGCTCTCGACCCCGATACGGAGAAGCAACTGTTGCAGAACATTCTTTCCTCGCGCGATAAGACTGTGATCTTCGTTACGCACCGTCCGGCGGTGGTGGAGTATTGTGATCAGACATTGAATATCTTTAAAGTGGAGAGAGGAGAGTGGAGAGAGGAGTGAGAAATGCTTTGCAGTTGATGTTCCATCCATTTGTCAGGCTGTTCTCTCTCGCCTCTCCGCACGCCTCTCTCCTCCGGAAATTAAAAGACAACGAAAATAAAACATACGTTTAATATTGGGGGCTTAACAAGATGTTGTCCTTCACTCCTTAGCGAGTATAGCAAGCGGTAACTCCTGTAACTCCTTTAACTTCTGTAAAATGAAAAAGTATTTGATTCTTGCCATGCTATTGATGGGCAGTGTGTTGACAATCGGCGCACAAGAGACAAACGAAGATCCGGACATCAAATATGCCGCTGACCTGTTGAAACCGGGAACGCCGGCACCGGAATTTGTTATCAATTTTAAGGACTCGACCAAGAATATTCCGCTCAGCAAGCTCCGCGGACATTATGTGGTCATCGACTTCTGGGCATCGTGGTGTCCCGATTGTCGGAAAGACATTCCGCAGGTGCGCGAGCTCAACCGGACATATCAGCGCAAGGGCGTTGCCTTTATCGGTGTGTCGTTCGATACCGACCGCGAGGCGTGGAAGAACTGTATCGAGAAGAACGAAATGTCTTGGTTGCATTACAGTGAGCTGAAGAAGTGGAAGAAAGAAACCAAGATAGACCGAGACTATCACATCAACTGGATACCCACTTACTATCTCATCGACCCGGACGGAAAGGTGGTTTTGGGTACGGTGATGATAGAAAAGATCGGAGAAAAACTCGCTGCTCTTGATATGGAAGGGCTGTTGGAAGAGTCGGGTGAATCCTTGGCACAACTGTTAGGGCATCCCGTTCCTCCTATGTTTCCGGGCGGAAACGATGCGCGTAATACCTATATGACGAAGAATCTGAAGTATCCGGACATAGCCAAGAAGTATGGCGCACAGGGCGAGGTGACGATGAATTGTGAGGTAGAAACAGACGGAACGCTGACCAATTTCGAGGCAAAGGATTGTGTAATTACATCGTATGACCGCTCAAAGTTTGACAAACTGACCCAGTTTGACCAAGATAAAGTGAAGCAGCAAATATCACTCGCCTTTGCCAAAGAGGCCTATAATGTGATGAAAGGCATGCCCAAATGGATACCAGCCGTGAAAGATGGTAAGCCCGTCAAGGTAAAACTGCACCAAACGGTGAGATATTCGCTTAGAAAATAATGACGGTATTGCAACTTTTTTAGGTCTCGCTTCGTCAGACATACAATGATGATACAACTCAAAGACATCAATAAGACCTACTTCGGTGCACAGCCCTTGCATGTGCTCAAGGGCATCAGTCTCGATATTGATGAGGGAGAATTTGTCTCCATCATGGGTGCGTCGGGGTCTGGTAAGTCCACCTTATTAAATATATTAGGTATTCTCGACAATTATGACAGTGGCGAGTACGTGTTGGCAGACCGGTTGATCAAGGATCTCAGCGAGAGGCGTGCGGCGGAATATCGCAACCGTCTGATAGGCTTTATCTTCCAGAGTTTCAACCTCATCGGGTTTAAGACGGCTGTCGAGAATGTGGAGTTACCCCTGTTTTATCAGGGCGTTTCGCGTCGTAAACGGCACCAGATGGCACTCGATTATCTCGATAAACTCGACTTGTTGCCATGGGCAGAGCATTATCCCAACGAGCTTTCGGGCGGGCAGAAACAGCGTGTGGCCATTGCTCGTGCACTGATCACCAATCCTAAGATAATCTTGGCAGATGAGCCGACGGGTGCCCTTGACTCTAAAACGAGTGTGGAAGTAATGGGGCTGCTGAAGAAATTGAACCGCGAGGAGCAAAAGACCATCGTGGTGGTGACGCATGAAAGCGGTGTGGCTAACGAGACAAACAAGATCATCCACATCAAAGACGGACTGATTGGAAATATAGAAGAGAATCTCGACCATACGGCGCGGCCGTTTGGCATTAATGGAATAATGAAGTAAGGATGCGCGACGTGTTTGAAGAAATATGGGCTACTGCACAACGAAACAAACTGCGTACTACGCTGACAGGCTTTGCCGTGGCGTGGGGAATATTTATGCTCATATTTCTTTTGGGTGCCGGCAATGGTCTCATCAATGCCACTATGCAGTACTCCGATCGTTTTCTGGCCAACTCTATGGAAGTGGGCGGATGGCGAACATCGAAGGCATACGAGGGCTTGAAGGAGGGCAGGCAAATCGATCTCGACGATAAGGATATGCAGACGACGGACAGAAAGTATTCCAATGTGGTGACCGAACTGGGGGCTGAAATCACACGGGGCAATGTTCAGATAACTTATGGTGAGAATTATGTGAGCGGTTCGCTTAAGGGTGTCTATCCCAATCTGGCGGAAATCAACAAGATAGAGATGCTGTACGGCCGCTTCATAAATGCGATGGACAATGCGCAGCAACGCAAATCTTTGGTTATTAGTGAGAATCAAGCAAAGGAATTGCTGGACGGAGACATCTCGACGCTGGTGGGAAAATACCTTAAAGTGGATAATTCCGGATTTCAGATTGTGGGCATTTATAAGAGCAATCAGAGTGAGATGAATACTGACGCCTATTGCGCTTTCAATACTTTTCGCGTTATTTACAATCGTGGCGATGATGTCGATAACATCGTTTTCTCTTTCCGCGGACTTGAGAGCATGGAGGAAAACGACGCTTTTGAAAAGCAATACAAAGCCAGTCTCAACACCAATCATCATGCAGCACCCGACGATGAAGAGGCTGTCTGGATATGGAATCGGTTCAAACAGAATCTACAGATGAATCAAGGGATGAACATTATCTACATTGCATTATGGATCATCGGTATCTTCACATTGCTTTCGGGCATCGTGGGCGTGAGCAACATCATGCTTATCACTGTGAGAGAGCGCACCCGTGAGTTTGGTGTGCGCAAGGCCATCGGTGCGACACCGTGGTCGATTCTTCGTCTTATTATTATCGAAAGCATTATCATCACCACCTTTTTCGGATATATCGGTATGCTGCTCGGCATTGCCGCCAACCAATACATGGATGCCACAATCGGGCATACTCAGGTGGATTACGGGGTGTTCAAGGCAAAGATGCTCGTTAATCCCACAGTGGGCTTCGACGTTTGCATCGAGGCCACTGTGGTGATGATTCTGGCCGGAACCGTCGCCGGACTCATACCGGCACGCAAGGCCGCCCGTATCAGACCTATTGAAGCATTGAGAGCCGAATGAGAATAGACATCGATACATATCGCGAAATACTCGACACGCTGACCCGCAACAAGACGCGATCGCTGCTCACGGGCTTCGGCGTGTTCTGGGGCGTGTTCATGTTGGTGGCGCTCATTGGTGGTGGGCAAGGCATGAAAGAGATGCTCTCCTCCAACTTCGAGGGCTTTGCCACTAACTCGGCCATCGTCTTCGCGCAATCGACCACCAAGCCCTACGACGGTTTCCGCAAGGGACGCGACTGGAATATGGTGTACAAAGACATAGACCGACTGAAAGCGCAGGTGAACGAATTGGACGTCGTTTCGCCCATCATTACCCGGTGGGGAAGCACCGTGGTGCACGGCGACAAGAAGACCACAGGCGCGGTGAAAGGGCTGTTGCCCGAGTATGCCAAGGTGGAAGAGCCACAGCTTTATTACGGGCGCTATCTCAACGACATGGATATGGCACAACGCCGGAAGGTATGCGTGCTGGGCAAGAAGGTGTACAGGGCGCTCTTTCCCGGTGGCGACGACCCCTGCGGACAGCTGGTGCGCATCGATTCGGTGTACTACAGTGTGGTGGGTGTGGATTATAACGTTGGAAATATGAGCATCAACGGCTCTGCCGAAGAGAGCGTGGTGATTCCCATCACGCTCATGCAGCAAGCTTATAATATGGGCGATGCCGTGCACCTGATTAGTGTGACAGGTAAGCCGGGCGTAAAGTTGAGTGACGTGACACAGCACATCCGCGAGGTCATTGCTCGCGCCCACCATGTGGATCCTACCGATGAGAAAGCCGTGTCGATATTCAATACCGAGGTGATGTTTGGAATGGTCGATAATCTGTTCAAGGGAGTGAACTTCCTGATATGGCTTGTCGGTATCGGTACGTTGCTGGCAGGTGCCATCGGCGTGTCTAACATTATGATGGTGACCGTACGCGAACGCACCACGGAGATAGGCATCCGGCGTGCCATCGGTGCCACACCGCGTACGATTCTGTCGCAAATTATTGCTGAGAGCATAATGCTCACAGCCGTCGCGGGTATGAGCGGCATCCTCTTTGCCGTACTCATCTTGCAATTTTTGGAGATGGGCAATACCACCGATGGCATTCTCAAGGCTCATTTCCAAGTGGGCTTTTGGACTGCCGTTGGTGCGGTGGTGCTGCTCAGCGTGCTGGGTGTGCTGGCGGGATTGGCACCTGCCGTACGCGCCATGAGCATTAAGCCTGTGGACGCGATGAGGGATGAATAATTCATAATTCACAATTGGCTTAACGCCGAACAATGATTCATAATTTATAATAGGTGATGAAAAAATACATGAAATTCGTGGTGGCAGTATTCGTCCTGCTCGTTTTTATCGGTACGTTCGTATTTCTGTGGATGAAGAGCCGCCCACAGGCTGTGGAGTATGAGGAGTTTACACCCGCGGTGAAAGACATTAGTAAGACCACTGTCATCACCGGAAAGATTGAGCCGCGCGACGAGGTGAACGTGAAGCCGCAGATTTCCGGTATCATTTCCGAGATTTATAAGGAGGCCGGTCAGACCGTGCAGGCCGGTGAAGTGATAGCTAAGGTGAAAGTGATACCCGACATGAGCCAGCTCAGTTCGGCGCAGGCACGTGTCCGTTTGGCCGAGATCAACGTCAATCAGGCTAAAATAGATTATGAGCGAGAGAAGATTCTCTACGACAAGGGTTTGGTATCGGGCGATGAGTATGACCAGAAGCGGAAAGCATACCATGAGGCACAGGAGGAGGTGCGTGCCGCTAAAGACAACCTCGAAGTGGTGCGCGACGGTGTTTCTTCACAGAATGCCAACACGAGCAGCACGCTCATCCGCTCTACCATCAGCGGTCTGATCCTCGATGTGCCCGTCAAGGTGGGCAACACGGTGATTCTTTCCAACACGTTCAACGACGGTACGACCATTGCCACGGTAGCCAATATGGGTGACCTGATATTCCGCGGCAATGTCGATGAGACCGAAGTGGGGCAGATAGCAAACGGCATGCCGCTGAAAATCACCATTGGTGCCTTGCACGATGAGAAACTCACCGCCTCGCTGGAATATATTTCACCCAAGGCCGTGGAGAGTAATGGTGCCAACCAGTTTGAGATTAAGGCGGCCATACAAGGTGTGGGCGGTGGCCGGATACGCTCGGGCTACAGTGCCAATGCCGAGATTGTGCTGGCCGAGGCCAAGCAGGCGCTTACCGTTCCTGAGAGTGCCATCGAGTTCAGTGGTAGCGACACCTATGTGTATGTAATTGAAGGCATGGGCGAAACTAAGTCGTACAAACGTACAAAAGTGACCACCGGACTGAGTGACGGCATCAATATCCAGATTAAGGGCGGCCTGAAAGCCAATCAGAAAGTGCGTGGTCCGAAAGTGGTGAAAGAGAATACGGAAGGATAAAAGAGAGCTGGCTGTAGTCGTCAGCACATCGCTTTTACATCTTCGTCGGCTTATTTTCGGATTGCTGCTCACGCTCCTCTTCCTCCTCCATCTCGACTTTCTTCACCTTGCGGAAGAGGTCGCTGGCAAAGACAAGATCATTGAGTTTCTCATTGGTGGAACCTATCACATCGTCCTTAGTACCCTGCCACTCCTTGTGCCCCTTATAGATAAAGATGATGTTATCGCCAATGCCCATGACGGAGTTCATGTCGTGGGTGTTGATGATGGTGGTCATTCCAAATTCCTGCGTGATGCCGGACAGGAGTTTGTCGATGACAAGCGAGGTCTTGGGGTCAAGGCCTGAGTTCGGCTCGTCGCAGAAAAGGTATTTGGGATTGAGCACGATGGCGCGGGCAATGGCTACGCGCTTCTGCATACCGCCGGATATTTCGCCGGGAAACTTGTCTTGTGCATCGAGCAGGTTCACACGCTCCAGACACTCTTTGGCACGCCGTATCCGCTCGCGAAGCGTCATGTTGGAGAACATATCGAGCGGAAACTGCACGTTTTCGAGTACCGAGAGCGAGTCGAAAAGTGCTGCGCCCTGAAAAATCATACCCATCTCGCGGCGCATCATCACCTTTTCTTTCTTGGTCATGGTGACGAAGTTGCGGCCGTCGTAGAGCACCTCGCCTGAGGTGGGGTCGAGCAGCCCGACGAGATTTTTCATCAGCACGGTCTTGCCCGAGCCACTCTGTCCGATGATGAGATTGGTCTTTCCCGTTTCGAACGTGGCGTTGATACCCGACAAAACGGTCTTGTCTTCAAATGATTTCGTGAGGTTTTTTACTTCGATCATAGCCCCCTAAGTTAGGGGGTTGGGGATCTGAACAATCTGCATCAGTTGTCCTTGCCCAACCCGTGTGGTTTATGTTATTATTCCTGCGAGGAGGAACTTATATTTCTATATTGTCTGTCTATCGTTCTCAAGCAGCTGTGCCTTTTGGTCGTTTATGTTGGCCAGCATTTCTTGGGCGAGCGTGTTGATATGCCGAACCACGTCTGCAATATCGGTCTCGATATCTTCGTTTCTCACCCGTGTCACCGTGATGCCATAATGGTTAAGATATGCCGTGCGTTCCATATCTTTCGATTGTATCTCCGGCATGTCGTGAATGTCACCGTCAACCTCTATGCACCAATTCAGTTGTGGGCAGTAGAAGTCCATGACATATGGTCCATATCCATGTTGCCGGCGGAATTTCAGCCCTTCTATCTGTTTGGCTTTAAGATAATGCCATAGCCTCCGCTCACATGAAGTGGACTCTCGGCGTAGGTAACGTCGGAAGTCCTTGCTGGAGGTGGGATTGGAATTGACCATATTTGTTGTTTTTAGTCCTTCAAGTTGGAGGGGGTGGGGATAGTAACCTTTGTTACTTCTAATTGTTAGAAATTTATTTTTTTGGAGAGAAATTGTTGTTCAGACCCCCAACCCCCTAACTTAGGGGGCTGTTACGAGAGTAGCTGCGTCAGGAACACATCCGAGAACAAGATGAGGACGCTGCTGCACACCACGGCATCGGTGGAGGATTTGCCAACTTCCACGGAACCGCCCTCCACGGTATAGCCGAAATAGGACGACACGCTCGAAATGATGAACGCGAAGAAGAGGCTCTTGATGATGCTCATCCAGACAAACCACGACTTGAAAGCGTGGTGCATGCCCTCGGTGAGGTCGTCGGGCGACATGAGGTGCCCGATGTATGCCGTGGCGTAGGCGCCGATGATGCCCATGCCCGACGAGAAGATGACAAGGAAGGGCATGATGGTGACTAATCCGAGGATTTTGGGCAGTATGAGGTAAGACGCAGAGTTGACGCCCATGATGTCGAGTGCGTCGATCTGCTGCGTTACGCGCATGGTGCCGAGCTCAGAGGCGATGTTCGACCCTACCTTGCCGGCAAGAATCAGGCACATGATAGAACTGGAAAACTCCAACAACATGATTTCGCGCGTGGTGTAGCCCGTTACCCATCGCGGCATCCAAGGGCTTTGGATGTTCACTTTCATCTGTATGCAGATCACGGCTCCGATGAAAAAACTGATGAGCAGCACGATGCCGATAGAGTCGACACCGAGCTGCGACATCTCCTTGATGTATCTCTTCATAAACATGCGCAGGCGCTCAGGGCGAGAGAACGAGCGCCCCATGAGGATGAGATAGCTGCCGAAGGTGGTAAGATATTTATGTAATAACTTGATGATTAACATGTAATCTTTTTTAATTTTAATGTAGGTGCAAAAGTAACCAAAAATAGCGAAAACGGCAGAGGGTGTCGGGGGAAGAAGATGATGATTAACATATTTTTAGGAGTGTTTTGCGCATCTTTCATGCAGAAAGCGTCTTTGCGCCGCTGCCTCTGCACCTGTTTCACCGTCGCTTTCCACCCTAACGGTGACGTACGTCGAACGGCGTATGCACGTACACCGAACGCCGTACGCACGCACGCCGAACGCCGTACGCACGTACACCGAACGACGTACGCCGTCGTCTCCGCCCGATGGCGGAGAAACGGCAATGGGTTGAGGGTGCGGTTACGGTGTTTTTTCATGTTTCGGACATGTCTGTGCAACGTTCAGGCAATATAGGGTGCTATCTCAAATACCCGTTCCTTTTTTCGCTTGTTACGTTGAAAATTAGTACATTTGCAACCAAAACGACTGATATATGGACGAAATGAAGGTGATGCCCATCCAGACCGATGGCAACAGCGTGGTGCTGCGCTCGGAGGGATTGGTGAAGCGTTATGGCTCACGCACTGTGGCCAATGGTGTGAGTTTCCATGTGAGGCAAGGTGAGATTGTGGGACTGCTGGGACCCAACGGTGCCGGGAAGACGACATCGTTCTATATGACGACGGGTCTGGTGGTGCCCAACGAGGGGCATGTCTATATCAACGAGAAGGAGATTACCGATTTTCCCGTGTACAAGCGTGCGCGTGCCGGCATCGGCTATCTGCCGCAGGAGGCCAGCGTGTTCCGCAAACTGAGCGTGGAAGACAATATCATGTCGGTGCTCGAAATGACCGGAAAGCCGCACCAGTATCAGCTGGACAAGTTGGAAAGTCTGATCAGCGAGTTTCGCCTGAATAAGGTGCGCAAGAACAAGGGCGACCAGCTCTCTGGCGGAGAGCGCCGACGCACGGAGATAGCGCGGTGCTTGGCCATCGACCCCAAGTTTATCATGCTCGACGAACCCTTTGCCGGTGTCGATCCTATCGCCGTGGAAGATATTCAGCACATTGTGTGGCGATTGAAGTATAATAACATCGGCATCTTGATTACCGACCACAATGTGCAGGAAACCCTGTCGATCACCGACCGTGCCTATCTGCTTTTCGAGGGGCGCATCCTCTTCAAGGGCTTGCCCGAAGACATTGCCGCCGATCCCACGGTGCGCAAGCATTATCTGAGCGAGAACTTCGTGTACCGTAAGTTTAAACCCAACGAGGAGGACATCAAGTATGTGGAAGGCCGCCGATGAGACGGGAGACATATTGGTTAAAAAAACAAATTTTTACCTTATAGATTAGGTATATTCGTGATTTTTAAGTATTTTTGCGCTCCGAAATTGCAATTATTCCCCTAAATATAGCAACAATTATAACAACAAATAAAACCAAAAGATGAAAGTTTCATTTGAAAATCCCGACAAGATCAACGGCTTGTTGACAGTCACTGTCGAGGAGGATGATTACAAGAACGATGTCGAGAAGACACTGAAAGACTATCGCAAGAATGCCAACATCCCCGGTTTCCGCCGCGGACAGGCTCCTATGGGTATGATCAAGCGTCAGTTCGGCGCTTCCGTTAAGATGGATGCAATCAACAAGCTCATTGGTGCCGAGATTCAGAAGTATATTGCAGACAACAAGGTGCAGATGCTGGGCGAGCCCCTCGCTTCGGAGAAGCAGCAGCCACAGGATCTGGATAAGGAGGCGCCTTATACATTCATGTTTGACATTGCCGTAGCTCCCGAAATCAATATCGAGCTTACAGCAAAAGACAAACTGCCTTATTATGACATCACCATTGACGATGCGCTCATCGACCGTCAGGTAGAAATGTTCGCCTCTCGCACCGGCAAGCACGTGAACGCTACCGACTACAAGGATGGCGACGTGCTGAAAGGCGACCTCCGTGAGTTGGACGAGAAAGGCAACACAAAGGAGGACGGCCTCACCGTTGAGGGAGCCGTGCTGATGCCGAGCTACATCAAGGTGGAGGATCAGAAGAAGCTGTTCGACGGCTGCAAGGTTGGCGACATCATCACCTTTAGCCCGCGCAAGGCTTACAAAGACAGTGATGCAGAGGTTTCTTCACTTCTGAATATCAAGAAAGAAGATATTGCCGATCACGAGGGCGACTTCAGCTATCAGATCACGGAGGTGAGCCGCTATGAGAAGCACGCCGTAGATCAGGAACTGTTCGACCAGACTTTCGGTGAGGGTGCGGTGAAGAGCGAGGAGGAATTCCGCCAGAAGATTGCCGAAGGCCTGAGATCTCAGCTCACTGTGGATGCTGATTACAAGTTTATGCAGGATGTCCGTAAGTATGCCGAAGACAAGGTGGGGCAGCTCACTTACCCCGATGCACTGCTGAAGCGTATCATGCTCCAGAATAATCAGGATAAGGGTCAGGAGTTTGTTGATAAGAACTACGAGCCCAGCCTCAAGGAGTTGACATGGAGCTTGATTCGTAGTCGGTTATCAGAGCAGGCAGGCGTGAAGGTTGACGACGAGGATGTGAAGAATGCAGCTCGCGAAACAGCACGCGTGCAGTTTGCCCAGTACGGCATGAACAATGTGCCCGACGAGTATGTAAACAACTATGCTGACGAGATGCTGAAGAAGCAGGGGAACGTGCAGGGCTTTGTGGATCGTGCCATCGAAGTGAAGCTCAGTGCTGCACTCAAGAATGTCGTGACATTGGATAAAAAAGAGATTTCTCTCGATGATTTCAATAAAATGATGGGCGAATAAATTCTTCTTTTTAAGAAAAAATAATCTTAAATATACAAGAGATTATCGGCTTTTTTTATTAACTTTGTGTTATCAACAAGGTAAAAAGAGTCGATAATCTCTTTTTTCATGTCTTAAATTAAAATAGGAAAGGAATAAATGAATAACGATTTTAGAAAGTATGCCACCGGCCATCTGGGTATGAATGGCATGGTGCTCGATGATGTCATGAAGGCTCAGGCACAATATCTCAATCCTTATATCTTGGAAGAGCGTCAGCTCAACGTGACACAGATGGACGTGTTTTCGCGTCTGATGATGGATCGTATCATCTTCTTGGGTACGCAGATCGACGACTATACTGCCAACACCTTACAGGCACAGTTGCTCTATCTCGACTCCGTGGATAACGGTAAGGATATTTCCATTTACATCAACTCGCCCGGCGGTAGCGTGACGGCAGGCTTGGGCATCTACGATACCATGCAGTTCATCTCCAGTGATGTGGCTACCATCTGTACAGGTATGGCAGCTTCCATGGGTGCCGTGTTGCTCGTTGCCGGTGCCGAAGGCAAGCGTTCGGCGCTGCCCCACAGTCGCGTGATGATCCACCAGCCCCTCGGCGGAGTGCAGGGTCAGGCTTCGGATATCGAGATCGAGGCACGTGAGATACAGAAATTCAAGAAAGAACTCTATACCATCATCTCTAACCACTCGCACCAGACCTATGACAAGGTGTGGCAAGACAGTGACCGTAACTACTGGATGACCGCCGAAGAGGCTAAGGAGTACGGTATGATCGATGAGGTGCTGATACGTAAGAAAGAAATAGGAGACATTTCTCATGCCGAAGAAAAAGTGTAGTTTCTGTGGGCGCGACGAGTCTCAGGTCAGGTTGCTGATAACGGGTTTGAACGGCTTCATCTGTGAGGATTGTGCCGCACAAGCCTACCGCATCGTGCAGCAGACGGGAATGGTCGACCCCGATATGGAGGAGGAGGTCGCCCCGAAAGCACCCAGAGCGAAGCAGAAAATACCCAAACCAAAGGAAATCAAGGATTATCTTGACGAGTATATCATCGGTCAGGATGAGGCCAAGCGGTACCTCTCGGTATCGGTTTACAACCATTACAAACGTCTCCAACAGCCTGCCGATGAGGACGGAGTGGAGATAGAGAAGAGCAATATCATCATGGTGGGCTCTACGGGTACAGGCAAGACACTGCTCGCCCGCACCATCGCCAAATTGCTGGATGTGCCATTTACCATAGTCGATGCTACGGTATTCACCGAGGCCGGCTATGTGGGAGAGGACGTCGAGAGCATCTTAAGCCGGCTGCTTCAGGTGGCCAACTATGATGTGAAGGCGGCCGAGCGCGGTATCGTTTTCATCGATGAGGTGGATAAGATTGCCCGCAAAAGCGACAACCCCAGCATCACCCGTGACGTGAGTGGCGAGGGTGTGCAGCAGGCAATGCTTAAACTTCTCGAAGGAACGATGGTCAACGTGCCCCCACAGGGCGGCCGAAAGCATCCCGATCAGGAGTATATTCATGTCAACACCAAGAATATCTTGTTTATCTGCGGCGGTGCGTTCGACGGTATCGAGCGCAAGATTGCCCAGCGTCTGAACACGCATGTGGTGGGCTATAGCTCTGTGCAGAACGTGCGAAACATTGACAAGAGCGACCTGATGAAGTACATCTTGCCACAGGATTTGAAGTCGTTCGGCTTGATTCCCGAGCTTATCGGCCGTCTGCCGGTGCTCACTTATCTCAATCCGCTTGACCGCGAAGCCCTGCGTCGCATTCTCGTAGTGCCTAAGAATTCCATCGTCAAACAGTATGTTAAGCTGTTTGAGATGGACAAGATCAAACTTACATTTACAGAGGAATCACTCGACTTCATTGTTGATAAGGCAGTGGAGTATAAGTTGGGTGCACGCGGTTTGCGTTCCATCGTAGAGGCCGTGATGATGGACGCCATGTTTGACGTGCCATCCAAGCGTATCAAGAAGTTTGATGTGACGCTTGATTACGTTCGCCAACAGCTTGACAAGGCGCACCTGAAAGAGCTGGAATCGGCTTGATGTGAGGGGAAAACATAGAACAGAGAACTCCATTCGGGGTTCTCGGTTCTAACTCAACCCGACGTTTCTAACTCTCTGTTTTAAGTACACAACCCCCAAAAACTCTAACCGTTACCCGCCCGGCACTTGAAATCTAAACAACTTTTTCTACACATTAAGTTCTAAATGCGACATGATTAAGGAAGTAGATCTCATCAAACAACTTAAGTATTACTTTGGGTTCGACAACTTCAAAGCCGACCAGCAAGCCATCATCCAGAACCTGATGGATGGCAACGACACCTTTGTGTTGATGCCGACGGGTGGTGGAAAAAGCCTATGTTACCAGTTGCCTTCACTGATTATGGACGGTACGGCTATTGTCGTGTCGCCCCTCATCGCATTGATGAAGAATCAGGTCGATGTGATCAACGGGTTGGCAGATGGGGACGGCGTTGCCCATTTCCTTAATTCCTCGCTCAACAAGGCTGCTGTCACACAGGTCGAAAACGATGTACGGTCGGGCAAGACCAAGCTCCTCTACGTGGCGCCCGAGTCGCTCAACAAGGAAGACAATATGGCTTTCTTCGAATCTTTCCCCATCTCTTTTTATGCTATCGACGAGGCGCATTGCATTTCCGAGTGGGGGCATGACTTTCGCCCCGAGTATCGCAATATCCGCCCCACCATCGACCGCATAGCCAAAGCGCAGCATGTCGATAAGGTGCCGGTCATCGCGCTCACGGCAACCGCCACCGACAAGGTGCGTACCGACATAAAAAAGAGCCTCGGCATCCTTGATGCGAAAGAATATAAAAGCTCCTTCAACCGCCCCAACCTATATTACGAGGTGCGTCAGAAGGTCAACGAGGAAGACACCGATAGCCAGATCATCCGCTTCTTGAAGCAGCACAGCGGTAAGAGCGGCATCATTTATTGCCTCTCGCGCAAGAAGGTGGAGGAACTTTCAAAGAAACTTCAGATCAACGGATTCAAGGCCGCGCCCTATCATGCGGGCTTGGAAACCGAACTGCGAACGAAGACACAGGATGACTTCCTGAAAGAAGAGATCGACATTATCGTCGCTACCATCGCTTTCGGAATGGGCATCGATAAGCCCGATGTACGCTTCGTGATACACTATGACATTCCGAAGAGCCTCGAGGGCTATTATCAGGAAACCGGTCGGGCGGGGCGCGACGGCGGCGAAGGTCTGTGTATTGTGTTCTATTCTCCAAAGGATTTGAAGAAATTGGAGAAGTTCATGGACAATAAAGACATAGCCGAGAAAGAGATAGGCCGTCAACTTTTGCAGGAGACGAGGGCGTATGCCGAGTCGTCGATATGCCGTCGCAAGTTGCTGCTCCATTATTTTGGCGAGGAATATCCACGGGATAACTGTGAGAATTGCGACAACTGCAATCATCCGCAGAAGCCTAAGGATGCGGTGGATGCACTCATCGTGGTGCTCAATGCCATCAAAGCCGTGAAGGAAGACTTCGAACAAGCCTATCTCATCGATTTTATCAAGGGGCGCGCCACCGACAATATCGTGCGCCACGGGCACCATCGGTTGCCTGAGTTCGGCTCCGGAATCAAGATCAATGAGGAAGCTCCCGACATCTGGAATCCGGTGTTCCGCCAAGCCATGATCATGCATTACATCCGCAAGGACGTGGAAAATTACGGGCTCCTGAAGATCACGGCCGAAGGCAAGCGTTACCTTGCCGATCCGCAGCCGTTCACCGTGGTGCTCGACCGCGAGTTCGACGATACCGAAGACGTGTCTGACGGCGGTTCCGGTGCATTGGACGAGAAGCTCCACCACCTGCTCAAGACCCTTCGAAAGGATATGGCACGCAAGTACAACCTGCCGCCCTACGTCATTTTCCAAGACATCTCGCTCTCACAGATGGCCACCAGTTATCCGCTCTGCCTCGACGAACTGCAGCAGATTCAAGGCGTAGGGCAGGGTAAGGCGCGCAAGTTTGGCCAGCCATTTGTGGATTTGATCAAACGCTACTGCGAGGACAATGACATCCAACGACTCGACATGATGCGCGTGATCAGCCTGCCCAAGAAGTCGGTGAAGAAGCTCAAGATCATCGAACTCATCGACAAGCGTATCCCTTTGGACGAGATTGCCGAGGCGCAGGGCTACGGCTTCGACGAATTGCTCGACGAGATCGAAACCATTGTCAATAGCGGTATGAAAGTCAACATCGATTATTACATCAACGATAGCGGCGTGATGGATCAGGACGAGGTGGACGACATTAGCGATTACTTCCGCGAAAGCGAGAGCGACGACATCGATCAAGCCATTGAGGAGGTGGATATCTACGACGACGACGGCGGTCTCACGGCCGAAGAGAAGGCTCGGCTCGTACTCATCAAGTTCCTCTCTGACGAGGCCAACTAAGTTGTTAGGCCGAGGGGCTGAAAGCCTGTCTTGGCAGATAAGGTGCGGGATATGAAATAGATCTGTCACGTTTCAGCATGTTTTCCAGCACATTATAGCTATTCCTTTCTATACGTTTCATCGTTGTTTCTCATCCTTTGGGCGACGTATTTCGTACGGCGTACGTGCGTACACCGTACGATGCACGCACGCACACCGAACGCCGTATGTGCGTATGCCGAACGCCGTACGTCGGTATCAGAATGAAATCGGGCTCTCGCTTGGCGTATACATTGCTCGGGCAAGATTCTTATAGCGGAAGCGTTCGCAGGCACGAGTAGAAAGAATTTCCGCATAGCCAATTTTGTTTTCGGCAGTAACATGTTTAATTATTGTTATTTCCCGTTATTTCCTGATTGATTTTCTTGCTGTTATGGCATAAATCTGTTATATTTGCAGCGTAGACA
>CAUTTP010000010.1:0-48647 GCA_963541305.1 uncultured Prevotella sp.
CGACTATCCACCACCGTCGCCTGTGCGGCAGTAGCCACCAAGAGCACAGCCATGCCCCACATCTTTCTCAACCAGTATCTGTCCATTATCTATGCGTTTTTGTTCATCGTTAGCCTAGAAAAGCGACACTCTCATTTCTCGCTCGTGCAACCAGAACGCGCCACTCACCTGTTGTAGACTGATGTAGTCCCATTGCTCGTCGGCGAGGGCGCGGCTTATCGACATACTGTCAGTCTGACGCATGGCACCGTCGAGGCCTATCTTGCGGTATCTGTAATCGGGACGGTCGTCCCTCGCGTTGTCCTAGTGTCGGCAGAGCGAACATCCTCCGATATACATGTTGGCGACTATCATTTGACAGCCGTCTGCGACAGTCAGTTCGTGGAGATTCTGCTCCACGGCATCCTCTGAAAAGCTGTTGCCGATGGCAAGCACCTTGATGGTTTCCCCTGCGGACACGCCAGTGGCAAGTATCAGCAGGAGCAGTGAAAAGAAGATGGCTTTTCTCGTCATGCCGTTTGTTGAAGTTGTTGGCGTGGCATCGTCACTCATTGGGAATGCTGTTCAGCAACCCGACCTTGCCCTCGTTGACCAGTTTTATTATCAATTCCCCGAAAAGCGTGTTCTGCCATGCAAACCATTTGCGAGTGTATACTTCGGGATTGTCTTTGTTGAAAGACTCGTGCATGAAGCCGGTTCCGGCATCGGTGTTCATCAAAGTCTCTATGCACCATTTGATTTCCTGGTCGTCATGGCTGGTAAAGGCCTTCATCATGATCGACATTGGCCAAATCATGTCGTACCCCACATGTGGCCCTCCGATGCCTTCGCCTGCCTTGCCCTTGAAGAAATAGGGGTTGTCCTCGCTCCAGACGTAGCGTCGCGTGTTCTGGTATACGGAGTCGTCGGGGTCGACGTCGCCAAGGTATGCCATCGCCAGCAGACTGGGCACATTGGCATCGTCCATGAGAATATGGTTGCCATAACCATCGACCTCGAAGGCATATATCCTGCCGTATTTGGGATGATTGTACACAGCATGCTCTTGCAGCGCATCCGAAACCTCGAGCGCCAACGATGTACACGCCGTGGCTAGGGCAGTGTCGCCGTTGACCGTCGTCAGTATCTCGGCCATTTTCCTCAGGCTGCTCACGGCCATGAAATTCGAGGGAACCAGGTACAGCATGTTGCAGGCGTCGTCGGAGGGGCGGAAAAACGAGCAGATGAGCCCCACGGGCCTTGCAGGCCGTCCCAGCCCGTCGCACGGCACCGTATCGAGCGCACGCATGGTGCGGCGTTGGAACCTGTAGGGGCCCGTCCCGTCCTTGCGCTGCTGCTCTCTGAAGGTCGTGAGGATGGTCACGACCACTTTTCTCCATTCGTCGGTCTTGAAGATGCGGTCGTCTCCGCTGATCTTCCAGTAGCCATAGGCCAGCCGGATGGGATAGCAGAGGGAGTCGATTTCGTACTTGCGTTCGTGAACCATGGGGGTCATGTCGGTTGCGTCAGACATCCATTCGCCATTCGGAAGCGGTGTCTTGTTGAAGGCGTTGGCATAGGGGTCGATGAGCAGGTTGGCGAACTGCTGCCTGACGACCCCCTCTATCATTTGTTTCAGCCTGGGGTCGCGGTCTATAAATTGCAGGTAGGGCCACACCTGGGCAGCGGAATCGCGTTGCCACATTGCATGTATATCGCCGGTATAGACGAATGTGCGCGGCGCCCCTTCTCCGTCGGTCTCGTAGTGGACGGTCGTGTCGAGCGTGTTGGGCAGACAGTTGACAAACATCCATGCGAGCTTGGTGTTAGTGAGCATCTTCACGATGCGCTGCAGCTCGTCTTCGATGGCGGTCGAACGGAACAGCCTGTCCTTGACGGCCGGTCGGTTGTTTGTCTTGATGGCATCCGCAGGATGCTTGAGTTGATCGAGCCCGGGAGCCGCACTCGCGTGCATGGTTTGCAGCATGCATCCCAATGACAGGAGCAGCGCTTTGAGGAATTTCTGTGTCATGTTTGTCGTATGGTAATGAAATGTACTCGTTTCTGGCTCGGCACGCCCATCATTTTTCCACGTCGGCAGAGGGCGGCGCTGCCTCTTTGCTCGCCCCCCATGCCTTGTTGGGCCTGCGCCCCATCTGAAGGACGAGCAGCCCACCGTCCTTGATGTCGTCGTGACCGAACCAGGGCTTGTCCCATGCCTTGCCGTTGAGCGTAGCGCTTTGGATATATTTGTTCTCGTCCGAACATCCGTTTGCCCTCACCTCGAAGACCTTGCCGTTGCCGAGGGTTATCTTCACGTCCGCGAAGACCGGACTTCCAATGTTGTATGCCGGAAAGCCCGGGGTGACGGGATAGAAGCCTATGGACGCAAACACGGCAAAGGGTGTGAGCCCGCCCCCGTCCTCGTCGCCGGGAATACCCATGAGGTCGTTGCGGAACCACGTCTTGAGAAGCTGTCTTATGCGCTTCTGGGTCTTCCAAGGCGCGCCGGCATAATTGTAGAGATAGGGGATGTGCATGGAAGGTTCGTTGGCCATGGTGAATTGTCCGACATTCCCTGTCTGGTCGGGCAGCTGCGTGTAGAACTCGCGTTTACCACGCCCCATAGGTTCGGCAAACGTCTGGTCCAGATTGGCGATAAACTTCTCGCGCCCGCCCATAAGACCGATGAGGTCGGCGATGTTGTGCTGTACGTCCCAGCGATAGGTCCACCCGTTGTTCTCGTCGTAGGTGTCCCTTACCCCCACACCGCCTGAGAATCGATAATCGAACGGTTCGAGGAAATTGCCGTCCTTGTCTTTGGGGTGGAAGAAACCCGTCTGGGAATTGAAGAGCAGCCGATAGTTGTGGCTCTGCCGGAGGTAGAGGGCGGCATCGCCGTCACGTCCAAGGAACGAAGCTATGCGGGCGAGGCACCAATAGTCGTAGGCCGTGCCCAGAGATACGGCGACGGGTTGCCGTTTCTCGAACCCCGACACGTTGGGGTCGTTCTCCTGTTCGCCTTCGCGCAGGGAGGGTATGTAGCCGTGCTTTCTGTAGAAATCGTCTATCCAGCCTGCCTTCTTGCCTGACCACGGGGCGAGAGTCTTCTCTTTCATGGCCTTTCTACAGTATTCGTAACCGCGCGCGGCATCCACCCTCAGTCCTTTGTAGAGGGCGTCTGCCACCATGGCGACGCCATGGTTGGCGTTCATGCGGCGCGAGTCGCCCGTTATCTCCGGGAAAGTGGGCATCCATTGGGTGCCCATCTGTTCAGCCATGCGCAGGTACGACTCGACGATACACTCCTCCTTGTGGGGCTGAACGAGCGCACGGAGGGGGTGGGCCGCCCGATAGGTGTCCCATATCCAGTCGTCGGTATAAAACGGTATGCCGCCGTCATCGTGTACCTTGCCGTCATACGAACTCCAGTAGTGGCCGTCTTCGCTGAGGCATACGGGGCGCTCGAAGGTGCGGTAATAGGACGTGTAGAGAACGGTCTTGTTGTCTTCGCTCCCTCCCTCGACCCGTATGTTGGCGAGCACGTCGTTCCACTCCTTGTGTCCTGCCCTCGCCACCGAATCGATGTCGAAGCCGCTTTGTTCGCGGTAGAGATTGCGCTTGGCCTGGGTCTCGCTGATAAAAGACACTCCGTAGCGCAGGCATACGTTCTCGATGCCATCGGCAAAACGCAGGACGACGCACGCATCCTTGCCTTGGGCCGAGGGTAGGGAAGGCTCCAGCCTGTCGTCTCTCAGCGTGCCGCTCGCCACGGGCCTCTCCCTCGTCTCGGCATACAGGTACACCTTAGTTTTCTCCCCGAGCGTCTGGTATCCACTGATGACGTTCCCGTCAACCTTCATCTTCCCCTGCTGCGAGTTGACGACGATGTAGGCGGGCTTGTCTTTCTGGAAGCCGATGCTGTATATCGCGCTTTGGTGGGCGACGGCAAAGTGCGCAGTCATCTCGTTGTCGCACAGCTCGATGTAGAAGGAATAGGGTGTGATGCGCTCATGGTCGTAGTTCATGTCCTTCACCGGCCGCAATCGGTCGTCCTGCCAGGGGCTTATGCTGAAGGCCGACCGCTCGCGATGGTTAGTAACGATTACCGGCAGGCCGCTCACGTATTCCGTTGTGTAGTCGGCGCGTGCAGGATATACACGCATCAGGCTGTTGGGCAGTTGTATGGTCGCGAAGGTCGGGACGAGCAGATGGCTGATGTTCCCGATGTAGGGGTTGACGTAATCTATCGGTTCCTTGTCGTCGTTGTGCGCGTGGGCGCAGAGGAACAGGAACGCGAGCAGGGCTGTCGATGATAGTCTGGCGAAAGTCATAGGCTTTATTGATATGAAACCGAAAAAGATCAGAGGCGCCCATTGGGTCTGACGGCGACGTTGCCACCGCCATCGCCTTGTGTTTGTCACCATCCGGGGTTCTGCACCAAGGATGGGCACACCTGCAACTCCGTGTTCAGTATTGGGAAGAGGTAGTGCTTCGGCGTCTCGAATATGCGCTCCTCTTTGCAGAAACGCTCCATGCGATAGTGCTTGTCTCCTATCTCTATCTTTCCGGCGGCATCCTCCACTGGGCGCATGCCGTTTATCATGCGCTGGCACCTGGGATAGGCGCCCTTATTTTGCTTCCAGTAGTTGACTGACCTCTCTGAGTTGTTGCTTCCCATCGAGTTGAACGTGATCTCCTTGGCCAGTTCCTCCGTGCTCGACGGCTCAAGGTACAGGCGGCAGTCGAATGGTCGCTTGTTCTCATAGAACAGTTCCACGCGTCGCTCGCGACGTATGTATTCGCGCATCAGCGACTGGCTGGAGAGCACGGCGGGAGGCATGGGAGACATGAACGAGCGTGCCCTGACCTTGTTGACGAGGTCGTAGATTTCTTGCGTGGGGCCGTCGGTCTCGTTCACCGCCTCGGCATAGATGTAGATGAACTCGGGCAGGCGCCATATAGCAGGGCAGTTTAGCTGAAAATCCCCGCTCTTGTTCCATCCGTCTTTCATAAACTTGCGGAGGTAGTATCCCGTGGTCGTCGCGTTGGTGGCCCCAATCTTGTCGGCCCCGTCGGCAACGTTCATGGGCGTGGCGTTGTTGGCGTTGTCGCGGTATGGCGCGCCGTGATAGAGTATGTCGCGATAGAACCGAGGGTCGCGGCGCTGATAGGGGTTCTCGTCGTCGTAGCCGGCGTCGCGCGCCTCCTGGCTATAGACAGGATAGCCGTAGCCGTCGTCGGCCATGTATTCGTATTCGTCCACCTGCTCCTGCACCGGTTGCTGCCGCGCGCTTCCATTGCGGCTTGGGGGATACTGGTCGCCCTGCCACGGCGCGTTCTTGTCTCGTGCGACGAAGAAGACGGCCTCGTTGGCAAAGGCCTCGTAGTCGAAGAACATATCCCACAGGCGGTGGTATACGAGCGATCCGTTCAAGTCGCGGTTGCCGTCGTCCTTGAAATCGGTGGAGTCGTATTTCTCGTAGAGGCTGTAGCGTAATGTCCCGTTGACTTTGAAGTCGAGCACGGCCTTCGCGGCCTCCTTCGCCGCGGTCCATCTGGCGGCATCATAGGTGTATTCGTTCTCGAACGCACGCGTGCCACCATACCCGTACTTGTCTTTCGCCCCATTGTAAAGAGGTGTGGCCGCCGTCCATCGGGCAACGGCAATCAGCCCCAGACAAGCCCCCTTGTCCACTCGCCCGAAATTCTCGTCGCTGCTGGTATATTCATCCTGCACCTTGTCGTATGCGTTTTTGGCGTCCTGCACGATTTTCTCCACCACGGCATGCATGCTCTCCTTGGTGAAGTTCATCTCGTCGTCGGGCGATATGGAGTGGTCTATGTAGGGTATTTCCCCATAGGCCCTCACCAGCAGCCAGTGCAGGTACCCGCGCAGGAAATAAAGCTCTCCGATACGCTTTTCGAGGTCGCCGGGGTTCATGGGGTTGTCGGGGGTTTTGTAACTCTCGATACCCTCCAGCGTGACATTGATGTGGCGGATGGCGCTGTACAGGTTTCCCCAAAACTGCTTCACGCTTCCCGGAAGGCTGGAGTTGGGGTTCCACGCACCCTGGTTGTACAGATTGCCAATGTTGCCTTCGACATTGGTGCTTTCGCACTCGTCGGTGATGGCGGCCGAGGAGAAATGTTCTAGCCATACGAGTGGGCGGTTGGACGCCTTGGCCAGATAGTAGGCTTCCGTGACATTCTTGTTCACCTCCTCGTAGCGGGTGTAGACTTCTTCCGCCGTCTTCTTGCCGTCTTCCTCCTTGTCGAGGAAACTGTCACTGCATCCTGCGAGTAGCGACAGCACAGAGATAATCGACAGGAACCTATATAATAGACTTGTAGTTTTCATTATCTTGACGTTTAGAATGTGATATTGACTCCAAAGTTAACGGTTTTCTGTATGGGATACCAAGTGCCGTCGCTGCTTGTCTCCGGGTCTACGTCTACGTCGCCCAGTTTGTCCCATGTGAGCAGGTTCTGCCCTTGGATGTAGAACCTCACCTGTTGCAGGTTGGCCACCCTGATGATGCCGTGTGGCAGGGAGTAGCCTATCTCGATGTTCTTCAGCCGCACGTATTGGCCGTCGTAGAGGAAGAGGCTGCTGTGGCTGTTCTTGTTGTTCAGGTGCGTGCCCAGATGCAGGGCCGGGTACTTGGCCGTTTCGGCGGTCTCGGGCGTCCATCGCTGCAAGTGGATGCTCTTCACCTTGCCCAGCTTGTCTTGGTCGAAGTTCGGGAAGTCGTAGATGGCCGCGCCCGTGAGCTGGATGGACGCATGGGCCGCTCCTTGGAACAGCACGCTGAAGTCGAACCCCTTGTAGGACACGCCGACCGGTATGCCAAACATAATCTCGGGACTGCGCGGGTATCCCATGGCGGCACGGTCTTTGTCGTCTATCACGTTGTCGCCGTTCATGTCCTTGTAGACCGCATCTCCTGGTATCAGCTTCCCCGCGGCCGACTGTATGCCCAGCGCGTTGAGCGCGTCGGCCTCCTCCTGGTTGGCCACGAAATGGTCGAACACGTAGCAGAAGTTCGTGTACATGCTCTTCCCGGTGGCCTGCCGCCATGTGTTCGTGCCCCAGTCGATTTCGTTCGTGAAGATAATCTTGTTGCGGGCAAAGGTGAGGTTGGGCCTGATGTAGTATTGGAAGTCCCTGCCGATATGGTCCCTCCAGCTTATCTCCATGTCGAAGCCATGGTTGCGCACCTTGCTGGAATTGACGTAGGGCGAGGATTTTCCTACGATGCTGGGGAAGTCGACGCGCTGAATGTCATCGCCGGCATTGGTGTTGAGGTTGGTCAGGATGTTGTACCGGTTCTCTATGAAATAGTCGAACGTCAGGCTGAACCGCTGGTTCAGTATGGTGATGTCGAGGCCGATGTTGGTCTTCTTCGCCTTTTCCCATGTCAGCGACGCGTTGGCTAGCCTCGACTCCCTGTTGCCCTGGAGCCAGTTATCGAGCGTCGGGCCAAAGCTGTAGCTGTCGGCGTTCTCGTAATAGGCAAGGTAGGCGAAGCGGTCGCTGGGCAGCTTGTCGCTCCCGACAAGGCCGTACGACGCCCTGATCTTCAGGTAGTCGAGCCACGACGAGGTCTTCGCCATGAATTTCTCGTTCGAGACGACCCATCCCACCGACACCGAGGGGAAGAAGCCGTAACGCTCGCCCCGCGCGAAGTTTTCGGAGCCATTGTAGCCGAAGCTGAACTCCGTGAGGTAGGTGCGCCGGTAATTGTAGGTGGCGTGCCCCGTCATGCCCTGGTATCGGTAATACGGGTTGTTACCGACCGTGCGCTCGCTGCGGTTGCCGAGCAGCATGGCCGTCACCTCGTGTTTGCCATTGAAAGTGCGGTTGTATTCTATCTTGAACTGGGCATAGTATTTCGTCTCCTGGTCCTTGTTGTCTACGGAGTTGTTGCGCGTCTGGTCGATGGAGTATTTGTTCCCGCCGCCGTAGGTGCCGGTATATGGCGTCGTCGGATCCATATAGACATCGACTCCGCTCGTCGGTTCAAACGTGGCATAGCCGGGGAATATCTTGTATCCCTCGTCGTAGTACGGCACGTCGCGTTTGATCCACCTGCATCCGTGGAAGTCGTAGGCGAACGAGCCCTCCACCTTGAGCCCCGGGGTGATGAAGTCCAGCTTGTGTCCCAGGGTGAGCGCCCCCTCGAAATAGGTGTTCTTTTCGTTCTGGTAGCCCGTGCGCGAAAGCTCGCCAAGGATGTTGTACCTGTAGGTTTGCGTGCCGAAGAGCACACCCTGAGGATTGTTCGCGAATATCTCGTCGTTGGCAGAGTTACCGTTGGGTTCGAGGGTGATGGGCAGCATGGGCGGCTGCGTATTTGCCAGTGTCACGATTTTGGAGGCCGAGGTGCCGGGCGAGGTGCGGTCGGTGATGCGTCCGCCAATGTCGAAGCGGGCGTAGAAGTTCTTGGTGATGTTGATGTCGATGTTCGACCTGATGTTGTATCGGTCGAACTTGCTTTCCGCACCGTTGTTGGCCTTGGAGGTATACCTAAAGTTGGTTCCCTGCGTGAAGTAGTTGGCCATGACGAAATACTGTACCTTGTCGCTGCCGCCCTGGATAGACAGGGTATAGTCTTGCTGCGGGGCCGTCTTGAAAGCATAGTCGAAGTAATCCCAGTCGTAGCCCTGTCCGTTGCGGAACGCCTCGATGGCTTTCTCGGAGAACATGGGCAGCCGGGCAATCTCGGCTTCCGAGTATCCGTTCATCTTCGCGTCGTTGGCCATGGCCTCGTTGAAGAGGGTGGCATAGTCCGCCGAGCCGAGGTACGAGGGATACTTGACCGCCTTATCGTAACCGAAGGAGGCCTTGAAGTTGACCATGGCGCGCTCGTTGGCCTGTCCCCGCTTGGTGTTGATGACGATTACACCATTGGCTCCGCGTATACCGTACTGCGCCGTGGCCGAGGCGTCCTTCAGGATGGTGAAGGTCTCTATCTCGTCGGCCGCCAGGTAGCTCATGTCGCGTTCCACTCCGTCCACGATCACGATGGGCGACTGGTCGTTGAAGGTGGCCTTTCCGCGAATGAACAGCTCAGCTTTGTCTACGCCGGGTTCGCCACCGCTGTACTGGTTGGCTATCAGGCCGGGAAGCCTTCCGGCCAGGGCGTTGTTGATGTTCGCCGTGGGACTCTGTACGAGGTCGCGTGTGGTGATGGTGGCCACCGCGCCCGTGAGCGTCTCCTTGCGCTGCTTGGTGTAACCCACGGCCACGACCTCCTCAAGGGCCTTGGCGTCTTCGGTCATACTCACCTCTATGGTGTGCCGACCCTCGACATGTATCTCTCTGGGCTGGTATCCCACGTACGACACGACCAGTACGGCGTTGGCGTAGGGAATGATCATCGAGAAGTGCCCGTCGACGTCGGTCACGGTCCCCGTGCTCATGCCCTTGATGGTGACCGCAGCGCCGATGAGCGGCTCCTTCGTGAGCCTATCCGTCACGGTTCCCTGTACGGTAATCTTGTCGTCGGAAACCTGCAGTGTCTGTTTTTGGGGGGCAGGAGCCGCTCTCTTGGCGCCCTCCTTCCTGTAAAGCGTTACCTGACGCCCCGAGATCTTGTAGGCCATGTTGGTGTTGGCCAGCAACTTGGTCATGACGTCGTCGATGCTCTCGCCCTTGCTGTCGATGCTCACGCGACGGCCCAGCTCCTTCCTCAGGTCTTCGTTGTAGACGAACACATAGTTGTAGTTGCGCTCGATGTCGTTGATGACGACCTCTATGGTGCTGTTGGAGGCCGACATCGTTATCGTGGATTGCGACCGAACGTTGTTTCCGGGCACGTTCAGCACGCATACAAAAAGCAGGAAAAGTGAATTGACAATCATTCTTCCCATTCGGTTCTCTTTCCCATGGATCGGCAGGGGAAATACGATTTTAATTTTGTACATATGCGTTCAGATTTAGGTTTACATGTTTCTATTCGTGATTTTAGGTTATCTTGACCAGGCGTTGCAGACACAATCCCCGGAGCTTTTGTTTCTGACAAACTATTATTGTTCCATAGGCTACTCCTCCTTAGGTGTCGTTTTCGTTAGTTTTACGGTCTGCCGCGAGCGCGTGTAGGTGGTCGAGGTTATCAGCGATACCGACGTCAGCACGTCGTCTATATTGTCCGATAGATATACCTTACCACTGATATACTCGCCCGCGAGCGAGACCGCCGTATTGTCAAAAGTGATGTTGTAGTATTTGCCCAAGCTGCGAAGCACCTCGGCAACGGGTGTCTTGTCGAATATATACACCCCGTCCACCCAACTCGTGTAGTGCGATGTCTCTACGTGCTGCTTGGCCAGCCCATGCCCGTCGAGCCTCGCCATCTCGCTGGGGTTGACGCTGAGGCGCGTGCCATTGGGCGTGGACACCTCCACGCGGCCCTGCACCAGCACCACGGCGGCTGCTCCTTCCTTGTCGTAGGCCGAGAGGTTGAAGCGTGTGCCGCGAACGGTGACATCGAAAGCCGACGTATGGACGACGAACGGCCAGTCACGGGATTTGGCCACATCGATGAATATCTCGCCGTTGACGCGGATTTCCCTCTTCTCTCTGCCGAACTCACTGGGGAAGCTGACCTCAGAGCCCGAATTGACCCAAAGTCTCGAACCGTCGCCAAGGGCAATGGACGATCTTCTGCCATAGGGCACCACGAGTTTATTGTATTGCACGTCGGCCTTGGTCGTCTCCTTGACTTGGTTGGCGCTGTCGAGAACGTTGATGCGACCCCCGTCGAGCTGCAGCATGGCATTGCCCCGTATACGGGTGGTGCCGCTGCCGGTAACCAGCAATACGTCTTGCGAGGGCCCTATCGTCCCCACGATTTCTCCCGTCTGAACGGCATCGCGGGACACGGGTCGCATATAATAATATAAGGTGGCCATCCCCACGAGAACCAGCACGCTGGCCGCAGCTGACAGATAGCGGTAAAGACGCCTGCGGCGACGCTCGGCCATGGCGATGCTCCGCCTGATGCGCCGGTAGAGGTCGTCGGTGCCGGCATAGGCGCGATCACAGATACGAATGTTGTCGCAAACGGTTATGGCCTTGTCGATCTCGTCGCCAAGCTCGGGATGCTCCTGGCGGAAAGCCTGCCATCTCCGGTCTTGCTCCTCGGTCGGCACGAGGCGCCATAAGATGAAGTCGTCCAATTGCAGCAGGTCGGTATATGTCTTTATCTTTTCGCCTTTGTTCATGGCCAATGGTGGTTACGTAGTATAAAAGAGACAATCCAACGCCGCAATTGTAGACAAAAAGAACCATACGTTGACACTATTTAACCTTTCGGGACGAGTTGAGGCGCATAAGGTACCCCACCATGGGCCATGGCACGGGCGAAAGCCGGGCCTGTGGGCCATGGAGCCATGACAAGAAACAGGATGATCACACGGAGGCGGAGCACCCTCCGTTTTCAGCTGGAGTAGCCAAGCAGCAGGAGTACCAGCAAAGGCGTGTTGGCGTTTGCCGTCTTCTTGCGCATGCTGTCTATCGCGCGGTAAACCAGCTTCCTCACCGATGCGTGGTTCATCTGCAACAACTGGCCTATCTCCTCATAGCTCATGTTGTGCATATAGCGCAGGTAGACGGCCTCGCGCTGTCTCGGCGTGAGCGAATCGAGAAGAAGCCTTACGCGCTCTTGCAGGTGGGTCTGGTCTTCGTGCGAGATCATCTCGTCTAGGACGGTCACGCTCGTCACGAACGGCATCTCCGTCGTCGGCTCGTGCCGCAGCCTCGACGGTTTGCGGCTGGCATTGATGAGCGAGTTGCGAAGCGAGCCGAGAAGGTAGACGTCGATGTTGTTGACATGGGAAAGACGCGACCTGTCCAGGAAAATGCGGTAGAAGATGTCGTGTATGGCATCTTGGCACGTGTCCCTGTCGCAGCCGAGGCTCTGTCCGTACGACAGCATGCCGTGGATGCTCAGCCGGTAAATGGCCGAGAAGGCCTCCTCCTGGTCAGTACCCAGAAGAAAGCGTTGCCAATAGGCGTTCAGTTGGTCTTTCTTGTCACTTTTCATGATTCACGCTTCCACTGTATCGTTTTCGTCTTGTTCCGGCTCGTGCCTTGCGCGAGCGTTTCCGAGGAACCTTGTCAACAGGGATGCCACGGGAGCATAGGCGCATCAGGCATTTCGTTTGCACAGGGTCGCAAACAACGGGCAAAGTCTACTCCGACATGACAAAAGTAGGTGTAAAATCCGAGATAATAATGGTTTGCGACTTTATTTTCACAATTCGCCGAAGACAGGCCTTGCCCTGCGCTCCATGCGCGGGCGTCAAGCCCCGGGACGACAGGCCTCCGCCAAGCCGACAGCTATACCCTTCCTTCCTCGTGATAGCTGTAATAATTGCCATCGGTGACGATGACATGATCGAGAAAGAAGATGCGCATGGTTTCGCAAGCTTTCTTGATGTGCCGGGTGAGTTGGTCGTCCTGACTGCTGGGAGCGGTGTTGCCACTGGGGTGATTGTGGCATACGGCGAGGACGGTAGCATTGTTGAGAATGGCCTCTTTCATGATGATGCGGATATCGACAGCCGTCTCCGTGATGCCGCCATGACTGATGCGGACATGCTTGATGAGCTTGAAAGCCTGATTGAGCAATAGCACATGAAACTCTTCTACGTCGAGATCCTGCATCTTGTCGTGCATGAAGTTATAGATGGCTGTGGCAGAACCCAAGTCGGGGCGCTCTTCGCGATCGGTGTTCCGCCGTCGTTTGCCCAATTCGCAAGCGGCAAGAATGGTGATAGCTTTGGCCGGCCCCATGCCATGATACTGCTCAAGGTCGCGTATAGATAGCTTTCCGAGGCTGTTCAGATTGTTGTTACAGTCGTTCAGAATGCGCCGCATCAGATCGACCGCACTCTCATGCGCCGAGCCGCTGCCGATGAGGATGGCGAGCAGTTCGGCGTCGCTGAGCGCTTCAGCTCCGAGTCTTTCCAGTTTCTCCCGCGGTCTGTCTTCCTCCGACCATTGGCAAATGCTTAGCTTAGACATATTTGGCAATCGAAAATCGAGTATCGGCAAAGATGCTGCTGCCGATTATTTATAGAAGTTGTGGCGATAGGCCGAAAACTCGTCCTTACCCAGCACGCAGCGTTTCCACCATGCTTCGATGAAACCGCAGCCATATCCCATGAGTTGGGTGAAGGCGGCGCGGATGCTGAGCAGCCCCACTGCGGCGCTGTCGTTTTTCGATGTCGAGTCGGCAAAGATAAGAAATGAATAGAGGATGAGCGGCAGAAGGCTGCCCGCACACACGAAGATGCCGGCGGCCTGCTGCATGCCCGACGGGAGCGTGAAGAAGAGGACGATGCCTGCGACGAAGCAGAGGAGCAGGACAAGCACGCCCACCGTGAACACCATGGGCAGCAGATGCACGAGCTTCAGCGATTCGGGATAACGCTTGTAGAGGTTGATTCGTGCGATGCCGCTGTTGTAAACCTGTCGCCAGAACTTGCGGAAGTCGGTGCGTCGCTTGTGAAAAACCCATGCCTCGGGGAACAGTCGACAACTGTAGCCCGCCTTGAAAATACGGATGGAGAAGTCGATATCCTCACCGAAACGCATCTCGGAGAAGCCGCCAAGTTGCTGATAGGCATCGCGCCGAATGCCCATGTTGAATGACCGTGGATAGAATTTGTCGAGCTTTTTCTTACCGCCGCGTATGCCGCCGGTGGTGAAAAAGCTGGTCATGGAGTAGGAGATGGCTTTCTGCGTGTCGGTAAACGAAGTGTGTGCACGGTCGGGGCCGCCGAAAGCATCGCAGGGCTGACGCTCCAGTTCTTTGCCGACGGCTGCCAGATAACCTTTGGGCAGCACCACGTCAGAATCGAGGATGATGATATATTCGCCCCTCGCGCGTTCCGCGCCGTAGTTGCGGCTCTGTCCGGGGCCGCTGTTCTCCTTCATGAAATACCTGATGTCGAACACATCCTTGTATTTGCCGCATACCTCCCTGCACGGTTTCTGCGAGCCGTCTTCCACGATGATTACCTCAAAATCGGATGCGGTCTGGTGTGTAAGACTGTCCAGAAGCTCGTCCACCTCATCGGGGCGATTGTATACGGGGATGATGAAAGAATAACGGGGAGACGTTCGGTTAGTATTGTCGGGGTTGCTCATGATTCAAGCCATTGCAGGTTGTATAAACAAAGTATAACAGAATAAGAGAATAAGAATATAAAAAATAGAGAGGGGAATCAGAATAAGAGAATAAGAGTATAAAAGAATAAAAGCCATCACTTGATGCACAAGTAAAGCCATATCAACGGATGTCTATCCGGCATTTGGCTTTTATACCGATCGGAGCGGATATTCTGCACTCTTTTATCCCATTCTGACACACCCTTATATGGATGGTTCCATTCGTGTATAGAGTGATGGCTCTCTATTCTTTTATACTCTTATTCTCTTATTCTGTCGTTCTGCTATGCTCTTCTTGTTACTTCTCCGTCACACGACCCACGTAGCTTCCGTCGCGGGTGTCGACAGTGATGAGCTCGCCCTCATTGATAAACAGAGGTACGCGAATCTCGGCACCGGTCTCCAGTGTGGCAGGCTTGGTGGCATTGGTAGCGGTGTTGCCCTTGATACCAGGCTCGCTGTGGGTGATGAGCAGATTGGTCTTTACAGGCATTTCGGCAGAAAGGATGGTGCCGTCGGTAGTGTCGGTCTGCACGTCCACCACGTCGCCTTCCTTCATAAACTCGACGCCGGTAATCATATCCTTGGCAATTGGAATCTGCTCGAAGGTCTCCTGATTCATGAAGATGCAGCCCGTGCTGTCCTCATAGAGATACTGGTATGGGCGATGCTCCACACGAACGTCGTCGAGCTTGAAGCCCACCTGAAATGTGCGCTCCAGCACACGGCCGTCAGCCACGTTCTTCAGCTTGGTGTTCATCACCGTGTTTCCCTTACCGGGTTTACGGTGTTGAAAGTCTACACACTTCCAGATGCCACCGTCCATACGGATACATGTTCCGATTTTGATTTCTTGTGAATTGATCATTTCTTGTATATTTAAATTATTTTTATTATCGAATTGACAGGCGCAAAGTTACTATATTTTTATAAAAAATCGCTGATTTATGGGCGAAAAAACGCTTAAACCTTTGCCATTTCGAAAATTATGAGTAATTTTGCAGCCCAAACGGGGCTGTTCGCCCTATTCGCTTCGTAACACAATAAATTAAATAACAATAGCAAAATGAAAAGAACATTTCAGCCCCACAATCGTCGCCGCGTGAATAAGCACGGTTTCCGCGAGAGAATGGCCACGAAGAACGGTCGCCGCGTATTGGCTTCTCGCCGCGCCAAAGGCCGTAAGAAGTTGACCGTATCCGACGAGCACCACGGCAAATAAGTCGGGTCAGCCACGTCAAAAACGCGAAAAAGCAGCAAAGAGCATATACTCTTTGCTGCTTTTTCACGTTGGTACGGGTAGGCCGTAAAGCCGGAATGGCACGATGAAATGGGCGTTTTTCGACGTTCACCCCGGCCTGTCGGCGACGTACACCGAACGTCGTACGTGCATACACCGAACGTCGTACGTGCATACACCGAACGTCGTACGTGCATACACCGAACGTCGTACGCATGTACACCGAACGTCGTACGTCGACGTTCCCGCCTGAACGTCCGGCCGAAGCGGTGCCCCGGAGACGCCGTTATGATGCTTTCCCGGGTTCTTGAATGTTTGAAGCAGGTAGTTGCAGCTTGTTAATTATCAACAAAAAATCGGATAGGGGAGATGCCGGTCTGTGATTTTTATGTAGATTTGCAAATCGACAGAGAGGAGAAAATATGAAAGCAATAACCGTCAGGATGGTGTCGCTGCTCGTCGTTCTGCTCAGTATGAGCTGCATTGGCAACAGCCGTACCAACACAAAGGAAAGTAATATGGACAAGGAAAAGGCCGAAATCTATCTCGCCGGAGGATGTTTCTGGGGAACGGAACAGTATCTTAAACAAATAAACGGAGTGGTGGACACCGAGGTGGGCTATGCCAATGGCAACACCGACAACCCCACTTATAAAGAGGTGTGCACCGACCGCACGGGATTTGCCGAGGCAGTGCACGTGGTTTACGACCCCTCGCGGTTGCCCCTGTCGCTTCTCGTGCAGCTCTATTTCAAGTCGGTAGACCCCACGTCGCTCAACCGTCAAGGCAACGATGTGGGCACACAATATCGTACGGGTATCTATTACACCGATCCGGCCGACAGGCCTTTGATTGCTGCCGAACTCGCCAAGCTGTCGAAAGCCTACGGCGGTGGCCTCGCCATAGAGGTGCTGCCGCTCAAAAACTTCTATACGGCCGAAAACTATCATCAGGATTATCTGGTGAATAATCCATCCGGATATTGTCACATACCGCAGGCTCTCTTCGACATGGCACGCAAGGCCAACGAGCCCGGGAAGGAGCGTAAGGAATATTCCAGACCCTCTGCCGATGAATTGAAGAAGCTGCTCACACCGGAGCAATACGAAGTGACGCAGCATGCAGGGACGGAGCGCCCTTTCCAAAATGAGTATTACGATGAGTTTCGCGAGGGTATCTATGTCGACGTGACCACGGGTGAGCCGCTTTTTCTCTCCACCGATAAGTTTGAATCCGGGTGCGGTTGGCCGGCTTTCTCCAAGCCCATCGACAACCACCTGCTGCAAAATCGCCACGACGCTTCCCACGGTATGGAGCGCACAGAGGTGCGCAGTGCCAAAGGCAATGCCCACTTGGGGCATGTCTTCAACGACGGGCCGCGTGAGAGTGGCGGTCTGCGCTATTGCATCAACAGCGCCTCCCTGCGCTTCGTGCCCAAGGCCGACATGGAGCGAGAAGGCTACGGCGAGTACATCAAGCTCATAGAACCGGCGAAGCCGGCAACACATTGACCGGTACCGATGCAGGGGCGAAACAGTACCGATACAGAGGCGAAAGCAACAGCCGTGGAGAGCCCTTGCTTAATAAAATAACGAGAAAAACAGGCTATACTCTTTGTGTTTAGCATGTTTTCCATTATCTTTGCATGATATAGGCTTGACTTGCTGGGGGCTCGCATGCCCGCATTGCACTTGCAGGCACCATCAATGCATCATAAAGAACATGACCGATGACAACATCAGAATTCTTTGGTAAATTCTTGAGCAAGTATCTCTGGGGCAATCTCATTGCCATGATTTGTGCGATTGTGCTGGTTGCCTTGGGTATGGGATATGGGCTTAATATTTACACCCATCACGGTGAGGCCATTGAAATTCCCAATATCGTGCACAAGAATTATGCCGATGCCGGGCAGGCGCTCCACAATCTGGGATTGAGAATAGAGGTCACCGATACGGGCTATGTCAAGACCCTCCCGGCCAATTATATCTTGGAGCAGTCGCCCGCAGCGGGCGAGCGTGTGAAGTCGGGGCATATCATCTATGTGATTATCAATGCCTCGCACTCGCCTACGATTACCCTGCCCGATGTGATAGACAATTGCTCGCTGCGCGAGGCGATGGCCAAGCTCACGGCGATGGGCTTCCAATTAGACCAGCCGCAGTTCGTTCCGGGTGAGCGCGACTGGGTGTATGGCATCTTGGTGAACGGGCAGCATGTGTCGTATGGCGATAAGATCCCGGTAGAGGCGAAACTCGTGATTCAGGTCGGCAACGGTATGCGCAATGCTGATGATTCGGTGGATTTTGTCGATCCGATATATCTTCCTGATGACGATATCACGGGGTCGGATGAGGCTGATGATTTCGAGGAGGTGACGCAGCCTCCCACAGAACTGCTTGCACCACGCGGTAAGGCTCCTGCGGAGAATGCGCAAAAGGTAGAGGTTGCTCCCATAAAGACTGAAACCACACGTTAAACGATTTCAATCGAACACAAAAAGATTATGACGGAATATACAGACGACATCGATTTGTCGGACGAGGATGATATGCTTGAAACTGCTCCCGCGTCGGCAGACCCCGACGGCCGGCTCTACGAACATTGGAGAGTGGAGGTGGATGGCGGTCAGGCGTCCGTGCGCATCGACAAGTTTCTGGCAGAGAAGATGCAGCATTCCAGTCGCAACCGCATACAGGCGGCGGCAGATGCAGGCTTTATCTTTGTGAATGATAAGCCCGTAAAAAGCAATTATAAGATTCGGCCGAATGATGTAATCACATTGAGGCTCAACCGCCCGAAGCACGACACGAGCATCTTTCCCGAAGACCTGCTGCTCGACGTGGTATATGAAGATGATGACCTCATGGTGGTGAATAAGGCGGCGGGCATGGTGGTGCATCCCGGAGCCGGTAACTTCAGCGGTACGCTCATCAATGCCGTGGCGTGGCATCTGAAAGATTTGGAGAGCTTCGATCCTAACGATCCTGAGGTGGGGCTGGTGCATCGCATCGATAAAGATACCAGCGGCCTGCTCGTGGTGGCTAAGACTCCAGACGCCAAGACATCGTTGGGCAAACAGTTTTTTAACAAATCGACCCATCGGTCATACCATGCTTTGGTGTGGGGCAACATCGTGGAGGACGAGGGGCGCATCGAGGGCAACATCGCCCGCGATCCTAAAGACCGACTGCGTATGAAGGTGTTTGCCCCCGATACGGGCATCGGCAAGCCGGCCGTGACCCATTTCCGCGTGCTCGAACGCTTCGGATATGTGACGCTTATAGCGTGTATTTTGGAGACAGGGCGTACGCATCAGATCCGTGCCCACCTCAAATCCATCGGGCATCCGCTGTTTGGCGATGAGCGCTATGGCGGGTCTGAGATTCTGCGCGGGCAGCGCAGTTCCAGCTACAAGGCGTTCATCCAAAACGGTTTCAAGTGCTGTCCGCGTCAGGCATTGCATGCCAAGACCCTCGGTTTCGAGCATCCGCGCACGGGTGAGCAGATGGATTTCGACACAGAGTGGCCTGATGACTTTGCCGCTCTGGTCGAGAAGTGGCGCGGATTCATCAACGGAACCACACAGGATACGTTCAAATAAATAGGCAAGTCATGTTTTGTATGAAATGAAATGATAATTAAACGTAACAATATATGAAGAATCTCAAGAGAAATATCGCTATCGTTTGTGGCGGCGACTCATCCGAACATGATGTGTCGATGCGCTCGGCACAAGGCATTTACTCGTTCTTTGACAAGGAACGTTACAACATATTCATCGTCGACGTGAAGGGGCTGAACTGGCATGTCAACCTCAATGACGGAGACACCGCACCCATCGACCGCAACGACTTCTCGTTTGTGGGCAAGGATGGAAAGGCTGTCGTGTTCGATTATGCGTATATCACGATTCACGGCACACCTGGTGAGAATGGTCTGATGCAGGGCTATTTCGACTTGATTCATCTGCCTTACTCCACCAGTGGCGTGCTCGTTTCTGCGATGACATTTGATAAATACGTGCTCAACAACTATCTGCGCGGTTTCGGCGTGAATGTCGCCGACAGCATTCTGCTGCGTCGCGGTGAGGCGTATGATGAGCAGGCGATAGAGCAAAGGCTTGGTATGCCCGTGTTTGTAAAGCCTGCCGCCGATGGCTCCAGTTTCGGTGTGTCAAAGGTGAAGAATGCCGACCAGCTGGCTCCTGCCCTTCGTGTGGCATTCATGGAGAGCGACGAGGTGATGATTGAGGGATTCATGGAGGGCACGGAGATATCTGTCGGTTGCTACAAGACACGCGAAAAGTCTGTCGTTTTCCCTGCCACCGAGGTGGTAACCGGCAATGAATTCTTCGATTACGATGCCAAATACAACGGGCAGGTGCAGGAAATCACTCCCGCCCGTTTGGCTCCCGAGACCACCAAACAGGTGGAGGAACTGACCGCCCGTATCTACGACATCCTCCATTGCAATGGTATTATCCGTATAGATTATATCATCAGCAAGGACAGTGAGGGCAAAGACAAGGTGAATATGCTGGAGATCAACACCACGCCGGGTATGACAGCCACCAGTTTCATCCCCCAGCAAGTGCGCGCCGCCGGCCTCGACATCAGGGATGTGCTGACAGATATTGTGGAGAATCAGTTCGGCTGATTCACAATGCACGATTGTGAATTGTGAATTATGGATTGTGAATTACAAAACGTGAATTATGGATTGTAAATTGAGAAAGTTTGACTCCATCCGTCCTTTCGAGCCGGAGGAGTTACCGGAAGTATACGATCGGGTGCTTGCTGATCCGCAGTTTCAGTCCGTTTTGCAGTTTCTTTACCCCGGCGTGCCATTGGAAGTGGTGGCGCAGAAGTTCAGAAGCTGTAAGACCAGCCTTGAACTTCAGAAGAATATCTTCTATGATCTCGTAGATGGCGTGATGAAAAGGGCGGGCAAGGGCTATGAGATGGACTGCTCGGCGATAGATATCACGAAGCGTTACACGTTCATGAGCAACCATCGCGACATCGTGCTCGACTCGGCAATCCTCGATGTTCTGCTTGTCGACAACGGTTTCACGACTACCTGCGAGATAGCTATTGGCGACAACCTGCTTAGTCTTCCGTGGGTGAAAGACATGGTGCGTGCCAACAAGAGTTTCATCGTGCAGCGAGGTCTTCCTATGCGCGAAACCCTCATAGCGAGCAAACTGCTGTCGGAATACATGCATTACGCCATTGCGGAGAAACACGAGAATATATGGATTGCACAACGTTCGGGGCGTGCGAAAGATTCTGACGACCGCACTTCCGAGACTGTTCTCAAGATGATGACGATGGCGGGCGAAGGCTCTATTGCCGAGAGGCTGAAGCAGCTGCATATTGTTCCGCTCGCTATTTCATACGAATACGACCCTTGTGACTACCTCAAGGCAGCGGAATTTCAGCAGAGACGCGACGTGAAAAACTGGAAAAAGGGCGAGAAAGACGACATCATCTCCATGCAGACGGGCATCTTGGGCTATAAAGGCCACGTGCATTACCACTGCGCACCCTGCATCGACGAGTTTCTCGACAGCCTGCCCGCCGATATGCCGAAGACCGAATTCTACCTCGCCGTGGCACAACACATCGACCGGGAAATCCATCGCAACTACATGCTTTATCCTTCCAACTACATTGCTCTGGACACATTACATAACACAACCGATTATCAAGACCACTACACGGCAGATGACAAGGCTTTCTTCGAGCAGTATATGGCTGGACAGATGGCCAAGATTGAACTGCCCGGCAAGGATGAGGCATATCTCCGCGAGCGCATGCTCACGATGTATGCCAATCCCGCAATCAATCAATTGAGTGTCAGGTGATGGTTGATAATGTATGCCGAGCCTATATAAATAGAATATAATAAGGTATGAAGAATCATACGGGTATGCTGCTTACGTTGCTTCTCGCAATCGTGATCGGGGCATGCACAAACGAAAGTTATGAGTCGGGCGATGGTAAATATTCTTATCTTCGTGCCGACTTTTGTATGGTTCATACTGCCGATTCTTCCCTTGCAGATTATGCGGTTACCGATGCTGACGAGACCATACCGTTTGCCTCGCCGGTTCATGTGGGTTGGGCGACCACGTCCGACTCGCTCTATCGTGCGCTGGTTTACTATAACACCTCCACCCGTCAGGTATTCTCCGTGTCTCAAGTGAGTGTGGTGACGCCTAAGAGCCGATTGCAGTTGGTCGCCGTCCCCACTGATCCGATGACATTGGAAAGCGTGTGGGTGAGTGGCGGATATCTCAACATTCGCTTCGCCTTGAAGACGGGAACCTCGGAAAATATTGATGCACAACAACAGATTGGGTTGGTGCTCGACTCCGTAAGCATCTCCGCCACAGGCCGGCAAGTATATTATCTCCGGCTGCTGCATGCGCAAAACGGCGTTCCCGAATATTATTCGGTGCACGGATATATGAGCATGCCCATTATCGCAGCAATGTCGGGTGCAACGCTCAACCTCACGATCAACACCTATAATGGCGTGAAAACGGTGGTTGTCGGGTTATAGGATGTAGAAGAAACTGTTGGTGGTATAGAAAAATACATCCGTCTCTACATAGGCCTTCTGCTTTTATTCATTTTCTTTTCAAGATACCATCGAAGTCGACTATAAACGTGTCAAACAGGAACTATTAACCTTTGTGAAGGGAGAAATCAAGCAAATCAAAAATGCACTTGCATCGAGATATCTTATCAAAGGATAGTATTACAAGGTTAAAATATCTATTTTACAGGTTCAACTTGTAGATTGTCAGCTATAAAAATACAGAAATTCTTATGATTGTCGACTTATTATTTGTGTATTTTATCTCTTTCCTATTACGATTTAGGGTAAAGATTACAATGTAGAGGATATTGATAATTGAAAAAAGGTATTTCCTGCACACCGTTTTTCATTGTTAGTGGCTATGGGTGATTTGAGCGGCATAGTATTATATTTTGTCAAAAAAATATTATCATCGTATAGAAAATATATTTAATTTTGCAGCAAATTCTTATTGATTAAGTAGTTGTTAAAGAAGATCTTAGTTTATATTTTTATATAATTTAAATCATAATTGTCATGAAAAGGATTTTTTCAATTTTTATTGTAGCTTTACTTTTAGCAACAAATGCTAATGCAAAGAAAGACATTACCGGAGAGTTTCAACCATGGGATGAGAATTGTACCATTAGCGGTAATACACTCAACTTTCTTGGCGAATGGAATGGTGTAACTTTCAAATTCTATGATGAGGAGAATTGTGTATACGAAGGGGGGATGGACTTATCTGATTACGAAGTAATTGTTCTCAAGATGTCTGATGCTTCGTGTATGTTCAAGATAAAAGTAGAATATACTGACGGTGCCCAACAACAAGACGCATGGGGAACTGAGGCTGTGGCACAACCAGGTGTATTAGTGGTTGCCGTGCCTTTGAATTCGGAACATAAAAATATGGTGAAAGATTTTTTTATTCAGAGTGCTAAATATCCAGGAACACTAACTATAGATAAGGTCTATGCATGCACAACTGCAGAGTACGAACAGTTATTGTCAGACAATAAGGCAAACTCTTTCAAACTCTGTTTAAAGAAAATTGACGAAGGAGGTGGATCTTCATACAACACCGATACTCAGACAATATCAATAGAAAGTGACGGATCGCATAGAGGATGGTATTTTGATGAGGAATTTAGAAATTTCTCTGCCTTTGATTGCTTTGTGATTGACTTCCAAACAGCAACTACTACGGGAGAAATTGGAGTGGAATATGACGATAACACCTCTTCGCAGATTACTTTTGAGGCTGGTACAACACGTGCCGTAGTTCCTTTAACAACAAGTAAAGACAAGTTACGACAGGTCTATATAAAGGGCAATGCAGGTGCTAGTTATACGATAAAAGATGCATTTTTTGGTTCAAACAATTATATGACAGGGGTAAGATATGCTAATAGTATTCTGAGAGATAATAATACAACAGGATACTATACGCTGGATGGTAAAAGACAGCAAAAAGCAGGACATGGTATTATTATCCAAAAAACTAATGGTAAAACCTTGAAAGTTATAAGATAATCCGGAATGCATGAAAACTTCTTAGGTTAAATTTCTTTTCGGATTAGAGCATAACGAAAATCTGCAATTACTAATAGCACAATATTTTTAATATTATATTCATAAGTGACCACTCAGTGATGATTCCAATTAAGATATATCAATACTAACCATTGCTGACCAGTTACCTTTCATAATCCCCGTTGTTAAAATAAGGGATTCAGTGTGATCTTTAATTTTTTGATTTGAGAACAGAGTAATTTTGACGTGCAAAACGGCAAGATTATAAATGGCGAATGTTATATCTCCTCCCAAATATTGGATTACAGACTCCGTTATCAATTTGACAAGAGCATTGCTAAGTATCGTAGCAACTGGTATGTTAAGGTTTTTGTCTATTACAAATCAGTTGCTATATCTGCTTTTCAGGCAACTTGCAGGTTGCGATTCATAGTGTAATTACAGCCAATGATGGTGTTCTGTATATTCCTTAATCTCAAGCCTTTTTCACCAACATCAAACTGAAAGCATGGTATTGGGAAAGTATAGCAATGGTGAAGTATATGCTGCTCGACCTGCTCATACCTGAGTCTTTAGCTTTCTACATGATAGACAGCGTACGCTAATTTTTATGTCCTGTTTTTGTTTCTGTCTGGGGTTTATAGGATAAGTAAACTCAAGAAGAATATGAAGTATAAGATTAACGAACATAAATCGGATTACTCCCGTAAGGATAAGTATCTGTAGCAATTTTATTATGTCTGATAGTCACTAAGCTAAGTCAATAGTGTTCTATCCACGAATCTATATGGGCGGTCTATTGCTATGATAGAGAAGCAAAGGATGAGATCGGATTTATCCTAATAACTTCGACATTTGCACATAGGAAGCCGACTGCCCTTATAGGTACAGGTGAGAGATTGAGGTTTTCTTCAAGTGGGGCAAGCTGAATATCGTAGTGAAGATACCTTTCACTCAGATAATTCATCAGCAAGCTACATGTCTCTGTCAATTTTAATCAATCTGTCAAAGAATTCACACTAATTTAATAGTAATGTATAACATAGCGCGATTTTATCGCATCGGTACTAATTTGTAATGAAAAGCTACGCATTGTTTTTTTGTCTATTCACAGTAACAGGTATATGTGCCTCTTTAGAGTCACAAAGACTTAGAACAACAGAAAGACCTCTATTAGTGAAAGATTATTCTCGAAAGAGTAATTCAGTTGATACGATCATTAGGAACATTGCCCTGAGTAAGGATATTGATATCACAGCTTCGGCTTATGTCAACCAGAACGAAGCGCCGGAAAAGGCATGTGATGGGAATACAGCTACGAAGTGGTGTGACAACAAGTCACCTGACAAATGGCTGATGTATGACCTGCACCGAGAATACGATGTCAAGAAGATCGGCTTGATATGGGAGAATTGGGATCCTAACAACCTCTATAAGGTGCAGACTAGTGCTGACGGTATGGTCTGGATCGATCGCATCAGCGAGACAAATAACACGCAGAATAAACGTATTTACAGTGTTGACTGGAAGAGGGTGCGTCTCGTTCGCTTTCTGGTGCCAGAGGTTGCCAAAGATGATGCTGTCCGGCTGATGGAATTTCAGGTATGGACGCAGGGCGAAGGTGTGAAGTCAAAAGTGGAACCAGTGTCCAGATATGGCGCTATGGTGAAGCCCGAGTTCCTTTACATGGAAGGCAAGAAGAAAGTTTACTCGCTCGTTCCGTTTGTTGATACGAAGGTAGGTGTAATAGATGATAAGGGGAGCAATTGCGTCATCGGTCCGCAACTGCCTTTTGCTTCTATCAACCCATCGCCGCAGACGCCCGAGGGAGAGCATGATGGATACGCTCCCAACCAGCCTATCCGAGGCTTTGGACAGCTGCATGTCAGCGGAACGGGCTGGGGTAAGTACGGTCATTTCCTTGTTTCACCGCAAATAGGGCTGAAAGTGGGTGAGACCGAACACGATTCTCCAGCTGCTAATGAGGTGACGATGCCCAATTACTATAAGGTAACACTCACCCGATACGGAATAACGACAGAGGTAACGCCGGCAGAACACTCCGCCATCTATCGATTTACATTCCCCGAATCGGATAGTGCCAATATCGCTATGGACGTAACTCATAGTCTGACGCGCGATATTGCCAAGTTCATCGGTGGCTCTGTGAGAACTAATACTGTCACGATTGACCCCGTGTCGCCTGATAAGTTCTCAGGAATGATAGAGTATGAAGGTGGTTTTAGCGGAGGTTTCTACAAGCTATACTTCACTGCCCAGCTAAGCAAGAAGCCAGCAGCTTTCGGCGTTTGGAAGAATGGAAACTTGCAAAACGGTATGCACGAAGCGGTACTCACGAATGGTGAAGACCGTATTGGCAGTTATTTTACTTACAAGACGAAAAAGGACGATACAATAGAGATGAAGATTGCCATCTCTTTCAACAGTGTTGCACAGGCACAGAAATATCTGGCGGCAGAGATTCCTGCATGGGATTTCGCCACTGTGCAGCGGAATGGACTCAATAAGTGGAATTCCATCCTAAGCGACATTGTCGTCAGCGAGGGTCCTGCCATACGGATGAAGATGTTTTACTCCGCCCTCTATCACAGTCTTCTCATGCCTCGCAATCGTACGAACGAGTTTCCCGAGTTTGGTAATATGGAACTTTGGGATGATCATTTTGCCGTCTGGGACACATGGCGCACGCTCTTCCCGCTGCTTACTATTATTGAGCCTAATGTCGTTTCATGTAATGTGCAGGCCTTTATCAATCGCCTGAAAGTGAACGGAAGGGTAAAAGATGCTTACATTGCAGGCAATGATATGCCTGAGGAGCAAGGCGGAAACGATGTTGATAATATCGTAGCTGACGCCGTCCTCAAGGGACTCAAGGGCTTTGATTACGCCGAAGCTTACAAATACCTGAAGTTTAGTGCCGATCATGAGCGTCGGGCTGCCCCACTGATGATAGGCGAACCGGGACTGGAGCAGAATGATTCTCTCTTTTACAGGCTGCACGGCTGGCTCCCCGGAGGTGTGATGGCGCAGTCAACAGCACTGGAATATTCCTATAATGATTATTGTGTGGCTGAGGTTGCTAAGAAGTTGGGACACCAGTGCGACTACAAAAAGTATTTGGAGCGTTCCCGTCAGTGGGTGAATATGTGGAATCCCGACTTGGAAAGTAAGGGCTTTAAGGGCTTTATCTGCCCGAAGACCAAAGAAGGCGACTGGACGCCAATTGATGCAACCTATTTCTGGGGCTCTTGGAAGCGTTACTTCTATGAAGCTGATGCATGGACTTACTCTTTCTTCGTTCCTCATGATATTGACAAACTCATTGAATTGAACGGGGGTAAAGAGGCCTTTGCTAAAAAGTTGGATTATGGCTTTAAGAACGGCCTATTGGAACTGGCTAACGAGCCCTCTTTCCTTGCCACCAGACTCTTCAACCATGCAGGTAGGATAGATCTCACCTGCTACTGGGTGAATTATGTGATGGAAAATCTTTTCGGAGAGTATTCCATGCCGGGCAATGACGACAGTGGTGCCATGTCGTCTTGGTGGCTTTTCTCGGCCATGGGGTTCTTCCCCAATGCAGGGCAAAATATCTACTATCTCAGTTCTCCGATATTCAAGGAAGTTACCATACAGCGTCCAGAAGGAAATATCGTTATCAGTGCTCCCAATCGCACTGACAAGACGTTTTACATTCAATCAGTCAAGGTAAATGGTAAAGAATGTTCTGATGGTATCATGACCTATGACGACATAAAAAACGGTGCCAAGATAGAATATGTATTGAAGAAATAGAATATTACTAATAAATAAAAAACTAAAAATGATTATGAAACAATTTTTATCAGCATTGAGCTTTATGCTCGTAGTGAGTATTTCCGTAGTTTTTGGGCAAGAAGCAGGCGGCAAGCTTTCCCTGAAAGCATCTAAGTCATTGATGCCTGCCAATAGCAAAGTAACCTTTCAGGTAGTAGGAGAGAACCCTTCTACCTCTTATAAATACAAGTGGATGTTGCCAAAGCAAGTAAAGAAACTTTCAGAGCGCGGTAACAAGGTTGTCCTGAAGATTGAGAACGAGGGCAACTACACCGTTAAGGTGGCTGTAACCAGCAACGATGAGAGTGACGACGTGGAACTTACTTCTAATGTTGAAGTCTCCAACACGAAGAAGATGGAACTTCTAAGCGTAGGTAAAAAGGTCATCTCCAGCACAGGCAATGTGGGTACGGAGAAAGCAGATTGGCTCTTCGATGGTACCGCAAGCCCTGACAATTACAGCAAGAAATGGTGCGAGGAGAATCGTAAGGAGCATGAAGTTATAGTAGACCTCGGCTCAAACTGTGAGCTTTATCGCATGAAGCTCTACGATTGTAAGACCAAAGAGCCAGATTATGACAACGTTCAGAACTTCAAACTTTTTGTAAGTGAGAACGGACAGGACTGGACATTGGCATTCAGTGATACCGATAATAATGACAGCATAAAAGATGTGAGCTTTGCACCGGTAAAGGGGCGCTACGTCAAGTTTGTTGCTTATGACCCTACTAAGGATTTTACTATCCGCCTGTGGGAACTTGAACTTTATGGCGTGAAGTTGTAAGAATTTCGTCTTTAATCAATATTGTTTTAAATATTTTCCGTACGTTTTTGCCATGCATCATGGAGCAGTTGTTTGCCCAACCTGTTCTTGAGCCACTCGTCCGGGTGTTTTCGCACTTTTTCAGCCGGGAAGCGTCTTTATTCCACTCCCTTTATAACCGCTTCATCATCGCTTTTCACCCTGACGATGGCATATACTGAACGACGTATGCATGCACACCGAACGACGTATGCATGTACACTGAACGACGTACGCATGCACATCGGACGACGCACGTCGCCACTTTCGCCTGATGGCAAAGCCGAGCGATGTTCCGGAAGTCGCCGTCAATGTGTTTTTTCATGTTCCTGAAACGTTTAGGACAATATTGCGCTTAAATACTAATGTTTATGTTAAGGACAAGATTTTATGTTATTTTTTCAGTCCTAATGATAGCATTCTCGGTATCATGTGTGGCTCAGACGGAGTCGCCTTATAGTGATGTAAATCCCTTTATCGGAACAGGCAATGAGGGCAATTGTTTTCCCGGGGCTCAGGCTCCATTCGGAATGATTTCTCTCAGTCCGAACAATCCGTTTGATGAGAATGACGATGTGGCTTCCCGCCCGGGATATAAGTATTCCCGATCAGAGATAAATGGTTTTGGCATGACTCACTTCAGCGGTGTCGGTTGTCATGCTATGCAGGACTTGCAGTTTCTTCCCATGACGGGAAGCATAGACAAAACACCCGTCAACGACAAGTTTGCTTATCGCTCGAAGTTTTCTCATGAGCAGGAGGTGGCTAAGCCGGGCTATTACTCCGTGTCGTTGGCCGACTATCAGGTAGATACGAAGTTTACAACTACGTCCCATTCAGCCATTGGTGAGTTTACTTTCAAAGGCTCAGACGATGCTCACTGTCTCTTCATGCCGACGAATTGTGCAAACGGTATCGGTACAGGTGAATTGCACATTGAAGCCAGTTCCATGACTGTGACAGGCTGGGTATCTACTGGTGGTTTCTGCTGGCGTGACCCGAAAGATCGGCCGTATAATGTCTATTTTGTGGCAAAATTCAATGTCCACTTTATTGGCTATGGCGTATGGAAGGGTGGTGAGAAACTGACTGGACAGGCAAATGTGGAGGGCGACGATATTGCAGCATTCGTTTCTTTCGGCAATCAGAAGGATAGGGTAGTGAAAATGAAGATGGCAATCTCCTATGTGAGCGTTGAGAATGCTCGCCAGAATCTGAAATCAGAGATTAGCTGCTGGGACTTTGATGATATTTATAGGATTACGCAAAATGAATGGAGCAACTATTTGTCGCGTATCACCGTTGAAGGGGGAACGAAGGCGGAGCGTCAGACCTTCTATACGGCTGTCTACCATAATCTGTTACATCCTAATGTATATAATGATGTAAACGGTGAGTATATGGGATTTGACGATAATGTGCATCAGGTGGAGCAAGGCAGGAAGCAATACGCCAATTTCTCCCTTTGGGACACTTATCGTACGAGTTCTTTTCTCCAAGCAATTCTTGCCCCGAAAGAGGCATCTGATATGATACAGTCACTGCTCCATGACGCTGAACAGGGCGGGGCTTATCCAAACTGGAGTATGAACAATGTGGAATATGGCGTGATGAACGGATATTCCACCTTCCCATTCATTGCAAGCATGTATGCCATGGGTGCGCAGAACTTCGATCTGCAGGCTTCTAAGGAGATGATGAAGAAAGTTTCGACGACCTATCTGAAGTGCAAGGGCTATCAGGGGTGGGTTTGTCTGGACGATTATATGCAGTACGGTTACGTTCCTGTTGATAAGCATGGACATGGCGCATCAATGACATTGGAGTATTGTATAGATGATTTCTCTATCGCCCAGATATGTAAGGCAGCCGGCGATTCGGCTGCTTACTACTATTATATGGATCGGGCGCAGAACTTTGAAAATATTTTTGATATGGAAACGAAATTATTCCGACCCCGGAAACAGGACGGAACGTTTCTTTCTCCTTTCATGCCGACGGGCAATGACGGTTTCAACGAGGGCAATGCCATCCAGTATTTTTGGAGTGTTCCTCACAATATGGACAATGTTATTGATCTGGCAGGAGGCAAGATGTTTGTTGAGGAACGACTTGACACTTTTAGTTCGAAAATAAACCATGGCTGGGCTCCGGACGAACCTTATTACTGGTTGGGCAATGAGCCATGCTTCGGGAGTGCATTTGTATACAACTACTTGGGTAAGCCATGGAAATCACAACGTTTGGTGAGAAAGATTCTTTCCTTCTTTGACAACACGCCTAATGGTCTTCCCGGTGATGATGATGCTGGTGCGATGTCAGCCCTTTATGTGTTTTCGGCGCTGGGACTATATCCTTATATTCCGGGTATTGGGGGATTTACCGTAACAGGGCCACTGTTTGAAAAAGCTCAGATAAAGTTGGGAACAGATAGAGTGCTTACCATAACAGCTCAGAATGCCAAGTCTGATAATCCGTACATCAAGAGTGTGAGTCTCAACAAGAAGAATGTAACTTCGACATGGATTCCGTGGAGCCAGCTGCAGAGTGGCGGTACGTTGAACTTCATCATGGGGGGTACACCCAATGAGTATTGGGGAGCAGGAAGTGAAGCAGTTCCTCCCTCTTTCTATTAACTAAGTAAATAATCAACTATTCTAACACAATGAAAAGACTCTTATTTATTCTAATGACGCTGTGCCTTATGCCATTGGAAAGCCTTGCACAGAGCCAACAAGTTACGGGTAAGATTCTGGATACAAAGAACGAGCCTGTAATTGGAGCCGTGATAAAAATCAAAGACAAAGTTGCCTCCGTTACAGATATAGATGGTAACTACTCGATTAAGGCTGCCCCAGACGACGTGCTGAGTATTACCTGCATGGGAATGCAGAGCAGGAAGGTAAAGGTTGGCAACCATTCAAGCCTTAATATCGTCCTGGAAGAAAGTGCAGAAAATATGGATGAGGTTGTTGTTGTAGGTTATGGTTCGATGAAGAAGCGCGATTTGTCAGGCGCTGTAGCCAAGATTGGCGGTGACGAACTGATGAACGGTACTGGCGCAAACAGTTTTAATCAAGCGTTGCAAGGCAAATTGGCAGGTGTAACGGTCAATCAGACAGACGGTGCTCCGGGTGGTGCTATCAGCATCAATGTACGTGGTGCCAACTCATTCACGACCAGTACACAACCGCTTTACATCGTGGACGGCATACCGTTTGAGACGGCTTCCACACCAACGAGCAAGGCTACCGACGGTAGCCAGATGAACATGAATGCCCTAGCATCCATTAACCCCCATGACATTGAGTCAATAGAGGTACTGAAAGATGCTTCTGCCACAGCAATCTATGGTTCGCGTGGCGCAAATGGTGTGGTGCTGATTACTACGAAGAGAGGACATGAGGGTAGGGGCAAGATAGAGTTCTCTTCTAATTTCAGCGTGTCAAAGGTACTGAAGACGATAGATGTTCTTGATCCTTACACTTATGCGAAGTATATTAACGAGCAGGAAATCAACGCAAGAATTTATAATGGTAAGATAAGTAGTGGGCTTCCTTATGAAGGTATCTGGAAATATCGGGAAGTAAATGGGGCTATCATTCCAAATTCTGGTACATATAATCCTTCGCCCGAGGACTTCCTGAACCCAGGTCTGCGTGAAGACCAGTACGGTAATAAGACAATGGTGCGTGGTACTAACTGGCAGGATGAGATTTACCGTACGGCTTTTTCTCAGGAATATAACCTAAATGTATCAGGAAGTGACAATAACGGATGGTGGTCTTTCTCCGGTAACTACATGAATCAGACTGGTATTATCAAGAAATCGGGCTATGAGAGATATGTCCTGCACATGAATATCGGCAGACACGTGAAGGATTGGTTAGAAATAGGAATGTCAATGAACTATACCAATTCAACAACTGACTTTGCGAAGTCAAGCAATGAAGTAGGCGTTATCCGTTCAGCTCTCGTCTTTCCTGCAACCTATGCGCCGGACGTAAGCGTCTATGAGTCAGATAAACTGAACTGGCTGGCATCCAATCCTATTGTTTACCTCAATAACTCCAAGGATCAGCAGAAAGCAAGCAATTTCTTCAGTTCCTCTTATATGGAGGTGAGACTGACCAGTTATCTGAAGTTCCGTCAAAACTTGGGTCTTGGTTACTCAAGTAACAGTCGCGGTAGCTATTATGATCGTCACACTGCAGAAGGAAAATATCCGAAGAATGGTAGTGCAGGGCAGAGTGACAGCTGGTGGAAGAGTCTCACAACAGAGTCTCTACTGACCTTTGACAAGTCCTTCGGACAGCACTCGCTGAATGCAGTATTGGGCTTTACTTATGAGGTTGCGAACTTTGGTTCAAAGTCAATGTCGGCATATAATTTTCCGACAGACGCCACACAGGATTATAACATGGGTTTGGGTTTGAATTATAATGCTCCTGAAAGTGATAGAGGGCAGCAAAAACTGATGTCGCTCTTGGGGCGTGTGAATTACTCTTTCGGTGGTGGTAAGTATATTGTTACAGCTTCTCTGCGTCGTGATGGTTCCAGCAAATTTTCACAATCTAACAATAAGATTGGTCATTTTGCTTCTGGTGCTGTTGCATGGCGAGTGTCAGAGGAATCCTTTATTAAGAAGTTGAACATTTTTGACAACTTGAAAATTCGCTTAAGCTATGGTCAGACAGGTAATCAGGGCATTGGTGCTTATCAGGCACAACTCTATATGGTAGCTGCAAACTATCCATATAACGGTACGATGTCAAGTGGTTTTTCTGAAGTTTTGTGGCGCGGAGCCCTGAACAAGAATCTGAAGTGGGAGACAACTGACCAGTATAATATCGGCTTGGACATCTCTATCCTGTCAGGAAGAGTGAATCTTACGGCTGATTTGTACTGGAAGAAGACGCGTGATTTGTTGCAAAGCACTGCGATACCGTCAAGTAATGGATTCACAAACATGTGGTCAAACGAAGGTCATGTAACCAATAAGGGTCTGGAGTTGAGCGGCAAGTTTTATGTCATGAGGGTAAGGGATTTCAACTGGAACATTGATGCCAACATCGCATTCAACAAGAATACTGTCGGAGGTTTAGATTCTGATCGCTTTTCTGAGCGTATTAGCTCTGCCATGACACAGGTCTTTATCCAACGAAACGGCTATCCTATCGGTACAATTTTTGGTTTCGTTGAGGACGGATTCTATGATAACGAAGCGGAAGCAAGGATGAATAAGGCTTATGCCAATATGTCTTCGGCTGACATCAAGCGCCTTGTCCTTGGTGAGATAAAGTATAAGGACATAAATCATGACGGAGTTATTGATGATAACGACCGTACAATCATCGGTGATGTAAACCCAGACTTCACTTTCGGTGTCACCAACAGTTTCCGATGGAAAGATCTTACATTGAGTTTCTTTCTGCAAGGTTCTGTCGGTAATGACCTCCTCAATGCTAATCTTCGTGATGTACGCCTGGATGATATTGGTAACATTCCTATCAGTGCATACAATTCCCGCTGGACGGAGGACAATACTGCCGGTGCAAAATGGCCGAAGAATGTCTCAACTCAGAGCCGTGATATGAAGATTTCAGATCGCTATGTGGAAGATGCCTCCTATTTGCGTCTAAAGAATGTTAACCTTGGCTATAATTTCAAACCCCGTTGGAAAGGCTTCTCCAATATCTATGTCTATGCAAGTGCCACTAACTTGTTTACCATTACAGGTTACAGTTGGATGGATCCCGATGTTAATGCTTTCGGATGGGATGCTTCCCGTCGTGGAGTTGACTACTATTGCTATCCAAGCAGTAGAAGTTTCTCCATCGGATTCAAGATTGACTATTAATGTAATAAGATTTTTATCATGAAGATTAGATATATTAAGTATGTAGCATCTACTTTTACCAGTGGATTGCTGGTCCTCACTTTATTTTCCTGTGCCGATGCATTGGATGAGAAGGGCTTCTCCTTTGCCAATGAGGAGACAATAACCGATTCTGACGAAGGAGCTCAGCAGTGGGTGACAGGGGCCTACAGCACACTGACCTATGAGGTATTTCGTTGGGATGCTTTCCCACATGTACTTGACTTCGATTGTGATTATATGACTGGACCGGACTGGGCATTTGGCAAGTTTGGCTCCGGTAATTTTCAAGATGATGACCATACACAGCAGATGTGGGAGAAAATGTATAATGTTATCCATCGTTGTAACTTGGGTATTGAGCATATTGAGCCAATGACGAGCGCTTCGGCTGAAGCCAAGAACAATGCTTTGGGTGAGTTATACTTTCTGAAAAGTTATGCTTACTTCCTCCTTGTTCGTGCTTTTGGAGCACTTCCCATTCGCGACCATACCATCAATTCTGGTAAGGTAGACCTTCATCAACCTCGCCAGTCGGTAGACTCTGTATATAATTATATTGAAGGGATGTTGCAGAAGAGCGAGCAACTGACTTATAAAAATACGGATAAGAATTTTTCTTTAGGACATGCTTCGGCTGGAGCAGCCGCTTCACTGCTTGCTAAGGTCTATCTCACAATGGCATCGGGTGCAGTTCCTACAGGTGAAAAGGTCATTGTTCGCGGTGGTAAGGCTTATGATATAGTCAACGGCGAGAAAGTTTATACCAGTCCAGTTGCTATCGAACATACGAAGATACAACTTGATGGCTACGACAAGATTGACTATAAGAAGTATTTCATTCTGGCACGTGATAAAGCCAAGCAAGTGATGGATGGCGAATATGGTAGCTATGGACTCTTGGATTATAATGGTCTTTGGACAATAGCCAACCGTAACAAAACGGAACATATCTGGAGCCTCCAGACAATCTCGGACAATGAAATCTATGGAGTGTCTTTTGGCGATGGTTATGTAGGCTATCTGGGTACGGCCGGCGAGGTTTATGGCCTGCATCACGGTATGCGTGACCATTGGTACAAACTGTTTGAGCCGCAGGACTATCGCATTACCGAGGGAGTGATGCATCGTTGGCAACGTTACTCTGACGTTGAGTACCACATTGGTTCCTATTATCCTAATAATGAGGAATGGAAGAAGAAATCACAAGGCTATACTGACGAGAATGGACAATGGGTAGCGCCGGTGGCTCCGTTCAATGACGGACTTTCTTACAACAGCAAGAACGACAATACATTTCTTGCTTATCTCAACAAATACACCAATGTTACTGACCGCACGAAGAAGCGTACGGATATCTACTATCCGTTCCTGCGCTTTGCCGATGTGCTTCTCATCTATGCAGAGGCTGCCAATGAGGCTAATGAAGGCCCTACGCAGGAGGCTCTTGATGCCCTGAACAAGGTTCGTATTCGCAGCAATGCGACATTGAAGACGCTTACTGGAACGGGAAATATCAATGATAAAGTAAAATTCCGCTCAGCCGTTTTGGAAGAGAGAGCTATGGAGTTTGCTGAGGAGGGTGATCGGCGTTGGGATCTGATTCGTTGGGGAATCTATCTCCCTGTAATGAATGCCATCGGTGGTTCGGATGAAGCTGACATCCTAAAGTCCCGCACCAAGAAACATCTTCTGTTTCCTATTCCTAATTCGGAAGTAGGCGTAAATAAATATATTAAAGAGAATAACTATGGATGGTAATCTCCGTCCTTATTCAAATAAATCATTATGATACACAAGAAGATCATCAATCATATCTCATATATGGTAATTGGTTCGCTAGCTTTGTTGCTGATGTCAGCCTGTCAAGATATAGTAGACCATCCTGTTGGTGACGACTTCTCGTCTGAGGGTGCGCCGACGGTTGAGAAAGTAAGTCCCGTTGACCAATTAGACAGCTCTATCGTGCAGGGTGAGATGGGGCAATGGCTCGCCATTCAGGGCGATAACTTGGCACATGTGAAGGCAATTCTGTTCAATGATGTAAGCGTTGACTTGAAAAAAATCTATGCCGTGCGTAAACAAATCAACGTTGCTATTCCGGCTGAGGCTCCTACTAATCTGACTAATACGATTACTGTGCAGACGGAATTGGGCGAGGTGACTTATCCTTTTACAATTCTCTTTCCGAATCTTGTTGTCAACGGATTTGAGAATGAGTTTGCCATGCCGGGCTCAAATGCGGTTATCACCGGACAGTTTTTCGATCTTTACGGTCTTAGTGCTGATGATGCGGCCATTACGATTGACGGAAAATCGCTGGCAGTTGTGGAGAAGAGTGATACGAGACTCGTCATAACCATCCCCGAAGGAACGGCTGATGGAGCGGAAGTTGTACTGAACAGTCCGAAGATGAAAGAGCCTTACAAACTAAAGTTCAGGGATCGTGGCATACCGTTCTTCGCCAGCTATGAGAAGAGTTACCTCTTTGGGCAAGGCTTCCTGTGGACTGATCAAAGTTACATCACTGACGGAATGCAGGATGGCGACCCCGTTTCACCCATCGGAGGAGCCTTCCTCCGTCGCAAGAATTCATATAGTGCATGGACATGGGATACGCTGATTGCAGGTCACTTCGATCTTACTGATGCGGATGTCGTGGCCAATACGGAGAACTATAATGTGAAGTTCGAGGTTTGGACTCCGAAGACCAATCCCATCTCTACAGGTGACTTTATTTTCTGGGGAACTCAGAGCAACGACAAGATGAAGCTGCGTTGGAATCCCGCTTCTGGCAATTCATCGTTCAATACGAATGGGGAATGGTGTACGATAACTCTTGATGCAAAGACATGGTTCCAGAGCAATGACGGTGAGAAGACACTGAAGGTGGGCAGTAACGACCTAACTATCGTTTACCAACCACAGAATGCTTTGGATGCAGATTTTGCTTTAGTCAATTTCAGATTCGTAAGTAAGTAAAAAGGTGAGTGATTTTAGCATGTAGGACATTTTAAATAGATAAAGATAGACTGTCTGGGTCTTACTGCCAAAAACTTGCTTGATCCGGAGTCTGTCCTATATGCATATTAACTTTATTTTTTTAGTCGTATGGAAAAAAGATTTATATTAAGCTGTTGGTTTTTATGGGCTTTGTTATTGGTAGGTGTCACACAAACAGCGCTCTCAAATACAAGAAGTTCTATTCCTATACAAACAGAGATAAAAAGTGTTCAATCAATAAGTCAAACGCCCGTGAATACCAAAGCTACTGCGGAGACACAGAAACTTTACCAACTACTTGTGCAAAATTATGGTAAAAAGGTACTTTCCGGAACTATGGCTGAAGTAGCGTGGAACACTAAGGAGGCTGATCGTGTACATGCCCTGACCGGCAAGTACCCTGCAATCAATGGTTTTGATTATCTTCATCTTCCTTATTCGGGTGAGAATTGGATTGACTATACAGACATTTCTCCCATCGAAGAATGGTCGAAGAAAGGCGGTATCGTCACTATCTTATGGCATTGGAATGTCCCGACGCATCCTCTGGCAGCCGATAAGGTGGACATAAGAGCCTGCGGAACACAAAGGTATCGCCTTTCTAATGATACCATCCTTGACATCCTTGAGGAGGCTGAGCCGGGAGATAAAATCTATGTCAGGTATGAGAAAGCGAGTGCAAATGCCCATGCTGGTATTTGGGCATCAGATAATACTACGCTAAAAGATGGCGAAGGACATTCCTATGGTAATTTCCCTATAGGAGGTTCACGACCTAAATACGGCAATGTCAAATGTGATGCCACTGCATTCAGTTTCGAATTGGATGAGACAATGATAGAACAGCTGATGAATGGTTTTTCACTTGTCGGTAACGGATATACGGTTACTGGTGTGAATTATGTGAAAAAGGAAACTTCAGAATATTCTTTCAATACGGAAAAAACTACATTTAAGATGAGCCGTATACTTACCGAGGGCAGCATAGAGAATAAGATAATGAAAGCAGACCTTGACAAGATTGCAACCTGTCTGCTGCTCTTGCAGGAAAAGAAAATTCCCGTTCTTTGGCGTCCGTTACACGAGGCTGCAGGGGGATGGTTTTGGTGGGGAGGCTCTACAAGGGAAGATTTCATCGCCCTATGGCAATATATGTATAGAGATTTCTGCCGTAGGGGTATCAATAACTTGATTTGGGTGTGGACACCAGAGCAGAAGACACCTGCATGGTATCCCGGAGATGAGTTCGTTGATATAGTTGGGCGTGACCGTTACGGTGTCTCCTCCACTACAGAAATGGTAGATATGTTCATAGCACTTCAACGCCAGTATCCCAATAAAATAATTACCTTAAGCGAATGTGGAACAGACCCTTTGATAACAAGCCAGTTTAGTCTTGGTGCCGAATGGAGTTGGTTCATGCCGTGGTATGGCAATGACGAAAGTGGAGTTCCACATGCAACTGATGCTTGGTGGCAGGATGCAGCTAATTCCGACAAAGTTCTTATGCTGGATGGACTGAAATAAGTTTGTTTACCTATTATTAGTGGAATTTAATTGGTACGTATTTGACGAAAGCAGTTCTATATAAGGTAATTTTGCACAACCATTTTTGTAAATAAATTATTATAAAAATCCTGTTCACTTTTTTGTTCATTCTAGAGTAAATATTCGGGCTGATTTGTCAACAATCAGTCAACGGTTGATACAATGTTCCGAGTTGTTCTTGCGATAGCATAGCTTTCGCATGGCGATAACGGCCTAATCGTAGTGTGATCTCAATGTTTTCGCATCGCGATAACTATGCTTTCGCGATGCGAAAACTATGCTATCGCAAGACGAAAAGATGAATATCTATGGCATATTCTTACTTTTCGCGCGTAACTCGCTGATGCTTTGAGGTTTACGTAACCCCCTCTGATTTTCGCGTATTTCGGACAAAAGATTTTCAATTTTGCTACACGCAATTCTACAGAGGGTGTTTGTCAAGATAATTCCTCTCTTTTTATGATTCTTCATTTTTGTGGCAAATTACACTTTACCGCATCGAAGAAGATTCGAGGCGAGACCGTTACAAGCTCTCCAGCACACGCTTGAGCACCACCTCGGCAGATATTTCGCGGTTGGCAGCTTCCGGTATCACGAGACTGTGGTCACTTTCGATCACATCGTCGGTCACGATGAGGCCGCGACGGACAGGCAGACAGTGCATGAAATGCCCGTTGTCGGTCCAGCTCATGTGCTCGGTATCGACTGTCCAGCCCATATCTTTAGACAGAATCTTGCCATAGTCGGCAGGGCGGGTGACACCCGGACAGCTCCAGTTCTTGGCATAGATGAAGTTGGCACCCTCGAATGCTTTGCGCTGGTCGTACTCAATCTTTGCTTTGCCCACAAAGCGGGGGGCAAGCTCGTAACCCTCGGGATGGGTGACCACAAAGTCGACATCGGCAGCGTTCATCCATTCGGCAAACGAGTTGGGCACGGCCTGTGGCAGGGCACGGCAGTGGGGAGCCCATGTCAGCACCACCTTGGGGCGTGCCGTCTGCTTGTGTTCCTCGATGGTGATGAGATCGGCAAAAGCCTGCAGGGGATGCACGGTGGCGGTCTCCATAGCTACGACAGGCTTACCGGAATGCTTCACAAACTGATTGACGATGGTCTCGGCATAGTCGAACTCGCGGTTCTCAAGTCCAGCAAACGAGCGCACGGCGATGATATCGCAATAGCTTGCCATCACGGGGATAGCCTCCAGCAGATGCTCGCTCTTGTCGCCATCCATGATGACCCCGCGCTCCGTTTCCAATTTCCAAGCGCCTGCATTGACGTCCAATACGATGACGTTCATACCGAGATTGGTCGCCGCCTTCTGTGTGGAGAGACGGGTGCGCAATGAATTGTTGAAGAAAATCATGAGCAGGGTCTTATTCTTGCCCAAGTTCTGATAGCCATAACGGTTGGCCTTTACCTCCTTTGCTTCTTGGAGCGCATAGTTCAAGTCTCCAATATCTTCTACGTGAAAGAATGTTTTCATGTTGCGTTCAATTGATAATTGGCAGTGGGTAATTGCTAATTCTAACTCTAAAGATCCTAACTTCTCACCTGTCCGTATCCCTCTATGAGCCATTTGTAGGTGGTCATCTCTTCGAGAGCCATAGGTCCGCGGGCACCAAGTTTCTGCGTGCTGATGCCGATCTCCGCACCCATACCAAACTGGCCGCCGTCGGTGAAGCTCGTAGGGGTGTTGACATATACGCAGGCGGCATCGACCAACGACTGGAACTGATGGGCAGTGGTCTTGTTGTCGGTGATGATGCTTTCGCTATGCCCGCTGCCGTAGGTATCGATCTGGTTGAGTGCTTCGTCCAAAGAGTCGACAGTCTTCACGCTCATCTGCATGCTCTCCCATTCGGTGAACCACTCCTCTTCGTCCAAAATGTTGGTGAGCTGGTTGGCCGGATATTTGCCTGCAAGGGCGTGATAAGCCCGCCCGTCGGCATGGATGATCACTTTCTTGTCGGCCAGCGGGCTACACAATTCAGCCAATTCATCCAACCGTGAGGAGTGGATGATGAGGCAATCGAGCGCGTTGCACACACTGCATCGGCGCGTCTTGGCATTATCTATAACCTTCTTGCCAATCTCAAGGTTGCCCTCTGCATCGAAATAGCAGTGCACCACGCCCGCCCCGGTCTCGATGACGGGTATCTTGGCAGTGTCGCGTACGAAGTTGATGAGACGTTTGCTGCCGCGTGGGATACATAGGTCGATATAGCCCACAGCCTGTAACATTTCCTCCGTGGCATCGTGAGTGGCGGGCAGCAGGGATACGATGTCGGGATTGATGCCTTCGTTTTCGAGCACCCGATGGATGAGTGCCACGGCCGCCTCGGAAGAGTCGAAGGCGTCCTTACCGCATTTCAGAATGCTGGCATTGCCGCTCTTGAGGCATAAGGCGAATACATCGAAAGTGACGTTGGGGCGTGCCTCATAGATCACGCCAATCACACCGAAAGGCACGCTGATGCGCCTAATGTCCATTCCATTGTCGAGTACCTGATGCTTCAGTACCCGGCCTAATGGTGACGGCAAAGTGGCAACTTGGCGCATGCTGTCGGCAATATCTTTCAGTCTGTCCTCAGTGAGCTGTAGACGGTCGTACATCGGGTGGGTTTTATCCATGCGTGCCAAGTCTTTCTCGTTGGCCGCAATGAGTGTGGGCGTTTCGGCGATGATGGCATCGGCTACGAGGTTCAACACCTTATTTCGCTGTTTGTCGGTGATAAGTGCAAGATATTTGCTGGCCTTCTTCACCTTTTTGAATGTCTCTGTCAGTTGCATGGCTATTTTGTCTCTATCTTCCCAAGTTTATTCCATATACATGTAATCGTAGTGCACAAGTGGTTTGAGATCGTGTGTGCCTATGTTCTTAATGGCATCGTTGGAGCTATACCCGCTTTTGCCTACGGCAATCTGTCGGCCTTGCTCATCCACGATGCTGATGATGTCGCCTTCCTCAAACTCGCCATCGACCGAAGTGACACCCACCAACAGCAGGCTCACAGCCTTGTCGCCACGCAAAGCCTCTGCCGCCTTAGCATTAACCTGCACGACTCCCTTTGAGAAACTCTCGCTATGGGCAATCCATTTCTTTACAGTAGAGGTAGGATTAGGATTGGGACGGAACTCGGTGTGCATCGTTTCCTGTGGTTTGGTGGCAAGGTTGATAAGGATATTGTCCTCCTTTCCGTTGGCAATGATCACTTTAATACCTTCATCCGCCACCTTGTTGGCGATGTGAGCTTTCGTGATCATACCGCCGCGACCGAACCCGCTCTTTTGGTTTTGGATATATTCGCTGAGGTCATGGTCGTAGTTTACCAGCGGAATAACACGTGTGTTGGGCAACTTTGGGTCACCGTTGTATATGCCGTCAACGTTGGAAAGGATGACCAGCGTATCACAATCCATCATCGAAGCTATAAGTCCGGACAGCTCGTCGTTATCGGTAAACATCAGCTCCGTGATGCTCACGGTGTCGTTTTCATTGACGATCGGAATTACGCCATTCTCCAGCATCACATTCATGCAGGCTCGCTGATTGAGATATTCGGCGCGGGTCGAGAAACTTTCCTTCATCGTCAGTATCTGACCGATGTGCATGTTGAACTCACGGAAGAGGTCATAATACAGTCTGATAAGTTTCACCTGTCCGATGGCGGAGAAAAGCTGACGCTGTTCCACGCTATCAAGTTTGTGCCCAACCTCCAATTCGTTGCGTCCGCAGGCTATCGAACCCGATGAGACGAGGATTACCTCATAATCGTGTTGCTTGAGCCATACAATCTGATCGACGATCGATGACATGCGCGTTACGTCGAGCTTGCCGTCGTCGCGAGTGAGAACGTTACTGCCTACCTTTACTACAATCCTTTTCATCGCATGCTTATTTCTTGAGTGAAGCCTTGATGCCTTCTATCACCGAACTGGAGAAACCGTGGCATTCCATGGCATTCAGACCGCGGATGGTCATGCCTCCGGGTGTCGTCACCTTATCAATCTCTACCTCGGGATGACTCATGGAGGATTGCAGCAATTTCACTGCGCCATTCATCGTCTGTATGACGATATTCTTTGCGTCGTCAGCTCTGAATCCCAACTCCACACCGGCCTCTGATGCTGCCCGCACATAACGCATGATATAGGCTATGCCGCAACTTGAAACAGCCGTACCGGCAATAAGGAGACTCTCGCTTGTGATGAGAGTTTCTCCAAGGGCGTCGAATAAATCTTTGACCGTTTCGATGCGTGAAGCCGCAGTCGTGTTGGGTGCAATGAAAGTCATCGACGCCCGCTCTTCGATACCAATATTGGGAATTACTTGGAAGATGGCAGGTACATTGCCGTCTCTGTTTAGCCATTCTTCCAATTGGTCAATGGTGACAGAGGCTGCCATATTGATGATAATCTGCTTCTGATAATCCAAGTTGCCCTCAATCTCTGCGATTACCGATGCCACGACAGCTGGCTTCACTACGATGGCAATAATGTCTGCCCCTTGTATAGCCGATCGGTTATCTGTGGTGATATGTGCACCACGTTCCGCAAATTTCTTTAGTCTGGCTTCGTTGGGTTCTGCCACAGTGATGTCAGAAGGCGCGAACACACTTCCCTTTAGCAGTCCGGTGGCAAATGCACCACCCATCTCGCCTGCACCGATAATGGTTATTTTCATATTTCTTTTTTAGGAGTTAAATGAGTTAAAGGGAGTTATCTCTTACTGCACCCGCTAAGGAGTTAAAGACGACACTCTGCCAAACGCAACACTCTTTCAAGTATTCGCGCTCCCCCTCCCCATTGGAGAGGTTGGAGGAGGCTATTCAAAACACATTCTTCAAACGATTGATAAAATCGTCTACCTCTGCTTTGGAGAGGGTGAGGGGCGGCAAGATACGCAGGATATTGGTACCTGCACAACCTGTAAACACATGCTGCTCATAGATGAGTTTGCTACGCACTTCTTTATGAGGAACATCCATTACCACACCAATCATGAGTCCCTGACCACGTACTTCAGTGATGTGCGACTGCGTTTTCTGAAGTTTCTTAAGTTGTGTAATGAAGTATTCGCCTACCTCACGCGCATTCTCTACCAAATGCTCCTGCTCGTAAACGTCAAGCACAGCCAATGCGGCGGCACAGCCCAAATGATTGCCACCGAACGTAGTACCCAACTGGCCATACACGGGAACGAACTCGGGAGAAATGAGCAAACCCGACATGGGATAGCCATTGCCGATGCCTTTCGCCACGGTGATGAGATCAGGGCGGATGCCGAGCCATTGGTGTGCGAAGAATTTCCCGCTACGGCCATAGCCACATTGTATTTCGTCAGCAATGAGGAAAGTTCCATGTTTCTTGCAGGCAGCAGCCAAGCCCTGTGCAAACTCGGGTGTTGCCATGACACAACCGCCGATACCCTGAATGCACTCGATGATACAAGCGCACACGTCGCCCTTGCTCAGCTCTGCCTCCCACGCTTCCAAATCATTCATGGGGAGAAAGGTCACATGCCCATTGTCATTGATGGGGGCGACAATCTTGCGGTTACCCGTCACCTCGACGGCGAGCGATGTGCGTCCGTGAAAAGCATGATCAACCGACAGCACGCGCTTGCGACCATTGGTAAAGCTGGCCAGTTTTAGTGCGTTCTCGTTGGCTTCGGCACCGCTGTTGATGAGGAAAAACCGATAATCCTCATATCCGCTCGCCTTACCCAGACGGTCAGCCAACTCCTGCTGCAAGGTGTTGATCACGCTATTGGAATAGAAACTCAATCGATTCAGCTGCTTGGTCATCATTTCCACATAGTGAGGGTGGCAATGGCCAATGCTGATCACAGCATGTCCGCCATACAGATCAAGATACTCCTGACCTTTATCATCCCATACTTTTGTTCCTTTACCCTTGACAATATTGATGTCGAAGAGTGGATATACGTCGAATAATTCCATATTGAGAGACCTCCCTATATTCTAAAATGCACTCGGTTTTAGTTTCAATCCTATCGTTTCGTCCATTCCAAACATGATGTTCATGTTCTGAACAGCCTGTCCCGCCGCACCTTTCAGCAGGTTGTCGATGCACGATGTGATGAGCAGTTTGTCGCCGAACTTATCGCAGTGAACCAGCGCCTTATTGGTATTCGCTACTTGCTTCATGTCGATAGCCTTATCTACATAATGGGTAAAAGCGGCATCCTTGTAAAACTCCTTGTAGCCTGCCACGATGGTGTCAAGATCAACATCTGTCCTGAGCACTTCGGTGGCAAATATGCCACGGGCGAAATCGCCACGGTAAGGAATGAAGTCGATAGCAGCGTCCAAGTAGCCCTGCACTTGCTTGAGACTCTGGCGAATCTCGGGCACATGCTGATGATTGAATGCCTTGTATATGCTCATATTGCCCATACGCCATGAGAAATGAGTGGTGGCGGTGGGTTTAACGCCTGCTCCGGTGCTACCCGTAATGGCATTCACGCTCACATCGTTGTTGATCAATTTCATCTGGGCGGCCGGAAGCAGCCCCAACTGGATGCAAGTGGCAAAGCACCCGGGGTTAGCCACATGTTGTGCCTTTGCTATTTTCGTCTTGTTGATCTCCGGCAAACCATATACATAATCATGGTTTCCACTCAAACGAAAGTCTTGTGCCAAGTCCACGATCTTCATGCGGGCAGGTACATCATGCTCCTTGAGGAATGCCTCGCTCTTGCCATGACCGAAACAAAAAAACAGCACGTCCACTTCGTCGAATGGCATCTGCGGGGTGAATTGCATCTCCGTTTCGCCATACAGCCCTTCGTGCACATCGGTCAGGAGGTTGCCGGCATTACTCTCACTATTTACAAACTTAATTTCTGCCTCAGGGTGATTGAGCAGCAGGCGGATAAGTTCGCCTGCTGTGTAACCGGCACCTCCGAGTATTCCTACTTTAATCATTGGTTATCTTCGGGTATGATCAGCCAAAGAATGGGGTAGAGAATGACACCGCTAAAAGCTGTGAACACAGTGAGCACGGTGTAAAGCACGCGCACGACTGTGGGGTCGACGTCCAAGTATTCGGCAATTCCGCCGAGCACACCTGCCAGTACCTTATTCTTTGATCTGACTAATTTCTTTCCTGTTGCCATACGTTTTACTTATTTGTTGATTCCTGTTTTAGACGCTTGGCAGTTACTAAAAGTTGCACGCTCCCCGCCTCGTTTGTCATCGCGGGGGATACTTCTATCGCTGCTCATCAGGGTGCATGCCGTAGAACACGCGCAGCGGAGTAGCCGAAATCTTGATGAATCCTTTAGCGTCGTCGGCCGTCCAACCATGCTGCATCTCGCCATACTCGCCGAGTTTCGATTTGGTAAGATCGTCGGCAGAGTCGACGCCTACGGTCTGGAAACCGTAAGGACGGAGTTTTAAGATAGCCGTGCCATTGACATGTCGCTGCGAACTCTTGAGAAATGCCTCCATATCAGGCATTACAGGTTCCAGATATTGGCTCTCGTGCAGGAACATACCATACCAGTTGGCCATCTGGTCTTTCCAATACTGCTGCCACTTAGAGAGCGTTGATTTCTCCAATAGGCGGTGTGCCTCGATGATGAGCATTGGGGCGGCAGCCTCAAAACCCACACGCCCCTTAATGCCGATGATGGTATCGCCCACGTTGCAGTCGCGGCCGATGGCATAACTGGCGCCAATTTCTTCAATCTTCTGTATGGCCTTAACTTTGTCGGCGAACTTCTCACCGTTTACGGCAGCAATCTCTCCCTCCTTGAACTCGATGCGCAACTCGGTCTCTTCCTCCGTAGCGGTGACGTGCTTCAGATAAGCCTCCTCGGGCAGACCCTGTGTGGGGTCGAGCAGTTCGCCGCCGCAGATGCTGGTACCCCAGATGCCCACGTTGTAAGAATACTTCAGTTTGGTGAAGTCGGCGGAGAAGCCATGCTCGTTGAGATAATCGACCTCCTCCTGTCGAGACAGCGCCTTGTCGCGTGTCAGCGTGATGATCTCTACCCCCGGAGCCATCACGAGGAAGGTCATGTCGAACCGAATCTGGTCGTTACCCGCACCCGTAGACCCGTGTGCGATGGCGTCGGCGCCGATTTCTTTGGCATAACGGGCGATGGCGATGGCCTGAAAAATACGCTCAGAAGACACCGAGATGGGATAACAGTTGTTGCGGAGCACATTGCCAAAGATCATATACTTGAGGCTCTTCTCATAATACTCCTGTGTCACGTCGAGTGTCACATACGCCACTGCACCCAGCCGCTTGGCGTTTTCTTCATTCTTCTTCAACTGCTCCTCGCTGAATCCGCCTGTGTTGGCACATGCGGCATAAACATCCCAACCGTCTTGGGCGAGTTTCATCACCGTGTACGAGGTGTCCAGTCCGCCGCTAAAGGCAACCACTACTTTCTTCTTCATAATAAGCCTCTCCCGACCCCTCCTTGCGGGAGGGGAGTGCCTACGGGGAATGTTTTTCGGCACGTTCGGTCTCCTTGTCGTCTTCTTTTCCCTTTAGATTGGAAAAGCCTTAACGGCGGGGAAGACTTGTATTGTTATTTATATTTGTTTAAATCTTCTTGCGTCTTTTCAGACGGGGCTGTCGTCGAGGGTAAAGACGAGACTCCGTCTATCTTCCTCATTCGCTCCACCACGTCGGCCGGAAGTCTGACGGGCAGCTTGTCGTCGGGGTCGTAGAGCATTGCGGTGCAGATGCAGAATTTACGGTTGGTGCGGTGCAGAATGTCTTTGTTGATACACCCTTCGCACCCTCTCCAGAATGCCTCGTCGTCAGTCAAGTCGTTGAATGTCACGGGATGATACCCCAGCTGCGTGTTCATCTTCATCACCGCCGACCCGCTGGTGAGCGAGAATATCTTGGCATGAGGCCAGCGCACGCGCGCCAATGTGAAGGTCATGTCCTTGATGCGCTTGGCCAGTCCCATGCCGCGAAAGTCGGGATGCACGATGAGACCTGACGTGGTGACATACTGCTTGTTGCCCCATGTCTCGATGTAGCTGAAGCCGGCAAACTTATCGCCTTGCAGCGCGATGACGGCTTTTGCCTCTTTCATCTTTGTGGCCACATATTCGGGAGAGCGTCTGGCAATGCCGGTGCCACGTACCTTTGCGGCTTCCTCAATTGTTTTAAGAATGGTGTCGACGTATTTTATGTGCGACTCGTCGGCCACCATTACTTCTACTTTTTCCATGATTTGTTCTAAAAATCTACGGCTTCATTGAGTCCTTGTATGAGCACGTTTCTGTCAACGCCCTCTTTGACCGCAATGAAGATGGTATCGTCACCGGCTATGGTTCCCAGTATCTCGGGGATGTTACTGTTGTCGATGTTGTAAGCGATGGAGCTGGCATAGCCCGGGCGCGTCCTGATTACTCCCATGTTTCCGGAGAAATTGATGGAGAGGAATCCCGGAGTCTGCATCATCTCGGTCGCACTGAGTGGCTTGTGCACGCGCTTATACATCGTCTCGTTGGGCAGCACATATACGTATTGCCCGTTCATGCTGGCCGCCTTAGCCACCTTGAGTTGCTTCAGGTCACGGCTCAGCGTGGCTTGAGTGAGTTTGAATCCTTCATTCTGAAGTTCCCGCAACACCTCTTCCTGACTACCCAATTCCTTGCTGGAAATGATCAGCTTGATTGCTTCCAGCCTGTGATCTTTAATCTTCATTTTGCGAATTATTATCTTGTTCTGTGTGCAAAATTACGAATAAAATATCATTTATCCAAATATTTTTGCATAAATTCGATACTAATAATGTATATTTCGCTGCTTTTGTGTATTTTTATAAGTTAATATTCAAAGTTAAGCAAGTGGCATAACGAGACTGGTTTGGCAGCTGCATGGCCTCACCCCTAACGTTCGGCAGACATTTCTCTCTCCCCTCTCCTCTTTCACCTCTCCCCCTTTTTCAGAGACCAAAGTTTCAGAAAAAACACGACAAAGACCCTCTGTAGATTCGCGTGTAGCAAAATTGAAAATCTTTTGCCCGAAATACGCGAAAATCAGAGGGGGT
>CAUTTP010000011.1:0-39874 GCA_963541305.1 uncultured Prevotella sp.
CGTTCGACGTATGCACGTACACCGTTCGGCGTATGCACGTACACCGTCCGGCGTATGCACGTACACCGTTCGGCGTATGCACGTACACCGTCCGGCGTACGGCGCCATCACGATGAGGAGTGGACAAGAAAAAGGCGGAAAGACGATGTCGTTACATCACCGTCAAACCGCCTTTATGCCATTGTGTCATCACCTGTACGTTATTACTTCAGCGCCTTCGCTTGCTTAAAAAGATATAGCTCGTAGCATCGGCTCACGTAATCGGCCACCTTTCCGGCATTGGCCTGCCTGAAAGCGAGGAGTCTGTCCATCGCCTTATATTGGTGAGATTGGGGATATGTCACGATATTTTCGTCGTCATACCACGTCATGGTGGCTGCATCCCAGCCCTGCTTGCGCCACGGCTCATAGCACACGAAAGCCGAGGCGTAGAGCGCTTTCTGCTTCAAGCCGAAAGTCTTTGCCTTTGCAGCCTCATCCAGCAGGATGGCGGCATCTTCCATGAAGTCTTTATTGCCCGTGAGCACACTGTCCTGCATGCTGCTCCAGCCATACTGCGTGAGCCACCAGCAGTCGCCGTCGTAAGTGGCCTGATAGTACATTGTGGCAAGCCGGTAAGCCAGCTCGCGGCGCTTTTCCGACTTGCGCATGTTGCGATGGAGCGATTGCAGCTCCATCATCTTGCGGCAATAGTCCAGTTTCTTATTGGTCGTGAGCGGTTCTTTTACCCTGAAAGCCTCCTCCGTTGTCTCCTGACGGCCAAACCATCGCTCCACATCGTAGCTGCAAGCGCGCACGTATGGCACGATATTCTGCGTATTCAGAAACTTTAGGCTCACCTTCTTGAGATACGGAATGGCCTCTGCAAAGCGGCCGCGAGCCAAGTATTTCGTGCCGATCAGGTCATTAAAGTAGTTCGGGTCGCGGTAAGAGTGCTCCCAAGCATATTGTGCCAGCCTGTCCGTAGGGCGCTCATACAGGTATTCCAAGTAGTCGATGGTCTGCTCGGGCGACAGTTTCTGCAGGGCATCAAAGCAGTCGCCGGAGTAGTCCTGATTCATCTGCTCCCATTCATTCGTGCCGTTCGCCCTCTCTCGATACTTCTTGCTGTTGTACGGATCAGTCTCGTGCATCATGCTGAGCAGCGAAATCACCATGTTGGTATTGCCTTCCCTGCTATACTTATGCACCAAACCGTGATACACCAGCCGGTCTTCAACCTCGCGATAGTGCTGATAGAGGCTGACCGTATCGCGCATATCCCTCCTGTTCATCTCCTCCAACCACTGCAGTTCTCCCGCCAACCACGCGTCGTATTGGCTCGTCGTGGGCTCCACGTACACAGAGTTTACGGCATAGATAGCCCGCGCATTATCTTTCATTCGCGGCGTTCCGGCCATCGTGAGCGATGCTTTCAAGTCGGCTTTAGCCTCTGCATAACGCCCCAACTGATGCTCAATACATCCTATTGCGCTCTGCCACAGGCATGGATTCCGGGTCTTTCCCGCTTTCACCACGCCTCGCGCAAAGGCAATAAACTCCTCTGCATCGGGCTGATAGACCACTCGCGCGCCAATATCCTGCAGCCAATCCGTGCATGTGGAGTCGCCTTTGGCAGGGAGAAGGGTGCCTCCGTCGTCAAACATACAGTCGTAACTCTCCTGCGTGTTGTTTACAAAGTCTTGCACGAGATATACCAGCGTGGCTGAGTTGGGATTCTCCTGATAAATCTTTTTGATGCCTGCCACATTGCGGTATTTCATCACACAGTATTGCAAACTTGAATAATCCCCCTGCTCGGCGTATATCTCCACTGCCGCATTTCGACGCCCCGTGCGCAGCAAACTGCCCGCATAGAGGTTGCGCATCATGTCGCGATAGACACTGGTCGGCAACTTTCGACCGATCTGCTCCCAATAGGCAATATTCTCTTTGTGCCTGTTGAGGCCGAAAAGAGCACGCATGGCCAGCAGCGCATACTGCCCGCGCAGGCGGCTGCCTTTGTATCTGCGTGCGATGGCATACTGCCGTCGCAGTGTGGAGTCGCGTGAGGCAAGCTGCTGCTTGGTGGGATAGTTCCAACCATCGAATATGTCATTGCCATTGAGAAAGGCGTTCAACAGTTTCAGATAGCGCACCATCTCTGTGTCGTGCTTGGCTTTTGCCACATCCATAATCTGGTCACGATACCATGTATAACCGTTAATCTCGGCCATATCGCCCACATACGCTTTCCAGAAAGCATCGGTCTTATCGGCAAACGGATTGCTCATCAGGTCGCGGTGAAACACGCTGAAGAGGTAGTTGTTGTAAGTGTAAGGGTCGAAGGCGCATGCCTTGGTTCGCAGGGCGGGTAGCAGTGCGAGTGCAAAGAGAAGTAAGCACCTGCTCCAATCAGTCACCGTTGAAAATCGTTTCATAGTCTTGGCTGTTAAATCGTTGTATGTTTTTATTGCTTAAATCATAGAGTATCACCTCCCGGTTGGCGTCAGGACGCAAGTCATCCACAGCCCGACGCGCTTCGAGAATGTCGCTTCGTTCGGGCTGTCGCACCACAATGCTGTCGTCGGAAAGCACCGGCAGGTCGTCCTTGCCGTACATGATGCCCACAAATTTGCCCCTGCGAAACAGCACATGCCATGTAAACAGCGGATAGGCTGCGGTGAGCGGGAGCTTGTATTTGGGCAGATGGTGGAGGTAAGGGCGCACATCTTTCATGTCGAGGATGGGTTTCTGCACGTCTAATCGGGTCACATCGCCCGTGTTATACATCATCAGCACACCGCCGTCTGCAGGCGGAGCTTCGAGCGACAGCTGGTGCAGGCGTATGGTGGTGGTGAGTTTCAGACTCTCGGCATGGCACAGTTCACGCAGCGTCCGCAGGAAAGCGAAATAGCGTTTCTGCGTCTTCATCGTCCAGTCGCAGTCGATCTGCAACTCTTTCATGCCGTGCACATCGTTGGTTTCGTTCATTTGGAGCACACGTTTCAATATCCGCCGCGGCAGCGAGTCGACGTTATGACGCATCACATCGTTCACTATATAGACCACGGGAATAGGCTCTACACCTTCTGGCACACCGTCTTCAAACTCGATGGTGGCATTGGGCATCGCCTCGCTCCGTTCATCCGGTATCACGTCAAAATAGCGCACATAGAGTCGCTTCACCGCATGCCGGGCGAGAAACTGCCGCTCCACAGAGTCCAATTGCATGGTGGTACGCCAGTAATACATGCTGTGCAGGGGCTCTCCCCCACCCTCCCGTTGCACGCAGGCAACGAGAAGCAGCACGCCTAAGAGTGTCAGACAGATATGTTTCATCCCTGTTGATTTACATGCAAAATTAAGTAAAAGGCGCTGTCATGGCAAAATAAAATGCATATTTCTTTATAATGCCATCGTTTTCAAGATGCTAAAGTGATGATAATTTTATACAATAAGAGGTTGCGATATGACCTTTTTCGAGATAAATAGCTACCTTTGCAGGCATAAAATCATACGGGTTATGGAACAAAATTTATGGATTTACAATACACTTACACGCCGTAAGGAGCCTTTCAAGCCCCTGCATGCACCCAACGTGGGCATGTATGTGTGCGGCCCCACCGTCTATGGCGACCCGCATCTGGGGCATGCACGGCCGGCCATCACGTTCGACGTGCTCTTCCGTTACCTCAAGCACTTGGGCTATAAGGTACGCTACGTGCGCAATATCACCGATGTAGGCCACTTGGAACACGATGCCGACGAGGGCGATGACAAGATAGAGAAGAAGGCGCGACTGGAGCAACTGGAGCCGATGGAGATAGCGCAGCATTACACCAACCGCTATCATCAGGCAATGGATAAGCTGGGCGTGCTCCGCCCCAGCATCGAGCCGCAGGCCACAGGGCATATCATCGAACAGGAAGAACTGGTGAAGGAGATCATGGCCAACGGCTATGCCTACGAGAGCAACGGCTCTATCTACTTCGATGTGGAGAAGTATGACCAAGACTATAAGTATGGCATTCTCTCCGGTCGCAACCTCACTGACATCATCAACAAGAGCCGTGAGCTGGCCGGTACGTCCGAGAAGAAGAATCCGGCCGACTTCGCCCTCTGGAAGAAAGCACAACCCGAGCACATCATGCGATGGCCAAGCCCATGGGGCAGCGGCTTTCCCGGATGGCACTGCGAGTGCACGGCGATGGGGCGCAAGTATCTGGGCAATCATTTCGACATACACGGCGGCGGTATGGATCTGGTGTTCCCCCACCACGAGTGCGAGATTGCGCAAGCTGTGGCAAGTCAGGGCGACCAGATGGTGCGCTACTGGATGCATAACAACATGATTACCATCAACGGGCAGAAGATGGGTAAGTCGCTCGGCAACTTCATCACGCTGGAGCAGTTTTTCAAGGGCGACCACCCTACCCTTCAGCAGGCTTATTCGCCCATGACCATCCGTTTCTTCATTCTCTCGGCACATTACCGCGGCACGGTAGATTTCTCCAACGATGCGCTTTCGGCCGCTCAGAAGGGCTACGAACGCCTCATGACGGGCATCGATAATCTCGATCGCATACAGCCGGCTAACAGTAGCCAGCCGGAAACGGGCAAATTCGTGAAAGATATTCGCCGACGTCTCTACGATGCAATGAACGACGACATGCAGACGCCGCTCGTGATCAGCGCCCTCTTTGAGGCCTGTCACCTCGTCAACACACTGCTCGACCACACCACGCAAATCTCTGCCGACGATCTCAAGGAGCTGTCGGGCGCCATGCGCCTCTTCACTTTCGACCTCCTCGGGCTCACCGACGAGAAGGGGCAGAGCAACGAAGCGCGTGAGGAGTCGTACGGCAAGGTGGTGGATATGGTGCTACGCTTGCGTCAACAGGCCAAAGAAGCCAAAGACTGGGCTACGAGCGACCGTATTCGAGACGCCCTCGCCGATGCCGGTTTTGAGGTGAAGGATACCAAAGATGGTGTGACATGGCGACTGAATAAGTAAGCCAAGCCCGCTGCATACCAACAAATTACAGCACAAAAGCCGTTATGTCCAATGACGGTTTTTGTGCTGTAATTTTTCTGTGCGATTCTCATCCGTTCCGTCCTGCACACCGGATGGCCGAGCGAGAGCGGCATAAAGCAGGCATGCGGACGCCCCCTCTCTCCCGTCATCGGGTGCGAACGCCGGCGTACACCGAACGTCATACGAGCGTACACCGAACGGTGTATGCACGTACGTCGAACGTCATACGCACGTACACCGACCGTCGTACGCTGCCGTCCGCATGAAACCGGATGACGAAAGCACCCGAACGGGCATGCCGGAAAGACGCTTTCATTTCATCTTTACGCACAGGAATTTTGTTCGGAAAATCGGTCTTCTGGTAGCAACTCACAACCTCTTGCTACCAAACAGACAGTAATCACTTCACCAGCCTCATCTTTTCGCCTTTCCAACGTCCTCGTTCCGGAAGCTCCGCCCTACCCCATCCCGCAGCCTCCCAAACCATGCCTTTTTATCTCTGCAAAGGCCTGCGAACACCATGTTTTCGCCTTCGGAAGGCTATGCAGGCACTTCGATACTCCAATACTGTTAAAAAAATAATAAAACTTTACACTGATTTGTCGCAGTTAGGTCGCAACAGGCAGAAATACAACTACTTGATTATTTGTTAAAATAAATTTAATTTATCATTCTTTCTATAATAAACAGCACGAAATAACGCATTGTGCGCGGGCACAAAACATTGATTTAAGTCAATAAAACACCCGTTTTCACAAGAAACCATGCATTATCTGTTGCAACCTAATGATATTCTCCATAACTTTGCACTGTCGAAAGGAAACAACAACCTTTGCGAGAAGGTTCTTCCGAAAGACAACATTCAAGATTTGAAGTTAGTAGATTGTTTCATATAGGTTTTTAGTTTTTAGGTTTAAGAGTTAGTTTTAGGATTCTCATTAGGATTAGTTACTAAGGTAGAAAAAGATTGATTTTTAGGTTAGCACAAATCCCCATCTCCCAAGTGTGGAGAGATGGGGATTTGCTTTGTATAGGGGTAAAATGGAATAATAGGGTAAAAGAATAAACGCTTCGCTTAGAATAAAAAGCCGAATGCTGGATAAACGCCCGTTTGCATGACTTCTTTCGGCGTATGGAGTAATGGCTTTTATTCTAAGCGAAGCGTTTATTCTTTTATTCCGTTATTCTGTCTTGTCCTACTCCGCCAACGTGAAATCGAGCTGGCGTTTTTCAAGGTTGGCCTTTGCCACCTGTATGCGGATGGCATCGCCCAACTGGTATTTGTGGTGGTGGCGACGGCCTCGCAGCAGAAAGTTTTTCTCGTCGAAGTCGTAATAATCATCGTCCAAGTCGCGCATGGGAACCATGCCCTCGCAGTGGTTTTCATCGATTTCAGCATAGATACCATAGCTCGTGATGCCGCTGATATGGGCATCGTACACCTCGCCGACATGGTCGCCCATAAACTCTACCATCTTATATTTGATCGAATCGCGTTCGGCATTCTGCGCAATCTGCTCCATCTCCGAACAGTGCTCGCACAGCTCCTCATAGTGTTTCTCATTGGCAGAACGCCCGCCCTGCTGGTAACGCGTGAGCAAACGGTGTACCATCGTATCGGGATAGCGACGGATGGGCGATGTGAAATGCGTGTAATAATCGAATGCCAAGCCGAAGTGGCCGATGTTGTGAACGCTGTATTTAGCTTTCATCATGGCGCGCAGGGCAATGCTCTGGATGAGTTTCTCCTCGCGTTTACCCTCCACTTCGTCCATCAGCTTGTTGATGCTCTTTGCCATCGCGGCACGTGTGCCATCGGTTTTCACCTTATATCCAAACTTCCCGATGAATCCGCGGAGCGTCTCCATCTTCTGCGGGTCGGGATTATCATGCACTCGATAAGGCAGCACCTTAGCCTTCTTGCCCTTGCCCACCTTGCCGATGCTCTCTGCCACATAGCGGTTTGCCAGCAGCATAAACTCTTCAATGAGCTTGTTGGCATCCTTTGAGCGCTTGAAGAAAGCACGTACAGGATGCCCGTTCTTATCAACCTCAAAATGCAATTCCTCCGAATCGAACTTCACCGAACCGCTCTTAAACCGCCTGTCGCGCAGCTTCTTGGCCAACCGGTCGAGCGTGCACACCTCCCAAGCATATTCACCTTTATATCCATTCTTGCCGGGTGCAGGTGCGGACTGGCCGCTACCATCCACCACACCATTGTCTTCCAACAGTTGTTGCGCCTCCTCATAGGCATAACGCCTGTTCGACCTGATGATGGCATGAACGATGCGAGAATTCTTCACGACCGCCTCGTCATCCAATTCAAATATTACGCTGTAAGTCAGTTTGTCCTCATCCGGCCGCAGCGAACAAATCAGATTGCACAGGCGCTCGGGCAACATCGGAATGGTTCGATCAACCAAATAGATGCTCGTGGCACGCTTCATCGCCTCCTTGTCGATGATGCTGCCTTCAGTGACATAGTGAGAAACGTCGGCAATATGCACCCCCACCTCATACCGTCCGTTCGCCAAGCGCTTGATGGAAAGGGCATCATCATAGTCTTTCGCATCGACAGGGTCGATGGTGCAGGTCCACGTGTCGCGAAAATCCTCACGTTCAGCCTCATCCTCGGGCGTAATCTCACCCGTAATTTTGTTGGCAGCCTCTTCCACTGCCTTAGGATATTTGTAAGGCAAACCATACTGCGAGAGAATGGTGTTCATCTCCACGTCGTTGTCACCACTCGCTCCAAGCACATCGGTCACCTCGCCCACGATGTTGCGATGGTCGGTATCAGGCCATTTCGTCACCCTCACGATAGCCTTGTCATTGGTCTTTCCTCCCTTGAGCTTGTTTTTCGGAATAAGAATGTCGTGCACCAACGTACTGTTTTGAGGCACAAGAAAAGCAATGTCCTTATCCACACGGAGCCGCCCCACGAAGCTGTCCTTCGCACGTTTCAGTATCGCGATGACCTGCGCCTCCTTGATATGCTTCTGCCTTCTCGCCATGAACGACACCCGTACACGGTCGCCTGTGAGTGCCGACATCGAGTTTCGCTCCGCCACAAAGATGGGCTTGTCGTCGCCGTCGGGTACAAACGAGTTCTTTCCGTTCTGCTTTCGGATGAACGTACCCTCCTGAACTTGCCCCTTAGTATTAAGTTGATAAGAGTTTTCCGATACTTTTGTGATGAAATCATCCCACGCCATCTCCTCCATAATGTCTATTGCAAGCATCTTGAGCGGGTGGGTATCGAGGTGAAGGCTGCGGAATATCTCCTTGAAAGAGAGTGCTTTTCCCGGCTGCGAAGAGAAGAATTGTTCGAGTTTTTCACTAAGTTGTTTCTTCGACATCCGCTTGCCGCCTTTCTTTCCTTTTCCCATATTGAATTGTTTTAAAGATAATTGATATACGCGCAAATTAACAAAAAAGAATCGAATATTCCTTATTTCTTTTTGATTATTTTGCAATTCATTGAAGAATATAGTAATTTTGTAACCTGTTAGTTATGAAAATATTAGTCACCGGAGCCAGCGGTTTTATTGGCAGTTTTATCGTAGAGGAAGCTCTGAACAGAGGCTTTGACACTTGGGCAGCCGTGCGTGCCACCAGTTCGCACAAGTATCTGCAAGACGAGCGCATACATTTCATCGAACTTGATTTTTCATCCGAGGCGACGCTCATAGCCCAACTCAAGGGTCACGAGTTCGATTACATCGTGCATGCCGCAGGTGCTACAAAGTGCCTGCATACCGAAGACTTCTTCAAGGTGAACTATGACGGCACGGTGAACCTCGTCAATGCCGTGCTCAAGTTGCAGATGCCGCTCAAGCGGTTCATCTATCTGAGTAGCCTGAGCGTATTTGGCGCCATCAAGGAGAAGCTGCCTTATCAGGAGATTACCGAGCACGACACTCCGCGTCCCAATACGGCTTACGGCAAGAGCAAACTCAAGACAGAAGAGTTTCTCGACTCCATCGGCAACAAGTTCAACTATATCGTGCTGCGCCCCACGGGCGTCTACGGTCCCCGCGAGACCGACTACTTCCTTATGGCCAAGAGCATTCAGCAGCACGTCGACTTCAGCGTGGGCTTCAAGCAGCAAGACATCACCTTCGTCTATGTGCTCGATGTGGTACAGGCCGTGTTTCTCGCCCTCGACCACGGCATGTCGGGGCGCAAGTATTTTCTTTCGGACGGCAACGTGTATCAAAGCTCCACTTTCAGCAACTACCTGCATCAAGAACTCGGGCGACCGTGGTGGATACGCATCAAGGCACCCGTCTTCATCCTCAAGCTCGTGACGCTCATTGGCGAATACACAGGGCGAATGACCGGCAAGATGTCGGCATTGAACAACGATAAATACAATATCCTGAAACAACGCAACTGGCGCTGCGACATAGAGCCTGCCTGCGACGAACTGGGTTACCACCCGCACTATGACCTGCGGCGCGGAATAAAGGAGGCGGTGGCATGGTACAAAGAAAACAAATGGCTGTCATGACCCTGAAAAAGATATTCGAAATCGAGAAGAAACCCAAGCGGGGCTTCATGGCGCTCGAATGGGTGATCATCGTCTATATGCTGCTCACCCTCCTCCTCACGCTGTTCTGCTACACCAAGGTGCAACACCCCGATGCCATGATTTGGGAGCGCGTGCGCATCGGAGCTGTCACCATCGCCATTTGGATGGTCTATCGGCTCGTGCCCTGCCCGGCCACCCGGCTGCTCCGCGTGCTCGTACAGCTACTCATGTTAGGCTGGTGGTATGAAGACACTTACCACATCAACAGCCTCTTCACCAATCTCGACCCCATCTTCGCGCGCGCCGAGCAGAGCGTGTTCGGCCTCCAGCCCTCGCTCGTCTTCGCCCAAAAGTTTCCGCATCCTGTCATCAGCGAGATACTCGATATGGGCTACGTGAGCTATTATCCCATCATCGCCGCGGTGATATTCTATTACTTTTTCAAGCGCTACAAGGAGTTCGAGCGCACCGGCTTCATCATCATCGCATCATTTTTCGCCTTCTATGTCATCTTCGACTTGGTGCCCGTCACCGGACCGATGTACTATTTCTATGCCGTGGGCTTAGACAATATCCGGCAGGGCATCTTCCCCGAGGTGGGCGATTATTTCCTCTCCCACATCCATCCCGCCGAGGTTCCGGGCTACAAGGACGGCTTCTTCTATCAGTTTATCATGGCTGCCCATCAGGCCGAACGCCCCACGGCCGCCTTCCCCAGCTCGCATGTGGGCATCTCGGTGGTCGTCGTACTGCTGGCGTGGCGGTCACGATGCAAGAGCCTGTTTGTCATCACCCTCTCGCTCACTGTGCTCATCTTCTTTGCCACGGTCTACATTCAGGCACACTATGCCATCGATGCCATCGCCGGCCTGCTTGTCGGCACCGCCTTCTACTTCCTTTGGTCGTGGGTAGGAGACAAGGCATTAGGCGGTAAATATTAGGCATTGGATGACAGATGTCAGGCGATAAACGGCAGATGCAAGGTGGCATTTCCCCCACCCGTCGCCCCATACCATTTCAATACGACTTCGTTTCGGCAGAGCCACACCGCCCTTTCGGCAAGTTCAAAAGTGTGTGAGGGCATTGTCATTCGGCCATACCCTCGGCGTACGGCGTTCGGTGTACGTGCGTACGGCGTTCGGTGTATGTGCATACGGCGTTCGGTGTATGTGCATACGGCGTTCGGTGTATGTGCGTACGGCGTTCGACGTACGTCGGCAACAAGCATGAATCGGCCTGCCGAAGCATTGAACACTTATTCACGAATCATATTAAATAGGTGAAAAAACGGAGATTAAAAATAATTCTTCGTAACTTTGCAGTGAATATCACTCCATTAGAATGAACAAGAAACTATATATCGAGACCTATGGTTGCCAGATGAATGTGGCCGACTCCGAGGTCGTGGCCTCCATCATGCGTATGGCGGGTTATGAGCCGACGGAGAGTGAAGCCGATGCTGACGCCGTATTTCTCAACACCTGTTCGATACGCGAGAATGCCGAAAACAAGATTTATCACCGGCTCGACACGCTCTTCGCCGAACAGAAGAAAAGGGCGTCGCTGTCGTCCGGCACCGACCATCCCAAGCCCATCCTCGGCGTATTGGGATGCATGGCGGAGCGCGTGAAAGACGACCTCATACGGAACCACCATGCCAACTTGGTGTGCGGCCCGGACGCCTACCTCAACCTGCCCGACATGATAGCATCAGTAGAGATGGGGCAGCCTGCCATAGACGTGCAGCTCTCCACCACGGAGACCTATCGCGACATCATTCCGCAGCGCATCGGCAGCAACCATGTGAGCGGTTTCGTGAGCATCATGCGCGGCTGCAACAACTTTTGCCACTATTGCATCGTGCCGTTCACCCGTGGCCGCGAGCGCAGCCGCGACGTGGAAAGCATATTGCAGGAGGTGCGCGATCTGCACAACAGAGGTTTCAAGGAGGTGACGCTGCTCGGCCAGAACGTCAACAGCTACGGCCTGCTACCCAATGGCAGGCGCCCCGAGAACGACACCTCGTTTGCCGAGCTGCTGCGCAAAGTGGCACAGGCAGTGCCCGATATGCGCGTGCGCTTCACCACCTCCAATCCCGAGGACATGACCGAGGACATTCTCCATGCCGTGGCTGCCGAGCCCAACCTGTGCAACCACATCCACTTCCCCGCACAGAACGGCAGCAACAAGGTGCTGAAACTGATGAACCGCAAATACACCCGCGAGGATTATCTGGCAAAGGTGGCAGCCATCAAGCGCATCATTCCCGACTGCGGACTCACCACCGATCTCTTCTGCGGTTATCACAACGAGACCGATGAAGACCAGCAGCTCACGCTCGACCTGATGCGCGAGGTGCAGTTTGACGCCGCCTTTATGTTCAAATACAGCGAGCGCCCCGGCACCTACGCCGCCAAGCATCTGCCCGACAACGTGCCCGAGGAGGTGAAAATAAACCGCCTGAACGAGATGATTCGCCTGCAGACGGAAATCAGCGCCGCGCAAAACAAGAAAGATGAGGGTAAAGAATTTGTTATCCTCATTGAGCGATTTGCGAAGCGCAGCCGTGAGCAGCTCATGGGGCGCACAGAGCAAAACAAGGCGGTGGTGATCAGCAAAGGTAATCACCACATCGGCGACTTCGTGAAAGTGAGAATCACCGGCTCATCGTCGGCAACGCTGTTTGGGGAGGAGATATAACCTTCCACAACCCTCCGAGGGAGGAGACAGAGAGGAGGTTCTAAGTTCTGCTCGAAGTGAAAGAAAACAATAAGAACGCGTATAACTAAATCGCATTGACCATTTAACATCCCCTCCTCATCGGATGGGCTTGGATAACAATAGAATGAAAGAATTTCTACAAGTCTTACGGCGCTTCGTTCCGCCTTACAAGAAGTATCTCTTGCTGAGTATTTTCTTCAATATCCTCTCCGCGGTATTGAATATCTTCTCTTTCGCGGCACTCATTCCCATCCTCCAAATCCTGTTTCAGGTCGACGGCGGACTGCGTGCCAACGAACTCATGCCGTGGGCACTGGACAAGAACGTGCTGATGAACAACTTGGGCTATTACGTGCAGCAGTTGGTAATCGAGACCAGCGCCACCACCACCTTGCTCATCATCGGCAGCTTTCTGGCCTTCATGACCTTCCTCAAGACAGGAACCTACTTTCTCGCATCGGCGTCGATCATCCCCATCCGTACCGGTGTGGTGCGCGATATACGCAATCAGCTATATCGGAAAATAACCGAACTGCACCTCGGATTCTTCAGCGAGGAGCGCAAGGGCGACATCATTGCCCGTATGAGCGGCGACGTGCAGGAGATAGAAAACAGCATCATGTCGTCGCTTGACATGCTGTTCAAGAATCCCATCCTTATTCTTATCTATTTCACCACACTGCTTGTCATCAGCTGGCAGCTCACGCTTTTCACCATCATCTTCGTGCCCGTGTTCGGCTGGCTCATGGGCATCATCGGCCGCCGTCTCAAATCGCACAGCGCTTTTGCGCAGGGGTTGTGGAGCGACACGATGAGTCAGGTGGAGGAAACACTGGGAGGCCTGCGCATCATCAAGGCATTCTGCGCCGAGGAGAAGATGAGCGACCGCTTCGATAAGATTAACACCGCCTATCGCGACAATATCATGCGGGTGAACATCCGCCAGCAGATGGCGCACCCGATGAGCGAGTTTCTGGGCACGCTGATGATCATCATCGTGCTGTGGGTGGGCGGTATTCTGGTGCTCAAGTATGCTGCTCTCGACGGCCCGATATTCATCTATTATCTCGTGATGCTCTATTCGATTATCAATCCGCTTAAGGATTTCTCCAGAGCAGGATATAATATTCCGAAAGGTTTGGCCTCGATGGAGCGCATAGACAAGATTCTCAACGCCAAGATAGCCATCAACGAGCCGGAACATCCCAAGCACATCAGCAGCTTCGAGCATGAGATAGAGTTTCGCAATGTGTCGTTCAAGTATGGCGAGACATGGGTGCTTCGCCACATCAATCTCACCATTCCGAAAGGCAAGACCATTGCACTCGTAGGGCAGAGCGGCGGTGGAAAATCGACGTTGGTCGACCTCATCCCGCGCTATTACGACGTGCAGGAGGGTGAGGTACTCATCGACGGCATCAACGTAAAGGAGCTTGCCATCCACGACCTGCGCCAGCTCATCGGCAACGTGAATCAGGAAGCCATCTTGTTCAACGATTCTTTCTACAACAACATCGCCTTCGGCGTGGAAAATGCCACGATGGAAGACGTCATCAAGGCGGCCAAGATTGCCAACGCCTACAACTTCATCATGGAGTCGGAGCATGGTTTCGATACCAATATCGGCGACCGCGGCAACCGTCTCTCGGGCGGTCAGCGCCAACGCGTGAGCATTGCCCGCGCCATCTTGAAGAATCCCCCCATCCTCATTCTCGACGAAGCTACCTCAGCTCTCGACACCGAAAGCGAGCGCTTGGTGCAAGATGCGCTGTTCAAACTGATGAAGACGCGCACCACGGTAGCCATTGCCCACCGGCTCTCCACCATCAAAAACTCCGACGAGATCTGCGTGATCCATGAGGGAGAGATTGTGGAACGCGGTACGCACGACGAGCTGATGGCAAAGGATGGCTACTACAAGAAACTGCATGACATGCAGGCATAGCCGCGAAGAAAAACAGGAATAAGAAACGATACATGGCCAAACTTGTATACTATATCTTCTACACGTTGTCGCTCCTGCCCCTGCGGGTGCTCTACGTGCTGTCTGATATTGAGTATTTCTTCACCTACAGGCTTATCGGTTACCGTAAGAAGGTGGTGCGAAGCAATCTCACCTCATCGTTCCCGGAGAAGAACTTGCAGGAGATAAAGGGTATAGAACGCGACTTCTATCACTGGTTTTGCGATTATTTTTTCGAGGCAGTCAAGTTGCTGAGCATATCCGACGCAGAACTCCGGCGGCGTTTCAAGGTGTATGGCTCCGACGAGGTGGAGGCGTGCTTCCAAAGCGGACAAAGTGTGGCAGCCATTCTGGGACACTACTGCAACTGGGAATGGCTGTCGTGCGTGGGTATAGATTTGCCCGAAAACAGGATGATCGGACTTATCTATCACTCCCTTTACAATAGGGCTTTCAACGAACTTTTCATCAAAATTCGATCGCACGAGAAGAATAACATCACTGTGCCGAAGAAAGATATCCTGCGCTATCTTGTGGATTATAAACGCAAAGGCATCATGTCTATCTTCGGTTACATCTCCGACCAAGGCCCCAAATGGGAGAACATTCACCTGTGGCTGCCCTTCCTTCATCACGACACGCCGGTGTTTACAGGTGGCGAACGCATCATGAGAAAGATGAACAATGCCGTATTTTACGTGGAAATGGAACGCCCGAAACGAGGTTATTACACCGCCACCTATAGGCTCATCACCAAGACTCCCAATGAGTTGCCCGAGTTTGAGATAACCCGCCGCTTCTTCGCCATGCTCGAAGATACCATCAATAAAGACCCACGTTACTATCTTTGGACACACAACCGCTGGAAGCGGACGCACGAGGAGTTCGACGAGAAATACGAGATTGTTCATGGAAAAGTAATCAAGAAAGAGCTGAATGACCAAAACCCGGATTGAAATCACGCCTAAGTATGAGCTGCTGAGACCTTTTATCGAGTCGCTGCCTGCACGATTCGAGCATGAGGGAAACTATATCTATGGGGGCAAACGCAATCTTATCAAGAGCTTCGAAGCACCCGACGGCACGGTGCTCAACGTCAAACGCTATCACCGACCGGCCTCTCTCAATCGGCTGATATATTCTTGCGGCATACGCAGTCCCAAGGGGAGGCGTGCCTTCGAATACCCCAAGATACTTATCGACAAGGGTATCGACACGCCCGAAGCAGTGGCTTACATCGAGCAAAGGCAGTCGGGACTCCTCGGGTTAAGCTATTTCGTCAGCATCCAGTGCCCTTATCCGCACCGGCTTTACGAGCTCGGCGATGCGTCCGCAGAGGTTTATGAACCGATGGCCACGGCTCTGGCACATTACGCCGCACACATGCACGACCATGAAGTGCTGCATCTTGATTTCTCGCCGGGGAATATTCTATGGGAAAAAGCGGCCGGCGATTACCGCTTTTCCATCGTAGACATCAACCGGATGCGCTTCGCCCCCGTAAGCATGGAGCAGGGATGCAAGAGCTTCGCACGCCTGTGGGGCCCCAAACGCTTTATCCAACTGCTCGTCAGAGAATACGCACGGGTGCGCCATTTCGACGAAAACGAAGCCGAAAACATCACGATGAAGGCTCGCGCAAAGTTCTGGACACGCTACCAAAAGAAGCGGGAGATAGAATTTAAACTTGAAATTTAAGTATGTCTGTCAATGATTTAACCATAGGATTCGATGCCAAACGTATTGTGTGCAACGCCACGGGATTGGGCAATTACAGCCGAACCCTCATCAATGCGCTGTCGCAAATGCCAGACTGTCCGCTGCTCTCGCTTTATGCGCCCGATGAAGGGCGAGACGAGCTGCGGCATCAAATAGTCCCCAATGAACGCGTACGCTTCGTATATTCGGGTCGGCGGAACCGACTGGCAAAGGACTTTTGGCGCTCGTCGGGCATCGTTAAGGATCTCAAGCGCGACGGTGTCGACATCTATCACGGGCTGAGCGGAGAACTGCCCAAAGGCATACGGAAGAGCGGAATCAAGTCGATTGTCACCATCCACGACCTCATTTTCATGCGTCATCCCGAGTATTACAACTGGATTGACGTACAGCTTTACAAACGGAAATTCTATCGCACGCTGCGCGAGGCCGACCGTATCGTAGCCATCAGCGCGTGTACCAAGCGCGACATACTGCACTATTCCGACTTCCCCGAAGACCGAATCGATGTGGTTTACCAATCATGCGACACAGCGTTCGACACGACTGTAACGCCGGAAAAGCTGAACTTCGTCAAGCAAAAATATGCCCTCCCTACACGATACATCCTCAATGTGGGTACCATCGAGGCACGCAAAAACATCCTGCTGGCCGTCAAAGCCCTACGGCTGCTGCCGCAAGACCTCGCGCTGGTGATTGTCGGGCGCAAGACCGACTACACCAAGCAGATACTTGAATATGCCACCCGTCACGCCTTGAGCCATCGCGTCATGATGCTCCACGGTATTCCCAACGAGGATTTGCCTGCCGTTTATCAGGCAGCGGAGCTGTTTGCCTATCCTTCATACTACGAAGGCTTCGGCATTCCCATTATCGAAGCCATACAGAGCGGGCTTCCCGTTGTGGCCGCCACGGGCTCATGCTTGGAAGAAGCAGGAGGGGACGACTGTCTCTACGTGCATCCGAACGATGACAAGAGCATGGCCGAAGCCATCGAAAAAATGCTCGGCGACACCGCTTTCAGGCAGACTTCTATCAAGCGAAGCCGCGACTACGTGCGCAGATTCGAGAACAATGACATTGCGCGCGAAATGCTGAAGGAATACGAGAAGTTAGGGGTTTAGAATCAAAAATCAGGAATAATGAACATACTCGTGATACGTTTCCGCCAAATGGGCGATACCATTCTGGCCACACCGATGCTGAACAGCTTACGCCTTACGTTCCCGAATGCCACGATCGACCTTGTTCTTAATGCCAAGATAGCACCGCTTTTCGAGGGGCATCCGGCCATCTCGCGAATCATTACCTTCACTGACGAGGAGCGGCACCATACGTTCGCTTATATGAAAAAAGTATGGCACACGGTTCATGAGACTCCCTACGACGTCATTATCGATATGCGTTCCACGGCCAACACCATGCTTTTCGCCCTCTTCTCGCCCTCCGCACGCTGGCGCATCGGTATCAGGAAGCCTTATACCCGGTTGGCTTTCAATCATTTTGTCGACGCGTGCGCAGACAATGAAAGCATGATCGACCATAACATGAAGCTCATCCGGCCGCTACAAGCCATTCGGCCGCTGCAATATGAAAGAAACATCAGCCTTTGCATTACGGACAAGGAAAAGGGCGATTTCCGCCAATACATGCAACAACAGGGCATCGACCTTTCACGCCCCGTAGCCTTAATCGGCGTTACGGCGAAACTTGAGAACAAGACTTGGAGCAAAGAGCGCATGGCCGAAACGTTGCAGCGTCTCATCAGGCAATATCCTGACCTGCAACTGATATTCAACTATGCACCCGGGCAAGAAGAGAAAAACGCGAGGGAAATCTATGAGACGATAGGGGCTCCGCAACAGGTTTTCATCAACGTTCAGGCACGCAGCAGCAGAGAATTGGCGGCTATGGCGGCCAATATCACGTTCTATTTCGGCAACGAGGGCGGCGGCCGGCACATCGTTCAAGCCATGGGGCGGCCGTCATTGGTCGTCTGTTCACCAACGGCCAGCAAAACGACATGGCTTCCTTCCGACGGCGACGTGACGGCCGAAGGCATTGCTGCTTCAGACCTCGCCACCCCGGAGCAGCTCCGACAGATGGATGCCATGCAACGCTACGACCTCATCACCGTAGACATCGTATGGCAACGGCTGCTAACTTTCTGCCAAAAGTTTTTGGTATAGCTGCGCGTACTCCTCGGTATATCGGTCATAATTGAAGCTCTCCGAATAGGTTTTTGCCGCCTTTGCAGCTTCACCGTCCTTATCCCACGATGCCAATCCCGCCTTCACCGTATCGGCCATGGCCTCCGGTTCAAAGCTATCAAAATAGCTGGCATGCGTGCTGCAGACCTCTGGAAGGCTGCTCATTTTCGACGAGAACACCTTGCAGCCAAACCGCATGGCCTCCAACACGGGAAGCCCGAATCCTTCGAGCTGACTGGGGAAGAGGAATGCCTCTGCGTGCGCATACATCCATATCTTCTCCCCGTCGCTGATCTTGCCCGTAGACACCACTCTGCCCTCGCCCTGCTCCTCGATAAGCGGCAACAGAACTTCTCTGGAAAAGCGGAAATGATTGTCTCCGCAGATATAGAGCTTATGGTCGGGGAAGTATCTCATCATGGGTACGAGCTTGTGAAAATACTTCTTCTCACGAATCTGACCGATGGTAAAGAAGAATTTCTCGCCTTCATCCTTGATGAACGAAGGCTTCTTCATCTTCGACATGTCGATTTCCTGAATACCATTATATATTACCTCTATCGGTCTGTGACCCAAATTTACGTGCTTCACGATGTCATCGTGAGAATATCGGGATATGGTCGTGATATAGTCTGACCTTCGCACCTTCCACATCATCTTCAGGATATGCTTCAAGCGGTGTATGCCTTTCTTCTCGCGCAGATAGTTCAGGTCGTGAATCGTAAGGAGCTGAATCGTACCCTTCGGATATTTCCGGAAACGGTACAACTGGTCTGTCGTATGCCAGAGATCAATGTGTGCGTTGAGCCTTTTCAGGTCACGCTCCGGGTTTTCGCATGAGATATAGTCCACCCCGTCGCCGAATGCACCCACATACTTCTCGGGCACCAGCAGCACGAGGCGCACGTCGCCCAAGTCGGCCTTGACAATACGGGGAGCATAATTATCACAAATGTTGCCGAACCCGCAGAAATCTCCCAAATGAGAGAGGTCTATCAAAATCCTTTTAGTCATTGATTGCTTATTTAGGGTACAAAAGTAACATTTTAATTCCTATATCATACATTTATAACAAGATAATTTCATTCGGAGTGGAAAATCGGCAATTTATCATTGATGCACACTCCGGATTGTCTGATAAATTCTGAAAAACCAGACCAAATGAAAATGATGAAAGAGAAAAATATCAGGCCTTTTTTGTCAAAATTAACTCCATTCCTGTGCAAGAATTTAGGAGCGGCTTTGCGATACCTATGCTTTCGCATCGCCATTTCATAGGTTTCGCATCGCGATTACGTTGTTATCGCATTGCGAAAGCATAGGTATCGGCATGCGAAAGCATAGGTATCGCAAAGCCTGAAAATAGAAAATTTTTCTCCATTTGATTCTTGCTTCCGTAATTCTCTGACAATCAGATAGATACAAAAAGTGCAGTTTTTTGCCCGATTTTCGCCCAAAATTCCATTGATTTTAAAATTTCGGGCGTTTCTAAAGTTTTTTGTTGCTTTATTTCCGGATAAATCTCTACAACTTCAACCGCAACTGAATCTCCAATTCCGTCATGCTGCTTCGGTCGATTTGTTGCAGTGCACTGCCGATGGTAGAGCGGTCGAAATAGTTGGTTGTGCCTAATTTGGCAATGAGCATAACATGTCGGCCGATATCGGCACAGGCGTTGAGCGCATAGCGGATGCCCTCGCCAAAGAAGACCGGAAAAGAGAATGTGTAGAGCAGAGCACGCTCGTAAACATAGACGCGTGAGGCGTAGTCGTCGGTATTGAAATAGCCCACGGTGGCAAACAGTTGCCATCGGCGCTGACGATAGGCGATGTTTTCGGTAAGCATATAGCCGAAACTGCCGGTCGTGAGCGAGCTATAGGCCACATCTACCTGCGTTTTCGTGCTCCAGCGCTCGGTTTCGTAGGCAGCGGCAAGGCGCCCTCGGTGTTCGTATCTATAGATTAAGGCCGATTTGTCAGCATTGTCGCGTTCTTTCATCCTGAACCTGTATCGTCCCAAGAGCATCCAGCGCTTGTGCCGGTATGTGGCTTGCAAAAAGTTGTCCCAACTGTGTGATGACTGCGACACCATGTATTTGCTCCACGGAAAATAGGCATAATCCGTGTAAAACAGGATGTCGAGCCCGCGACGGGGCGACCAGTTGGCACCCACAAACATGCCACTCTCATTGCTCACCGAACCTCCCTCGGCAAAGCTCTCGCCGTAGAGCGAATAGTATTGGTAGGGATAATAGCGCTGAAGAGCCATCAGCGAGAAATTGCCGGCGAGCTGATAGCTGACGGTGTTCAGCGTCGCCACCGCACCGTGATTGCCGGTTGCCGTCTCACCCGCGATGTTCAGGCGGTGAGAGGTGTAACCATAGTCGATGCTGGCACTCCAAAATCGGCTGCCCGCAGGGTACCAGCGGCGGTAGAGGCGGGCGGTGCCGGGCTGCAATTCGCGGTCGAAAGAGGTATGAAAAGCAGTGATTCCGGCATGAAATCCGTTATTGAAATAGTTGACGTTGCCACCCCACAGCGTCTGCGACGTGTTGCATCGACGGGCTATCTCGCTCTCCGTGCGGTGGTAACCCGTTTTCAATATCGTGGCCACAGTGGCGGAATCGCTGTTGAGTGTGGCATCTATCTTGCGCCAAGAGACGAAAGCCGACACGTCCAAACCTTTTGCAACACAGACCGTTGCCGCCCCGCCCTGCAGGTAATTGGCCTCTGAGCGGCTGCCATGGGCAAAGATATGATTGGCGGAACGTCCCAATGTGGAGAGACAGTTGAGCTTGCCGAGCGAGAAAGAATTGTTGAGAATAAGCCCCATACCGTAGCGCAGACGATAACGCCCCGCGACGAAGGTCTTCAGCCGACCGAGATCACGCAGGAGAATATAGAAAGAATAGAAGTCGTATCCCATACCGTTCTTGCCTGAAAAGAACGGTTCGCCGGCATCCTGCGAGGCCAGAAAGCCGGCCTTGACATACCTCCCGGACGTGAAAGTATAGCGCAGCCAGTGCTTGTATTTGTAGCCGAGATAGCCGTTCTTGTCGCCCTTGCGCTCATAAAACGGCACCTTCAGCATGCCCACCAGCTCGTGCTTGCCATATTTCATGATATTTTTCCACGTTGGAAAACGCCGTGTCGGCTCATCGGGAAGAATCACGAGAAATTGTTCGAGCATATCGACATCGCGCTTTTCGAGCGAAGGAATAAGTCGCAGTTCGACGAACGTCTCGAACCGCTTAGCCCTGTCACGGTATTCCATAATGTCCATAATCTGCTGTTCGGATAGGAACGGCAGCTGTTCCAAATCCTCACGGGTGCATTTGTTCAGGTCTATCTTGTTGGCATGAAGCTCGCTCAGCTCATCATATATCTGCTCCCAGCCTTCCGACTCTGCATCCTCCAACTGCCCCATTCCGCTGAAATACTCTTCCCACGAGCGGATATCTTGAGCAAAAGAACCTGTAACAGAAATCAAAAGATATGCCGCCAATAGTATTTTTCTCATGTTTTGATAGATAAATACAGGTAAAATCACGACATCTTATGTCGTCGCAAATATAATCTTAATTTTCCATTAAGACAAAATAAATACTAAAAACATTTGATTTTCAAATGAAAAAAGTTATATTTACAATACTAAATGCATTGTGTCAAGAGACGAGAGCGGTTCTCTTTTATGGATGTGTATTGACGCCATCGGCAATGTCCATACCGCTCACATCAAGCCCCGGTCCGCCTCCGGCGGTGTACCCCCGGCTCTCACCCGACTGCCACGGCGATACCCAGAAAGCGTAAAAGTCGCCGCGCGTGAGATAGAACTTGGCACGGATGGGCTTGCCTGTAAGTTCCGAAATATCTTTTTTGGTATTCCAAGTAATCATTTGCTTCGTCTTATCGGCAGCACGCATCGCGATGCAGTCGCGCTTCGAGTAGCCCGGAATCACGTTTCCGTCGGCATCAAGCAACTCCACTTTGAGTGACGCCCCGCGTGCCTTCACGTCGGCGTTGACGAAGAAATACTTGCCGTCGGCGATTAGGGTATCGGTGATGAACGTTCCCTCCATCTTGCTGGCATGCACCGAGACAAAACCATCACGGCGCAGCATTGCGAGTCCGGTGGCGAAGTTGGAGTCGTGTACCGGCTTACTGTTGTACCGTCCCGAGCAATAGAAATAGAGCGAATCGCCCGCTATTATCGGGCAGCCGCCCACCGACTGCACATTGCCGGCGTTCCATGCGTCACGGTTCTCGCTGACGGGAAGGAATGGAATCTTGTATTCCCTATCCCAATGGAAGCCATCGCCACTCCACCCAACGAGCACCTCGTTGCGCTTCTGGATTTTCAGACTGTCGCAAGTATCATTCTCCGGCCCTTGCCAAACAGTGAAGTACCCCAGTAAGCTGCGCTCGTATGCCATTGCCTCGTGGTTGTAAATCTGCGGCCGGATATCTGGGAACTGTGGGTTGCGAGGGTCATCGTCCTCGGCATTGAACCAATAGCGGATGTATTTATCGCTCTTGTTGTCGTAGACGCGATGGGCGAGGCTGACCGCAAGTTCTGGGTCTTCGTTGGCAAGATAGCAGCGCGAACGACGATATTTCTTACCGTTTATAGTCTTCAGCGAGAGAATATATTTCCCACGGAAGGGGTCGTAATAGGCAGCGCAACGGTCGTAAAGTTCGCCCGACAGCGCCCGTGTGCCGCTCCAGTGTATGCCGTCGGCAGAGTATTTGAGGTGCATACTTACCGTAGAGCGGCCGTTGAAGGCGACGACGAACATCTTGTACCGCTTCTGCGGATCAGTCTCGTGCTTGTCGAGCAGCACCGACACGCAGTCGTGCTCAAGCGTGTCTACGATATTTGTGCCCGGCACCACGTCGAGCAGCGGTTTCTTCCACGTCTTTCCATCGGTCGACTCAGCATAGCAAGCGACGAGTCCATTCACCTTTCCGCCGCCCGCCGAGTACCACATTTTGAACTTCCGTTCGCGCTCATCATACCACACCCCACCGCTGAATGGCGCGGCGTAAGGGTCGCCAGTGGCGTTCAGTTCCCACTGATGGTCGGCTTTCAGCACCGGATTGTGAGTGTAGTAAGTCGGCGTATGGAACACGCGCTCTACGTTATTACAATTTTCAAAATGAGTGTAGGCGGCTATGCGGCGGCCGGACTGGGCAGAAGAAGGGAGACACATAACAAGTGTCGTCATGGCGAAGAGTAGGCTTCTTTTCATGCTTCTTTTTATAAAACCTTTTATCTGTTTATATCATCTTTTTATAAAACCTTTTATCTGTTGCACTTTCATTTTGTGTCCACGCCACTCGCATTTAGCCCCGGTCCACCTCCGGCGGTGTACCCCCGGCTCTCACCCGACTGCCATGGCGATATCCAGAAAGCGTAGAGGTCGCCATGCGCGAGATAGAACTTGATGCGGATGGGCGTACCTGCGAGCTCAGAAACATCTTTCTTGGTATTCCAAGTAATCATTCGCTTCGTCTCGTCAGTGGCACGCATCGTGATGCAGTCGCGCTTCGAGTAGCCCGGAATCACGTTGCCGTCGGCATCAAGTAGTTCCACTCTAAGCGATGCCCCCTTTGCTTTCACGTCGGCATTGACGAAAAAATATTTGCCATCGAAAGTTATTTTCTCTGTCGTCACATATCCCTCTTTGCCATCGGAATGTAAAGAAACAAAGCCATCGCGGCGCAGAGTGGCGAGCCCTGTAGATGTATAGCTGTCCCACATAATCTTGTTCAGTCGCCGGCCGGAGCAGTAGAAATAGAGCGAGTCACCCACGATGAGCGGCGTACCGTTTATCGACTGCATATTGCCCCAGTTCCATGCACCTTCTGTCTCGTTGACATTCATAAACGGCTGGTGTGATGGACGAGTGAAATGGAAGCCGTCGCGACTGTAACCAAGTTCTATAACGTTACGTTTTTGAATGCCGTCGCGCTTGCACACATCGTTCTCCGGCCCGCACCATGCGGCATATTGGCCGAGCATGATGCTCTCGTAGGCGATACAGTCGAAGTTGTAGATACCCGGCTCTACCTCAGGATATTTCGGATGGCGCAGTTCCTTGTCGTCTGGTGTGAACCAGAACCGCAGGCTGCGGTCTGCAGCATCCTTACGTACACGATGTGTAAGACTGACGAGCAGTTCTGGGTCGGCGTTCTCGGCGTATGCCCTTGAACGCGATGATACAGCAGTAGACCAGCGCAGACTCAGTGCCCAACGTTTGGTGAATGGGTTATAGAATGCCGTAGTACGGTCGTACACGTCACCCGACTGTGCCACGCCGCGGCTCCACCGCCGTCCGTCGGCACTGTATTTCAGCACTATCTGCCACCGTTTGTCGGTAGGTCGCCGTTCTATATTGAACAGTTTCCACCGCTTCTGTGGGTCTTTCTCCTCTCGGTCGAGCCACACCGTGGCAGCGTCGCGGTCGCAGGAGTCGCAGATATTCGTACCGGGAATGAGGTCGAGGTTCACTTTCTTCCACACTTTCCCGTCTTTCGACTCAGCGTAGCAGGTATAGAATGTCTGGTTGCTCTGCTTGTGCAACGTTCCTGCTCCGGCGAGATACCACATCTTGAATATTCCCTCGCACTCGTCATACCATATTCCGTCGCTGAAAGGCGCGGCGTAGGGTGCACCCTCAGTAGTCTCTTCCCATTTCTCGGTAGGCTCGAGTACAGGATTACCTTTATAGAAGTTAGGCGTGTGGTAGACATCTTTCAGATTAGTGGTACTGATTAGGAAATTGTCAACGAAGAGCTGGCGACCGTTGTTTATGGGCAGAACTTCGGGCTTCTTCTGCAAGTATGGCACCGGCATCTCGTGGCGTTCGGTAGGCTCATCATATTGTGGAGGCCATACCGAGGGCAGTGTTACGCCGTTGCTCAAGGTCTGCGCCACCGCCATTGTCGCGGTGATGCAGAGCATGATAAATAATGTCGTCCTTTTCATATCGGCTTAGTTCCAACCGGGATTGTTTGACGTTATGTACGGATTGCCCTCAACCTCATCAACCGGTATGGGCAACCACTCGTTCTTATTCTCTTGGAAACCGAGGTAGGTAGAGTTGGTGTACTGCTTGAAATACGGGTCGCTCTGTTCCAGCTCCTTGAAGCGCGATACGAGTTTGCCCCACCGCAGCAGGTCGTAGAAGCGGTGTCCCTCACCCGACAGTTCGAGTATGCGCTCTTTCTCTATTACATTCATATCGACAGTCAACACCGGGGCACAGTTGACACTCTTGCGCTGGCGCACTTGGTTGACTGCTTCTACGGGCGTGAGTATGCCCTGCTTGCCGCCGGAAACTACACACTCGGCATACATCAGTAACACGTCAGCATAGCGGACAAACGTATAATTGAGGCCATTGGCGCGCAGATTGCCAAACCAGTTATTATCACCGGGATTTTTTCCGGGCAGTGTCCAGTCCATACCCTTGCGGCACGCGGCCTTGTAGTTGCCGGCACGTGCGCTAACGATACCAAAACCATGTATCGTGTTTCCATCTTTGTCGGTCATGGAGTAGTATTCGTCAAAAGTCTTGTCATCAATCACGCGCACCTCATTGCCGGGCTTGGCGTTGATTTCTGAAACTTTGTCGTCGAAGATGAGAGTACCGAACATACGCGGGTCGGTGTATCCGTCGGCGTCTTTCGATGCCACGAAAGCATCGTAAAGCCATTGGTGTACCACGTTGGCATTCTCAGAAATGAGCGACGGCGGCTGTGTGCCTCGCGGGTCACGCCAGCATCCGCTATTGGTAAGCCCGGGATTGAAGGCTGTATTTACGACGTCACCTTTGAACTGGAACTCAAATATTGACTCGTCGTTATTCTCTGTTGCAACGCGAAAATTATCCTCATAGTCGTCCATCAGCTTGAAAGTTCCGTAGTCGCCACGTATTATTTCGTCGAAACATTCTGCCGCCTCATTGTAGTAAGTGGTCTTCGAAGTTCCATACTTAAGTTCAACCCCACTGCGATAAAGATAGGATATTCCAAGCATCGCAGCAGCCGACGCCCCCGTCACTCGCCCGAGATTCTCTCCCTTCCAATAGCCTTTCTTCGGCAATAGCTCCTTTGCTTTCTTGAAATCTTCTATTATAAAGTTCCAAGTCTCCTCGGGAGTTGCCTGTGGCTTGTAGTCCTTTGCCGACTTGGGAAACTCTTTCATAAGCGGAATATTGCGGAAATTGATGAATAGAAACCAATGGGCGTAGGCACGCCAGAAGTATGCCTCACCGAGGTATGCATTCTTCAACTCTGTGTTGGTGAACTCCACCGACGGTATGCTCTCTATCATTTGGCATGCCTGTGAGGCCGCCGTATAGAACAGGCTGTAAGGCTGAACGATGGTATACCACGACGCATTAAGGTTCGCGCTATATTGCCCCGGCACTCCGTAGTCGGTGTTGTCGCTTTCCTCGTCACCCCTGTTTACAAGTAGGCGGATACCCGATGCACCCATTGCACGTGGCGTTGTAACGTAGGAATAGATGCCGAGTATCCCCTTGTTGACATTTTCCTGAGACGTATAAAACGATGTGACGTCTTGCTGGTTGGGGTTCTTCGAGAGATCGTCGAACACACTGTTGCAAGCTGTTAGCGCAAGGCACGACATGACGAGAGCCGTGCCGACAAGTTTATTATATCTTCTCATAATTGTTTGCTGGTTAGAATGTGATGTTGAAACCGAGGTTGTAGGTACGAGAGTTTATTGACGGCGAGATTTCCCCAAGTCCGTCAACACCACGGTTAAACAGTGTATTACTGCTCACTTCGGGGTCGTAGAGCGAGTAATTGGTGATTGTGAAGAGGTTCTGTACGCCAGCATAGATGCGTGCCGACTGTATGAAACCAACCTTCTTGAGCATCTTCTTATCAAAGGTGTAGCCTATCTGAAGATTCTTCAAGCGTAGGTATGAGCCATCCTCGACATAAAATGTACTCGGAAGTGAGTTCACTCCGCCGTAGTTATCTGTCTTTGCTATGGGTAGACGATTACTGGGGTTGTCGGCCGTCCAAGAGTTCAGCGCGTCAGTGAGACAGTTATTGTCATAGCAGAAATAGTACATATACTTAGCGGCGGCGAATATGTCGTTGCCTTGACTACCTTGGAAGAAGCCCGCAAGATCCCAATTCTTGTAGCCCACGTTGATATTAAGTCCGTAGGTAAAATCGGGTGTCGGATTACCAATCACACGCTTGTCATTCTCGGTAACATCTTTCGCTGCCACGGCCTTACCGTCTGCGCTCTCAAAAAGAAAGTTACCATTGTCGTCCACTCCCACAACCTTGTAGCCCCAGAACGAACCTATCGGCAATCCTTCCTTAGTGATTGTCGGACGGTCGTTGAACTTACCGCTCATCAGTTCGCCACGTATCGGCTGCACGCCTTCGCCGAGTTTCACTACCTTGTTCCTTATGAACGAGATGTTGCCTTGTACATCCAAGCTCCAATCTTTCCAGTTTCTACGATAACCGAGAGTGAACTCCAATCCCTTATTCTCTACCGATGCCGTATTATAATAGGTGGAAGTACCCTTGTTTATCACGATGGTCTGTCCTGAAGAGGGGAGTGACTCAAGCGGGGCGAGCAGGTCGTTGTTACGGCGATAGAAATATTCGGCGGTGAAGGTGAGCGCGTTGTCAAGGAAGCCAAGCTCAATACCGAAATTCGACGATATTGCTTTTTCCCATGTAAGGTCACTCTGTGCAAGACGCGTGACGTAGCCAAATTGTCGCTTATCGCCAAGGATTGTGGGCACAGGACCGTAGGCGAGTGATATGAATGAGTAAGGGTCGATGAAGTTTGCACCCATTTCTCCGTAGCTGCCGCGTAGTTTCAGCTTTGAAATCCAAGGCACGCGGAAGAATGATTCCTCGTGGACGTTCCATCCGGCAGAGAATGACGGAAAATAGCCGGTACGGTGTCCTTTGGCGAATTTCGACGATTCGTCGCTTCGAATACTTACCGAAAGCAAGTAACGGTTAAGGTAGTTATAGTTCAGTCGGGCGAAAAACGAGAGCAGGGCAGAGTTCAGTTCGTTCGAACCAATGGTGCCTTCGCCATTGTATGTCGTCACCGACGGCGCACCGAGGTCGTTTACTCCCGATGATATCGACATCGTACGGTAGTATTCGCGCATCCAGCTCGTACCGAGGAGAACGTCAAAATTATGTCCGTCGAATGAGCCGTTATAGGTGAGGAGGTTATCTATTGTATAGTTAAAGTTCTCTCCTCGCGATTCGTCAAGCGACGTATATGGCTGACTGAAACGCGAGTCTGCCGAACCATCCGCGTTCCAGTACGATGCGTATTGGGACACCTGTGTATAGCCGTGGGTGTTTAGGTAGCTGCCGGCGAGGTTGAGCTTGTATTTAATTCCGTTCCAGATATCGACAGTAATGCCTATACTTCCAGTTATATCAGTTTTCTTGGTATAGCTGTCTTTTGCATAGAAACCGGCGAGGGGATTGGTTATATCGGAGTTGGTGGTGGAGTAGCCTAACTCTTTCGGGGTTGAGACATAACGTCCATAAGCGTCGTAAACAGGAATTGTAGGTATTTCGATGTAACGTGTTGTGGGCATTCCGCGCTTACTTGTATGGGCTAACGACAAACTCTCGTTTATGGTGAAGCGACCTTTCTTGTATGTACCGTTCACACGTGCGTTGTATTTCTCGTAATCAGACTGTATCACAATGCCAGCCTGCTTTGTGTAGCCTACACTCGTGCTAAATGTCGAATGCTCGCCGCCTCCAGACACTGCCGCACTCAAGTTCCACATCAATGCGTTGCGGTAGTATATGTCCTGCCAGTCTTGCGAGTAGTCAGGGTTTGTTGGGTTCACGTTCTCGGCAGCCCGGTCGTATGCAGAACTGTTGTCGGCGACCATATTTGCGAATCCACGCCATTGGCTGGCGTTCATGAAATCGAGCTTCTTCGATGGAGTCTGATACGACCAAGAGCCGTTCAATTCTACCATGGTACGGCCGCTTTGGCCATTCTTTGTCGTTACGAGCACCACACCGTTGGCAGCGCGCGAGCCGTAGATTGCTGCAGCAGATCCGTCTTTAAGGATTTCTATTGACGCTATGTCGTTTGGGTTGAGCGAGTTTATTCCGTTGTTGCTCACCGCCCCATCGATGATGTACAGCGGCTCCGTAGAGCCGAACGAACCAGCACCACGCACCAATATACTCACGTCGCCACCTGCCTCACCGCCATTTTGCAGCACCTCGACACCCGGCGCGCGACCTTGCAGTGCTGTGGCTACGTTGGAAGTAACTTGCTTCTGTATTTCTTTCTGCGACACTGTCGCCACTGCCGCCGTCATGCTCGATTTCTTCTGCACACCATATCCCACGACGACAAGCTCGTCGAGCGACTGCGTGTCGCTCTTCATCGTGACATTGAGAGGCTGGCCGTTCCATCTCATCTCCACCGGCTCGAAGCCGAGGTAGGTGATTACGAGAACATCACCCTTATGCACCCCCGAGAGCGAGAAGTTTCCGTCAAGGTCGGTGACGGTACCATTCCTTGTGCCCTTCACCATTATCGAGGCTCCGATGAGCGGCTCGCCGCTCTGCTCCTTCACTGTGCCCGTGCATACGGCGGTCTGCTCCACCTGCATGCAGACGGCCGTATTTGCGGCTGTTCTTGCCGTGGCGGAGGCTAAGACAAATACCCCCATGGACAGAAGAACTAAACTGATTTTTAAGTTAGCTGCCATAAATGGATTGTTTGTTGTTAGTAATATTCGTATGCTTAGGTTTTCACTTTCACTATGAGTTTGCGTATGCGTCCGGTACCTATTACAGGCGCGTGCGGGTCTTCAGGCCACACTATCATGAACTGTCCGGGGCGCAGCGTGGCGTAGACCGACGCCGGCTCGGCATACAGGGCGCAGTCGGCGTCGGCATCATAGGGCTTCGTCGCGTCGCCCAAGTCTTCCAGAGCCTTCCATCCTATCGTCTCCTCGCCCTCCAAGAGCACATGGATGTCAATGTAGGTACGATGCACTTCGAGCACTTGCTTGCCGGCACTGACACATTCCGGGGCAACGTTGTTAATGAAAAGGTCGTTGCCCTGCACTTCTATTCGTCCGCAAGGGGCGTTGAGCAGATCGTGCGACTTGATGTAGTCGAAGGCTTTCTTGAACAGTGGGTGAAGCGACTCGACACGTTCCGAGTGCTGTAAGTTTGATATCATCATAATACGGTGTAATTTGATAGTCTTAAATAAATATGTCGGTCAATCATGTAAGTAGGTGTTCAGATATTCTGTAGATTTTACGCTCTTTGCTATTAGGAGTGTAAAATCTCTTGGTGTTGCCCGTCTCGCAACACCGTCTTCGCGATGCCTTTCTGCCCTGATGCCGGCGTACGTCGTACGCCGTGCATGCGTATTCCGTTCGGTGTACGTGTGCACGACGTTCGGTGTACGTGCGCACACCGTACGACGTACGCCGGCATCAGGCAGTTGTGGCGGGGTGCGAATAATCATAATCGGTCGTGAAACGTCAGATATGGAATACCTGAACGGCTATTCCGACTGGTTATCCCATATTGTCGGTCTTCGGGTGGAGTGAGTAGAGCTGCACGGTGAGAGGCACAGCCACCACCACTGCAAGCAAGGCAGAGCCCATTCCGAGGTCACCGTTGCCGCTCCACTTAGTCAGTATGTATGGGTTATTGCTGCTCCGGAAAAACATCTATCTTGCAGCAAGTATCTCGTTGCAGAGCAGATGTGAGCGTATCATCATGCGCGGAACGTGGAACGGGCCTTTGAAGATGTTGCCCTTGGCAGGCTGTGCCACACTTCCGTCGCGGTGCAGGTAGCCGTACCACTCGCCGTACTTGTGATCGGGGAAGTGGGCGTAGGTCCACTCGCTTACCATTCGGTGGCGCTCAAGGTATTTCTTGTCGCCGGTGAACTTATAGGCGTACAGACTGGCGATGATGGTCTCGCAATGCGGCCACCAGAACTTCATGTCCTGCGAATAGTCTTGCTGCGGGAAGCCCTTGCAGTCGCGGAAGTTGATGATACCGCCGTACTGCTCATCCCAGCCCCAGTCCCATGACCAATCGAGGATCTGCAATGCCAGTTCCTGCAGCTTCTTGTCGCTGCGCCTCTCTGCCACCTCCATGAGAAACCACGATGTCTCTATGCAGTGACCGGGATTGATGAGGCGCCCGTTGACGGTATCGATGAACTCGCCATTTGCCCCTACTGTCTCGAGCAATGCCTTAAACTCGGGATGAACGAAGTTATCGGCGAGAGCCCTGAGCGACTCGTCGATCTGCGTGTCGAGCTCTGGGGCATCGCACACCTGCTGCAGCACGTTGGCCACATTGATGAGAATCATCGTGATGCTGTGCCCCCGCGTCTTCACCGCGGGCAGGTATTTCGGCTCAAGCAAGCCCGGAGTGTTGAGCATTCGGCGCATGTCACGGAATATCTGCATTGCCTTGTCGGCGTATGAGCGGTCGCTCGTCGCCTTGCTATACTCCGCCATCGCGATGGCGGCGAAGCTCTCGCTGAACACATAGCGGCGCTTGCGCAGCGGTGTGCCGTCGGCAGCCACCTCGAAAAACATGTGGCGGTCGGTGTCGAAGCAGTGCGCCTCGATGAAGTCGATGGTCGACTTTGCGGCTGCGAGCCATTCCTCACGCCGCTCTATATTGTTGTAGGCGTAAGCGCAGATGTAGGCAAAACGCCCTTGGAACCATACCGATTTGGTGGTGTCCATCAGCGTGCCGTCACGATCGACACAGGTATAGACACCACCGTTCACATGGTCAAGCCCATGCTGCATCCAGAAAGGCATTATGTTTTGGGTAAAGTCATCGCGGTAGCAGTCAGTCCAATAGCTTAAGTATTTATTTGCATCCATAATCTTTCAATCGTTCAATATCTCTGTATTCCAATGTCAAAACACGTTGCATTTGTTGAAGAAGTCGATGCTTTCAAGCTCCTTGCGCAGGCTCTTCTCCTCCTCGTCGGTGACGTTGCGGAACGGCGTGCGGTTGGGTCCGAGGTCGAGGCCGATGAGTTTCATGATGCGCTTTCCGCCCACAATGTTTCCCCGATAGCGGCATATTACGTTAATCACATCCTGAGCATAATTCTGCAGCTCGCGCGCCTTCTCAATATCACCGTTCTTCCAAGCCTCGAGAATGCCCGTGAGGCAGCGTCCGTTATAATTGGTGGTACCGCCTATGCCGCCCTGTGCGCCGCCCATGGCAAGACAGGGAAGTATGGTCTCGTCCTGTCCGTGGAGCATATCAAACTTGCCGCCTGCGTAGAGCCTGCACTGGTTATACTCGTATAAGCTCTCGAAAGTATACTTGATGCCGGCGAAGTTGGGTATGCGCCCATCGACAGCCTTAAGAAAATCGACCATGGGCAGGTATGCGCCGTTGAACGCCGGTATGTGATAGAAATAGAAAGGAAGCTGCGGTGCCCCTATGGCAATCTCCTCGCAGTATTTCACGAGTTCCTCCACGCGCCCCACTTTGGGGAATGGAGGAGCCATCGCACCTATTGCCCATACACCAATCTTCTGTGCGTGCTCGGCAAGCTTACGGCTCGACTTCACACAGCAGCTGCCCACGTGGACAAGCACCTTAAAACCTTCCGGGGCAACGCTCACCCAACGTTCGGCAAGAGCCATGCGCTCTTCTTCGGTGAGCATGTAGCCCTCGCCCGACGAGCCGTTGATAAACACGCCTTTAATTCCGTTCTTTACAAGCATCTGCGCATAGCGCTCTATCGGCTCGAGATTCACCTCGCCGTTGGCGTAGAACGGGGTGAAGGGGGCATCGATAAGTCCTTTAATCTTTTCCATTTCCTTAGAGTTATTAAATTATTTCAGTCTGCTGCTGGCAAATATATAAAATATTTTATTAACTTCCAAACGATTATAAATAAATTTTAAAATATTTCTGCAATTATCGCTTCTTTCTTATATTTTGTGCATAAAGCAGCCACGAATCAGCCCGATTTTAAAAAAGTAATAACGAACGTTTGGCGCTTTTGCCGAAAAGTCCTATCTTTGCGGAGTGTCAACCGGCGCAGTGGCGCGACGGCAGCGGCCTTCACCTTATTGTATTATATATAGCTAATCAATATGCCCAGCATTTTCAACATTGGCGGCGATGGTAAGAACGCCGCATTTAAGAAAGACATTCTCAAGTATTTTGTTGCCAACGGCAACTCTACAATTCTGGAACTTGCCAAAGACACAGCACTCAGCGTGCCCACGGTGAGCAAGGCTGTGGGCGAGCTTCTCGACCTCGGCTATGTGGAGGAATACGGCAAGCAGGAGACCGGTGAGGGGCGCCGGCCGAATCTCTACGGCCTGAATCCCGAATCGGGATATTTTGTCGGCGTTGAGATAAAGATGGGATTCGTAAACCTCGGCCTTATGAATTTCCGCGGCGACCTCGTAGAACTTGACGACAATGTGCCTTGCCGGATAGATAACACGATAGAGTCGGCCGACGAGTTGTGCCACCTCGTGTCGCAGTTCATCGATAAGTCGGACGTGGGACGGGAACGCATACTCAATACCACATTCTGCATCTCGGGGCGCGTTAACTCCGACAGTGGCTACTCATACACGCTCTACAACTTCTCGGAGCAGCCGCTTACCAAACTTCTCGCTGAGCGTGTGGGGTGCCCTGTGTGCATTGAGAACGATACGCGTGCTTTTGCCTACGGCGAGTATATGAAAGGCATGGTGAAAGGGGAGAAGAATGTTCTTTTCGTTAATGCTAGCTGGGGACTCGGACTGGGCATTATCATCGGTGGCGAACTGTACAAGGGCAAGTCAGGCTTTGCCGGAGAGTTCGGCCATACGCACATGTTCGACAATGACATACTGTGCCATTGCGGCAAGAAAGGATGTTTAGAGACCGAGGCTTCAGGCAGTGCGCTGCAGCGCATGGTGCGCGAACGTATCGAGGGCGGTGAGTCGTCGATCCTCACCAAGTACGAGAATGACATCTATTCGCTTGAGAACATCGTAGATGCGACAAACGACGAAGACCCGCTATGCATAGATGTCGTCGAGCATATAGGCCTGCGCTTAGGCGAGAGCGTTGCCAATCTCATCAATATCTTCAACCCCGAGTTGGTGGTGATAGGCGGAATACTTGCCCGTACCGGAGACTTCCTGCTTCAGGCTGTCATCGCCTCCGTGAGAAAATATTCGCTCAGCATCGTCAATAAAGACACCCGGTTGTGCCTCTCCAAGTTGCGCGACCGTGGCGGGATAATAGGTGCCTGCCTGCTCGCAAGAAAGAGTGTGCTCGGGTAAGGGAAACGCTCTTTTCCTGAAATGTTTGCGAAAAAATAAGTAGATATTAAATATAGCCTACTTATTTTCTTCATATTTTTTAAATCTATTCCCTTTGCCATTGCCGAAATAGGTTGTATTTTTGCATGGCAATGAGGACGTTGTTACTCACATTCATGCTGCTGTGGATGTCGCTGAAAATCAGCGCGCAGACCGACAGACCGGGCTATGTCAACCCCGAAGACAGGGAGATCGACATGGACAATCCCACGTTTGTGCTCATGCTCAAAGTGGGAAAGGTGCTGAAGGGCGGTGATTCCATCCAATATGTAGAGATGAATAATGTGTGGGTGTTCGCCCCACCTACTTTCGAAAACGCCAAGCAGCGTAAAGCCTACAATCGGCTGGTGTATAACGTAAAGAAGGTTTTGCCCATCGCCAAGGAGGTGAACAAGATCATTATCGAGACGGGCGAATACTTGGAAACACTGCCCAACAAGAAGGCGAAGGATGAACACATGAAGAAAGTGGAGAAGAATATCAGGAAGGAATATACGCCACGCATGAAGAAACTGACCTACAGTCAAGGCAAATTGCTTATCAAACTGGTGTATCGCGAGTGCAACAACTCCACATACGACTTGGTAAAGGCGTTTCTCGGACCAGTGAAAGCCGGATTCTATCAGGCTTTCGCATTTATGTTCGGTGCAAGTCTGAAGAAAGATTACGACCCGGATGGCATCGACCGACTGACCGAACGTGTAGTGCTGCAAGTGGAGGCAGGACAACTGTGACATAGATGTTGCATAACCATATCTCTTTCCTCGCAGGAGTTGAACGGGGTTGTTTGCCGCCGTTCAACTCTTTCCCGTTACGATTTTCTTAATGTCATTGAGCTTGTTGAGAGCTTCGACAGGCGTCAGGTTGTTGATGTCGAGGCCAAGAATCTCATCGCGCACCTGAGAGAGAACGGGGTCGTCGAGCTGGAAGATGCTGAGCTGCACACCCTCGCGACTCTCTGCCAGCTTGTCCACTGACGGCTTACCTGCGCTGCCCACCGATGCATTGTCGGCCTCCAACTGCTTCAAAATGACGTTTGCACGCTTCACAATGGAGCGCGGCATGCCTGCTATCTCAGCCACATGAATGCCGAACGAGTGCTCCGAACCGCCTTTCTCCAACTTGCGCAGGAAGATAACCTTGCCGTTAACTTCCTTTACCGACACATTGAAATTCTTGATTCGACCGAAGTTTTTCTCCATCTCATTAAGCTCGTGATAGTGGGTGGCAAAGAGCGTACGCGCCCTACCTTTCGGCTGTTCGTGCAGATACTCCACGATAGCCCATGCGATGGAGATGCCGTCATAGGTCGACGTGCCGCGCCCAAGCTCGTCGAAGAGCACCAAAGAGCGTGAGGAAACATTGTTGAGAATATCCGAAGCCTCAGTCATCTCAACCATAAACGTGGATTCACCCGTCGAAATATTGTCGCTGGCACCCACCCGGGTGAATATCTTGTCTACCAAACCGATTCTCGCCCGCTCCGCCGGCACGAAACAACCAATCTGCGCCAACAACACGATGAGCGCCGTCTGGCGCAGCAGAGCAGACTTACCGGCCATGTTAGGGCCTGTAATCATCATGATTTGCTGCCTGTCGGTATCGAGGTAAACATCGTTAGGCACATAGCGTTCGCCCATTGGCATCTGTGTCTCAATGACGGCATGACGTCCTTGTGCGATGTCCAACACTTCGCTGTCATCGACCACCGGACGCACGTAAAAATTGTTTTCGGAGGTCTTGGCGAACGACAACAGGCAATCGATATGTGCCAACACATTGGCGTTGATCTGTATCTGCGGAATAAATTCCTGCATGGCGAGAATGAGTTCGGAGAAGAGTTGCGTCTCCAAAGCGAGGATACGCTCTTCTGCCCCGAGAATTTTCTCCTCGTATTCTTTCAGTTCCGGCGTGATGTAGCGCTCTGCCTGCGCCAGCGTCTGCTTACGAATCCAATCGGCGGGAACCTTGTCTTTAAATGTGTTGCGCACCTCCAGATAATAGCCGAACACGTTGTTATATCCCACTTTGAGCGAAGAAATGCCCGTGGCATCTATCTCGCGCTGCTGCATCTGCAACAGATAATCCTTGCTGTTACGTGAAATCGAGCGCAGATCATCCAGCTCGGGGCTATATCCATCGGCAATCACATTACCCTTGTTGACCAACAACGGTGGGTCTGGCTGTATCTCCTTGCCAATGCGTTCGCGCAGGCTCTCGCAGAGATTCAGCTGTTCGCCGAGCAACTTCAGACTCTCGTTACCGGCGTAGAGACATGCCGTCTTGATGGGTTGCACCGCCATCAGCGCATTGCGCAGCTGCACCACCTCGCGCGGCGACACCCTGCCTACAGCCACCTTGGATATGATGCGTTCCAAATCACCGATGCGATGGAGCTGCTCATCCACCGTCTGGCGGAAGTCGGGCTGTTTGAAAAAATAGTCCACCACATCCAAACGGTCTTCTATCTTGCGCGCATCCTTAAGCGGAAACACCAGCCATCGGCGCAGCATTCGGCCGCCCATAGGGGTCACGGTGCTGTCGATCACATCAAGCAGAGACGCTCCGTCCTCCTGCATGGGATGCAGAAGCTCCAGCGAACGGATGGTAAACTTATCCAGCCGCACATACTTCTCCTCTTCCAATCGCTTGAGTGAGGTGATGTGATTGATATTGGTATGCTGCGTCAGCTCAAGGTATTGCATGATGGCGCCCGATGCGATGACACCTGCCTTGAGGTGTTCCACCCCGAATCCTTTCAGCGATTTCGTACCGAAATGCTTCAACAACTTCTGGCGTGCGGTCTGCTCGGTAAATACCCAGTCGTCCATTTCAAAGATGCAGAGACGCGTGCCGAAGTAGCGCTCAAACTCTTGCTTACGGGCACGGTCATACAGCACCTCCTTAGGAGAGAAATTGCCCAGCAGCTTCTCCACGTAGTCGTAGGTACCCTGCCCGGTGAGAAACTCACCGGTAGAGATGTCGAGCAGACTGATGCCGCATGCCGACTTGTCGAAGTGAACGGCTGCGAGGAAGTTGTTTTCCTTATAGTTCAGCACATTGTCACTCATGGCCACGCCCGGCGTCACCAGTTCCGTGATGCCGCGTTTCACCATCTTATCCATCTCCGTGAGCCCTTTCTTGCCCTTGATAGCCTCACGTTTCTTCTTCGGATCTTCGAGTTGGTCGCAGATGGCAACACGCTTGCCGGCGCGGATGAGCTTGGGCAGATAGGTGTCGAGCGCATGGTGAGGAAAGCCCGCCATGGCCGTTTCGCCTGAGTTGCCGCCATTGTTTCGCTTGGTAAGCGTAATACCCAGTATGCCGGAAGAGACGATGGCGTCGTCGCCGTAGGTTTCGTAAAAGTCGCCACAACGGAAAAGCAGCAGTGCATCAGGATGCTTTGCCTTCATCGAGAAGAACTGTCTCATCATCGGTGTCATGCCGTTGTCATTCTTTGCCATAGTTGTATAGTTGACGCTTATATTATAAAGTAGTATTTCTTCAATTCCCTTTGCCGTCTCTCTCCACCCTCGTCTACCGGATAAGGACTGTGGAGATGAGGGAGAAAGCAGTCGGTATTTACTTCTTCACCAATCCTCCCAACCCCGACAGCAAGGCACGTGCCAATGGATTGTTGTCTATGTCTTCTACCTCGGGCTGCGGTGCTTCCTCGTTGAAATCCATCTTGCGCGGATCGCGTTCCACCACCTTATAGGCAGAACGCCCATGTATGCGACTGCGCGAGAAGCCAGCTTCCTGCAAGGCAAAGCCCACATCCTGATTGACGTGCTCGCCCGGTGTCCAGTACGGATACTCTTTCATCAGCCGGTCGATGATGGCATCCACGTAGGTTGCCTTCACCTTCTTGCCTCGTGGCGGAGCCGAATAGAGCATCTTAATCATCTTCACCAGATTGTCGGCTTCTTGGAAGGGCGAGTTCTGCACTGCCATACCCTCGCGCTCCTCATCGGTCAGCGCATAGTCGGTACCATCCTCCAGTTCCGCCTTGAGTTGCGCATAGAGCTGCACGTAGGGTATCTCGGTCTTGAGATCAATGCGGTGCCCTGCTTCCACACACACCAGATGGGCTGCACCGGCCGCATCGGTCATGGGATGCAGGTTGCCCGTTGTGGCGATGACGGCAGCATATCGGCGGCGCGGCTCCTCCGTCGTGCCGTAGGCATAGCGGAAAACCGGCGTGCTGCGAGAGAACAGATAGCGCACCAATGCCACCTGCTCGGTGTTCTCCTGATAGAACTCGTCGATGCAAAGCAGCAGGTTAGTCGTCACCGCCTCGTACACCTCGGCCGACGATTTCAGATGAATCTGGTCGGTATAGTATCTTCGCAGCTCTGGCGGCAGAATGCTGTTGCAGAACGATGTCTTGCCATAGCCATATTGTCCCACGACGACCGGCACGATGACGTCGCGCTGCGCCACCTCGTACCCCAGCCATCTGGCCACCATCTGCAACAGCCACTTATGAAAACGGGCAGGCCAATCGGGGTTGGACGTGATAATACGGTTAGCCAAAGGAGTGACGTAATCGGTACCATCCCACTCGTCCAGTCCGGCCAACCACTCCTCAGCGGGGTTCCATTTCTCAATAGCGGTCGATTCGGTGTAACGTTTGAGCAGTGTTTCCGTAAGCCCCACACCATGCCTCCCTGCCTCCAAGATCAGCGTGTTCGCCGCTTCCTTAGTCAGTGGAAGATACTTCGCTGAACCCTTCGGAGCATATAAGGTTTCTCCCGTAAGTACATTACGGCGCAGCAAACAGTGTGATTCGAGGTAAGTGAGTGCATCCATCGGCTTGCATATTTTTAGACTACAAAGATAAGAAAAAGATGCTTCTTATGGAAGTAAAAACACAAAAAACAACAAGAAAAAGGGCGCAATATCGAACATATTGCACCCTGACAGGTTCAAATTTAGGGGTTAAGAGAGCTAAAAGGGGTTGGGGGGGAGAGAGGAGAGGGAAGAGAGGAGAGAGAAATGTCTTGCGGATGTTTAGGCAAAACAACTGCCGGAGTGTTCTCTCTCCTCTCTCCACTCTCCTCTCTCCCCCAAAAATTGTCAAGAATTCATTACAGTTTTTTCGTTCAGATTTTTGTTCATTCTAGAGCGAAAAATCGGGGTGGTTGGGCAAGATTCAGGTCGCGGAAGGTCGAAAAATTTGTGCCAACCTCGCGATAGCTATGCTTTCGCATCGCGATAACGGCCTAATCGCGGTGCGATCTCAATGTTATCGCTTTGCGATAACGGTGCTTTCGCGATGCGAAAGCTATGCTATCGCAAGACGAAA
>CAUTTP010000012.1:0-38387 GCA_963541305.1 uncultured Prevotella sp.
AGGATATGGCAACAATAGCAGTCGATTTCGACGGAACGATTGTCGAGCACCGTTATCCCAAGATTGGCGAGGAACTTCCATTTGCCACCGAAACGCTCCGTATGCTCATCAGTGACCATCACCGCCTCATTCTCTGGACGGTGCGCGAGGGCAGACTCTTGCAGGAGGCCGTGGACTGGTGCCACGAGCGCGGCGTGGATTTCTGGGCTGTCAACCGTGACTATCCGGAGGAGGAAGTGGAGAAAAACAATCACTTCAGCCGCAAGCTCAAGGCCGACTACTTCATCGATGACCGCGGCATCGCCGGGCTTCCAGACTGGGGACAGATTTACAGAATTATCCACGAGCACAAGCCCTACACTCAGATACTACGCGAAGAGATGGGGCAAACCGCCCAAGAAGAGATGCCAAAGAAGAAGCACTGGTGGCAGTTTCAGTAGGCTAAGCACCACTATTCATATCACATAGCAGGAAGTCAGGGTAACAATATCACTGTTGCTATCCTGACTTCTTCATAATTTAGATGTTCCATCAGCATGCGCAACCGATTGGCAGGCATACCAACCATCCTACAACAAATATTTCATCAGTTATGAAACCATACGATTATCTCATCGTCGGCTCGGGTCTTTTCGGAGCCACTTTCGCCTATCAGGCACACAAAGAGGGCAGAAAATGCCTCGTCATCGATAAGCGTCCGCACTTGGGCGGCAACATCTATTGCGAGAATGTGGAGGGTATCAACGTGCACAAATACGGTGCCCACATCTTCCATACCAGCAACAAGCAGGTATGGCAGTTTGTGAACGGTATCGTAGAGTTTAACCGTTACACCAACTCTCCCGTGGCGCGCTATCAGGACAAGCTCTATAACCTGCCTTTCAACATGAATACTTTCTACCAGATGTGGGGCATCACTACGCCCGAGGAGGCACAGGCCAAGATCGATGAGCAGCGAGCCGAGGCAGTGGCAAAGATGAAGGCCGACGGCGTGGAGGAGCCGCGTAATCTGGAGGAACAGGCGCAGATTCTCATCGGAAAGGACATCTATGAGCGCCTCATCAAGGGCTACACTGAGAAGCAATGGGGACGCAAGTGCACCGATCTGCCCGCTTTCATCATCAAGCGGCTGCCCGTGCGACTGATTTTCGACAACAATTACTTCAACGACAAGTATCAAGGCATACCCGAAGGCGGTTACAACAAGCTCATCGACGGACTGCTCGACAGCATCGAGACGCGCCTCAACACCGACTTTTTCACCGATCGCGAGCGGTGGGAGGGAATGGCCGATAAGATAGTCTATACCGGCCAGCTCGACGAGTTCTACGATTTCAAACTCGGAAAACTCAATTTCCGCACCGTGCGGTTCAAGACTGAGGTCATCGACTGCCCCAATTATCAGGGCAATGCCGTGGTAAACTATACCGAAGCGCACATCCCCTACACCCGCATCATCGAGCATAAGCACTTCGAGATGTTCGGCCAGCAGGTGTACGACATGCCCAAAACCGTCATCAGCAAGGAGTTCAGCGAGGAGTGGAGCGACGGCATGGAACCTTACTACCCCGTGAACGACGCCCGCAACAACGAGCTGGCAGACCGCTACCGCGCCATGGCGGCACAGGAGAGCAACGTGATTTTCGGCGGCCGACTGGCTGAATACAGGTATTACGACATGGCGCCTGTCATCGAAAAAGCCCTTGAGGCTTACGAGAACGTGCGCTGAAACATCGAACAAAAAATCAGATTGAGGACAATGAACAAGGAAGATTTGAGAATCATTTTCATGGGGACACCCGAGTTTGCCGTAGGCACGCTGCGCCGACTCGTGGAAGAAGGATACAACGTAGTGGCCGTAGTGACCCAGCCCGACAAGCCCGTAGGCCGGCATCAGGAGCAGCTGCAACCCTCAGAGGTGAAGAAATACGCCTTGCAACACGGGCTGCCCGTGCTCCAGCCCGCCAAGATGAAAGACCCTGCTTTTGCGGAAGAACTTGCCGGGTACCATGCAGATCTGCAGGTGGTGGTGGCATTCCGCATGCTGCCCGAGGTGGTGTGGAGTATGCCGAAATATGGCACTTTCAACGTTCACGCCGCCCTGCTGCCCCAATATCGTGGTGCAGCACCCATCAACTGGGCGGTGATCAACGGCGAGACGGAGACCGGTGTCACCACCTTCTTCCTTGACAAAGACATCGACACCGGCCGCATCATCCTACAGAAACACTTCCCCATTCCCGATGATGCCGATGTGGAATATGTCTATGACGGACTGATGCGGCTTGGCGCCGACATCGCTGTCGAGACCATCGACCGCCTCATTGCCGGCAACGGCCACATCGCATCGGTGAATCAAGAGGAGTGGGCGCAGCAGCCCACAGAGTTGAAGCATGCACCGAAAATCTTCAAGGAAACCTGTCAAATCGATTGGAACCGCGGTGCAAAGCTGGTTTACGACTTCGTGCGCGGGCTCTCTCCCTACCCCGGTGCATGGACATGCCTCAATGATCCGAAAACAACGATGGTCAAAATCTTCAAGACCCGCAAGACCGGCATGGCATGCCAAAATGTTCCCGGCACCATCAGTATCGATAAAAACCAACTGCTCATCGCTTGTGCCGACGAGTGGCTCGGCATCGACGAACTCCAGATTGCCGGCAAGAAGCGCATGGATGCCAAAGCCTTCCTCAACGGCAATAAGGACATCGATCTGTTCATGATGACCACTCCCAACACCTAACCTCGACGGCTCGACAGCGACGAAGACCGACAAAATGTTGAGCTGAGCCACACCATATTACGACGTGGTGCAGATGGCCACACCCTCTTTCCGTACTGCCTTTTCACCATTCAGCCAACGCGGTAGCACCAAGCCGACCGCACGGATGCGCCCAAGCGGCGGCGTACACCGAACGCCGTACGCACATACACCGAACGTCGTACGCACGTATTTCGAACGCCGTACACACGTACACCGTACGCCGTACGTCGATAGCAGGACGAGATGGCACGGAGACGATATAGTGTTGAAGCGATGAGTGCAGCGGTATGGGCATGGCTGACAAGCCGGATGTTCAGATTGAAAATTAAGATGCCAGAGAGAATGCTGCCGTTTTCTTGCAGGCGAGGCACACGAGAGCTTGACCTTAAACGATAACGGCACACAGGCTGCGCACGTCATCTTCGAAGGTGTCGCGATTCAATGCCTTAGCCTTGATGACGGAGCGATAATTGTAAATGGTCTGCGGCGAATAGGACAGCAGGCCGGCTATCTCACAACTCTCCTTCACACCCAACCGGATCAGCGCATATATGCGTAGCTCGACGGTCAGTGCCTGCCCATCTTTCACAATGATTTGCTGATGGGGCTGGAGCAGTCGGTTGAACTCATCGATGAAGTTAGGATACAGTTCAAGAAAGGCTTTGTCGAACCGCTGGTTGAAGATGTTGGTATCGGCTTCCGAAAGGCGGTCGGTCGATACCATCGTGAGCAGTTCCTTGCTCTGATTAGCCATGATTTTTCTTTTGACCAATGTCTGCTGTTTCTTGAACTTATCAATGTATTTGGAACAGAGATCGATGTAAATCTTAGCAAGCCCCTCCCGCTTACGGTTAGTGTCGAGCAGTTTCTCGTTAAGCATATTGAGTTGGGTGTTGAGCCCGTTCTGCCGGTCGTTCAGCTCGGTGAGTTGAGCATTGCTCACCTTGAGTTCATGGTGACGACGGGCAAGTTTCTTGTTCTGCTTGAAGATAAACAAGACCGACCCCAAGAGAAATACGACCAGAAACGAGATGATGGCAAGCGCGCCCGTCAGGCTCTTGTTGCGCTGATCCAGCATGTTCTGATAGGTTCTCACTATCATAGGCAGATTGGCCGATACCTCGATGATGCGCAGGCGGTTGTTGTAGAATTTGGCATCGCTGAGCGATATGGAGATGTAGCGTTGCGCCCGTTCGAGGTTCTCCTTGTTTTTCCCCTGACCAAAGAGCGACGTGGCAAGGTTTTGCAACGCAAAGTTTTCCATCGTATTGCTCTCCACATCACTGATGCATGCCTGTATCAGATAGCTGTTAGCCTCTTCGGTCTGCCCCTTGCTGTTGTAATTGCCATACAACGCAAAGCACGTCATGGCGTGAGTTCTGGTGTTCTTGGGAATCATCCGCATGGCACGCAGGTAGTGATAACGGGCTTTTTCGGCATCGCCCAACACATAGACGCTGTATTCGCCCATGTAATATTCATACCTCCGGTCTGAATAATCGATGTTGGGCATGGCGGCTTGCAGATATTGCTTGGCCTTCTCGCGATAAACTGGTGAATACTCGCTGTCGTTGCAGAAGTCGCTCCAGTAAGAATAGATACGGAAAAGACATATATAATAGGAGAAACGCATTTCGACGTCCAGCTGGTCGGGATGCAGGGCATCCAGCGTCTCCACGGCCTGACTATAAAGTCCGCCGATGGCGAGAAGCTCTGCCTTATAGATATGGTTGAGGCTCTTATAATAATCATTCCCGGTGGCTTCGGACAGCTTTAACCCCTTGTCGACGTATGTCATCGCAGAGTCGAACTGCAGCACATAATACTCTTGGTAGAGATCGTCATAAAGCCTGAGCAGGTCTTCCCCTTTCAGGTCGGCAGCATTACGCTTGATGCTCTCCAGCTCCTGAAACTTATTTTGCAGTTTGGCGTCTTTCAATTCCAACAGACTGTCCAGACTTGTGAGCAGCGTTTCTATCCTGTCTTTGCAGAAAAGAGGAAGGCAGCTATATAATAATAGGTATGTGAGAAATACTTTTTTCATTCCTTCGGGATAGACGGTTTGACTTCTTTTTGTTTTGCATCTGCACAGGGGATGGGCTACAGAATAATTGCAAATATACGCGATTTCATAGTAAGCCGATCGAAACAAAGGTAGCTTAACACTTTTTTAACGCCTATGCCCCGCTGCCGAAAATACAGGCTCGATTCACGATTACATTTGTTTCTTTTGCCGAAATAAATATTCCGGAATTTTAATTTGTCTACTTTATACCACATAACGATATTGTATAAAACATTCATTTACAGATTATTATATCATCATAAAGCATTTCTTATATCTACCTAAACCTTACTTGCTGTTTCATCTCTCATGTTTTTAACCTATATTTGCGATAGAAAAATCTATTAGTAACTAAAAAATAAAATCATGCTACAATCCAAACAGCAATTCAAAGGAAGACTAATGGCACTTCTGTTTATCATGCTGATGCCATTGACAATGATGGCACAAAATATCAGGGTGCATGGTGTAGTAAAAGATTCATCCGGTGATTTGGTCATCGGAGGAACCGTCGTACAGAAAGGTACGACCAATGGCACAGTGACCGATATAGACGGTCGCTTTACGCTCACCGCGCCCAAAGGCTCTAAGCTGCTCTTCACTTACATAGGCTATAAACCTCAGGAGGTGCAGGTCGAGGGTGAGGAGATGTCCGTTATATTAAAAGAGGAGAACCAATCGCTGAGCGAGGTGGTAGTCATTGGTTATGGCACCATGCGCAAGAGCGACCTGACCGGTGCCGTGGGCTCGATGACCGCAAAGGACATGGAGGCTCCGGTAACCAATATCGGGCAAGCCATACAGGGCAAGGTAGCAGGTCTGCAAGTGATCGACGCAGGTAAGCCCGGCGACAATGTGACCATCAAGATTCGAGGATTGGGGTCTATCAACAACAGCGACCCGCTGGTGGTTATCGACGGTGTTCCTACCGATCTGGGACTTTCCAATCTGAATATGGCCGACGTGGAGCGCTTGGACGTATTGAAAGATGCCTCGGCCACCGCTATCTATGGTTCTCGCGGTGCCAATGGTGTGGTGCTGATCACCACCAAGAAAGGTAAAGACGGCAAGGGGAGGCTCTCTGTAGCGATGAACTATTCGGTGCAAAAGGCTACCCATGTGCCCGACCTGCTGAATGCTAGTCAGTATGCAGCATTGAGCAACGAGATGCTGACCAATGCTGGGTACCCCACCAATCCGGAGTGGGCTAATCCGTCAACACTGACAACGAGTACTGACTGGATGGACGAATTGCTCCGCACGGGGTATGTACGCAATTACTCGCTCAGCTATTCTGGTGGCGGCGAGAAAGCACACTATTATGTGTCCAGTGGCTATCTCACACAGTCGGGTATTGTCTCAAGCGTGAAATACCAACGTTTCAACTTCCAGCAGAATGCGGACGCGCAGGTGCTGAGCTGGTTGAAGATGTCCAACAACCTCACCGTTAGTTCCGACCGCAAGACACAGGGAAGCTATAGCATTTCTGACGCGCTGCATGCCTTACCCACGTTTGCCGTAAAAGACGAGAACGGTGAATGGACAGGACCGGAGGGTAACTCCACATGGTATGGCAGCACGAGAAATCCTATCGGCCCCACTCAGACGGATAGGCAAAAGACGACGGGCTACAATCTGCTGGCCAATATCACGGCAGAGGTGAGTTTCACAAAGTGGTTAAAGTTCAGAAGCACATTCGGTCTGGATGCTAAATTCTGGTACTATGACAATTTCACTCCACAGTATGCATGGAAACCCATCGCCACGGAAGAGAGCTCAAGATATAAGAGTGATAATAAGTCGTTCACCTATCTGTGGGATAATTACTTCCTCTTCGATCATACCTTTGCCCAGAAACATCACCTCAGCGTAATGACCGGCACATCCGCCCAGTGGAATGATTATGACTATCTGAATGCACAGAAAAATATATTCACATTCGAAAATGTGCACGAGATGGATAATGGTGAGAAGATGTACGCCATCGGTGGTAATGAGACAGAGTGGGCACTGTTTTCCTATATGGGGCGCATCAATTATGATTATGCCAACCGTTACCTGTTGACAGCAACCATCCGACGTGACGGGTCAAGCCGTTTCGGCAGCAATCATCGCTGGGGAACGTTTCCCTCCGCATCATTGGCTTGGCGTGTCACGGAGGAATCTTGGTTCCATAGAAACCGCTATATCAATGATTTGAAGTTGCGTGTGGGCTACGGCGTGACGGGTAGTCAGGCCAGTGTGGGTAACTATACCTATCTGGCTTCCTATTCAACCAGTGTTTATCCCCTTGGTTATAATGGCAAGGAACAGACAGCTCTCGTGGCAGAAACCTTGTCGAACCCAAACATCCATTGGGAAGAGGTGCGCCAGACAAACTTCGGCTTTGATGCCTCCCTGTTCGATTCGCGTGTCATGCTGTCGTTCGACTATTACATCAAAAATACCAACGATATGCTTGTTAAGGCCTCCATCCCAATCACTTCCGGATTTGCCGACACCAGCACCACTTATACCAACGCAGGTAAGGTGCGTAATACGGGTGTGGAGCTGACCCTGCATACCATCAATCTGAATGGTGAGTTAAGCTGGACAACTGACTTGTCTGTGACCTACAATAGAAATAAGATTAAGTATCTCAACAGCACCGTACCATTCTATATCAATCAGATCAATAATTCATACGTCACGATGCTGGCGGAGAATTATCCCATCAATGTGTTCTATGGATATGTTACCGATGGCATCTTCCAAAATCAGGAAGAAATTGATAATGCCTCCATACAAGTGGGTGCAAAGCCCGGCGACATCAAGTTCAAGGATTTGAACAATGACGGAGTGATCAACGACAATGACCGTACAGTGATTGGTAATCCTAATCCCACATGGTTATATTCGATGAACAACACCTTATCTTATAAAGGCTTTGAGCTGGGTATCTACTTCCAAGGCGTAGGTGGAAACAAAATTTTCAATGCAAACAATATTGACCTTACAGGTATGTCGGCAGCCTATAACCAGACCACAGACGTGTTGAGCCGCTGGACAGGCGAAGGCACAAGCAACACAATGCCTCGCGCTGTATATGGCGACCCCAATCAAAACAATCGTGTATCAGACCGATTCGTAGAGTCCGGTTCTTACCTGCGACTAAAAACCCTCTCGCTCACTTACACGCTTCCCCGGCGTTGGTTGCGCAATCTTACCATCGAAAATGCCCGACTCACCTTCTCTTGCCAGAATGTATTTACGATTACATCTTACTCCGGCTTTGATCCTGAGGTCGACATCAATGGCATAGATGCTTCACGCTATCCTATTTCGAGAACATTTAACATGGGAATCAACTTCAATTTCTAATTACATCGCCTTATGAAAAATATCAAAATAACAATCATGCTGATTGTCGCCATATTGGTGTTTAGCTCTTGTGGTGATAGTTTTTTGGAGAAGACACCTAAGAATGTGGTCAGCACTGAGACAGAGGTGACGGAAGCTGTTGCCGTGGCAATGGCCAATGCTTGCTATCGTCCGTTGCAATCTTCCAATCTCTATAATCAGCGAATATGGACTCTTGACATCGTTGCAGGCAATAGCAACGTGGGTGCAGGAGGCGGTACCGATGGTCTGGAGACAGTACAGGCATCCAACTTCACCACCCTCTCTGATAATGGTATGGCACTTTATCTATGGCGTTCGCCATGGGTAGGCATTGGCCAGTGCAACACGCTGATTGCCAGTTTGGAGGGTAAGGGCTACAAGTCGGGTAGCATACAGGAACGCTGCTTGGGTGAAGCCTATTTTCTCCGCTCACATTATTATTTCCTCTTGGTACGTCTTTTTGGTGGAATGCCTATCCGTACCGAACCGTTTGAGCCGGGAGACGATACGGCCATTGCACGTACATCATTGACAGAAACCTACAATATGATCATGTCGGACTGTCAGAAAGCCATTGATATTCTCCCGACTAAGGCCGAGTATGACGACGATAATGTGGGGCGTGCATGTAAGGATGCCGCACTTGCCCAAATGGCCAAGATTTATCTCACGTTGGCACCGGAGCATCCAGACTATTATCAGCATGTGGCCAATCTCTGCGATTCCATCACTGCACTGGGATATGATTTGTCTCAATATACCTACGAGAATAACTTTGATGCTACGGTGAACAATGGCCCCGAGTCACTTTTCGAGGTACAGTTCTCCGGTAATACCGAGTACAATTTTTGGGGCGATAATCCTCAATCCAGCTGGTTGTCCACGTTCATGGGACCTCGCAATTCCGACTTTGTGGCCGGCGGTTACGGTTGGAACCAACCTACACAAGAGTTTGTCAACCAATATGAGAGTGGCGATTTGCGCAAAGATATCACCGTTTTCTATCAGGGATGCCCTGATTATGAGGGTAATGCTTATAGAAGCTCCTACTCCAACACGGGCTATAACGTCCGTAAGTTCCTCGTATCCAAGAGCATTTCTCCGGAATATAACACCAATCCGGCCAACTTTGTGGTTTACCGCTATGCCGATGTGCTGCTGATGAAAGCTGAAGCACTCAACGAGATGGGGCAGACAACGGCTGCAGCTGCACCGCTGAACATTGTTCGCCGGCGTGCAGGCTTAGCCAATGTAGCGGGACTTTCACAGGACGACATGCGCGAGAAGATCATCCACGAGCGCCGCATCGAACTGGCATTCGAAGGCCATAGATGGTTCGACATGATTCGTATCGGTGATGGTACCTATGCCGTTAACTTCCTACATTCTATCGGTAAGTCGAATGCTACGAAGAATCGCCTGCTTTTCCCTATTCCACAGACAGAGATGGATGCCAACAGTGCGATGACTCAGAATCCCGGATATTAGTTCTTATCAAAACGTATTTCACATGAAAAGGTATATTCAATCTATATTTACCGTTGCTATATTCTGCATGGGGCTCATCTCATGCTCCGACAACGATTACACGCAACTCGACAAGGGTAACGACACCTTGACGCTCACTGCCAACCAGAGTACCTCGGTGCTCAACGAGAGTAATCATGCTAATGATGCCATTACCCTCACATGGACCACAGGCACCAACTATGGCACAGCCCGACGCATTTATTATAAACTGGAATTGAGCACCGAGACCGACAATTTCACCAACCCATACGTGGCGGTGAATGAAGCAACCCAACTTTACAACTGGAGCATCAATCAAGAGAATCTCAACAATCTGCTCTTGGAGCAGTTTGGCATTGAGGCAGGAACTACAACAACCATTTTGGCCCGCATCTCTGCCATCGTTGAGGGCATTGATGAGAACCAGACCTCCACGGTCAGTTTTTCCGTCACTCCCTACAAACCGGTTACCTCCACCTTATATATTATTGGTAGCGCCACTTCTACCGGATGGGACGCCAATACGGCACAAGGGTTGACCCGCACCGACAATGGCATCTTCACATGGGAGGGTAACCTGCAGGTGGGGACATTCAAGTTTATTACCACCCGCGGTCAGTTCCTGCCATCTTATAACCGTGACAGTACAACCGGAGGGCTCGTTTATCGCAGTAGTGACAGTGAGGCCGACAATCAGTTTGAGATTACTGAGGCACATTATTATAAGGTATCAGTAAATCTCCTTGCCGGAACCATTACTGTTGAGCAAGCCGAAGGTGCGCAGCCTCTTTATGATCAACTCTTTTTCGTAGGCGATATGACCGGTTGGGGCTTCTCTGCCATGACGCAAGACCCGCTCGACAACTTCCTCTTCCGCTATGGCGGCTACTTCAGCAGCGGTGGCGAATTTAAGTTCGGTACAGCCAATGGCAGTTGGGAAAATATGTATAAGGCAACCCAGCATCATGCACCTTATTCCGACACCAACATGACATTCGTGTCCGGTTACACACCCGACGAGAAGTGGTATCTGCAAGACAGTGAGGCGGGTAAGGCCTGCAAGATATGTGTAGACATTCGCAGCGGTCAGGAGCGTATGCTCATGCGTGAGTTCATTCCTTATGACATGATATATCTCGTAGGCGATGCCACTCCCAACGGTTGGGATTTGGCCAATGCCATCGCCATGACAGCAGTGGCCGGCGACCCTTACACCTTCACATGGACAGGCACACTGAATGCCGGCGAATTGAAGTTCTCTTGCGATAAGCAGGCCGACTGGAACGGCGCATGGTTTATGTGCAGCTCGGGCAACGACGTGGCACCGACGGGCAGTACCGAGCATGCCCTCTTCATTGACAAGTCAGACAATGATTTCAGGAAGCAATATATCGAGATCAATGTGGGCGATATAGATCAAAAATGGAAGGTTGCCTCTTCCGGCACTTACACGATCACGCTCAACCAACTCACCGAAACCGTCTCTATCGTTCAACAATAAACATCCTTCACAACTATGTCAAACTATAGCAAATTCATATTAGCATTGCCATTGCTGCTATGTTCGTGCAGCGACGATGATATAGACCCCGCATCGGGTTTCCCCGCAGAAGTTCTGTCTCCTGTGGTCAGTATGCAGGCCAATCTCTCGCTTGACCTTACACAGAACAAGGCCAGCTATTCACCGGGCGAAGCCGTGAGTTTCACACTCACAGGCACCGCTCCATCGGGATTGCGGGTGAGATACCGCCAAGGCAACACCATCATTGCCGATGAGAGTGTGAGTGGCGCCAGCTGGACATGGACAACACCCGCCACCGACTACACCGGATATATGGCAGAACTCTATACCGCCGACAGCTCTTCCTCCGAGACTATCTACGGCACAACGGCCGTAGATGTATCCAGCAACTGGGCTAAATTCCCGCGTTACGGCTTCCTCTCGGATTATGATGCCGGCAAGACCGGCAGTGTGATCAGTGATGAGGTGAACATCCTCAACCGCTATCACATCAACGGCATACAGTTTTATGACTGGCAGTACAAGCATCATTGGCCTTTGGGCGGCACCCGCGGTAACCTCCTGAGCGAATATACAGAGATTGCCAACCGCACAGTTGTGACCAGCGTCTTGCAGAATTACATCAGCACGCTGCATAATCATGGAATCAAGGCTATGTTTTATGACCTATGCTACGGCGCACTCGACGATGCAGCCAGCGACGGTGTTGACAGCCATTGGTACATGTTCGACAACACCTCACACAGCAGCATTAAGAAGCTCGACATGGCCGACAGCTGGAAGAGCGACATTTATCTCATGGATCCGAGCAACACCGGATGGCAGAATTACATGGTCGAGCGTGTGAACGACGTCTATGCCAGCCTCGACTTTGACGGCTACCATACCGATCAGGTGGGCGATCAGGGTACCGTGTATGATTATTATGGCAGCCAACTTAACCTGCCCAGCGGTTTCGCTTCCTATCTGAAAGCTATGCGCAAGGCCAATCCCGACAAGTATCTCGTGATGAACTCCGTGTCGGGTTACGGCGCAAAGAAGATTGCTTCCGGCGGCTCCACCGACTTCCTCTATAATGAAATCTGGAGCTTCAACGAGCCCAACTTCAGCGATATTCGCAATATTATCAAGTCGAACAATACTTACAGCAGCAACACCAAGAGCACGGTCATTGCCGGATACATGGACTATCGTCTCAAGAAGGAGTATTTCAACACACCGGGCGTATTGCTCACCGATGCCGTGATCTTTGCTTTGGGTGGCAATCACATCGAACTGAGTGGCGACCATATGCTTAATAGCGAATACTTTCCGGACAGTTATATGAAGATGGACGATAAGCTGAAGGCCGCCATCGTGCACTATTATGACTTCATGACTGCCTACGAAAACCTGTTGCGGGATGGCGGCACGGAGACCACGGCAGAGATTTATTCCGGCAACAGCAGCGTCAACATCAGTGCTTGGCCTCCCGCGTTGAGCAACGTCGTGACCTATAGCAAGGCGTTCGACGACAAACAGGTGGTGCACCTGCTCAACTTCCGCGATGCCAACAGTCTGGCATGGGGTGACGCCAATGGCGATATGCCCGAGCCCGCCGAAGTGACCAATCTCACCATCCGTATCAAAGCAAATGGCGTATCTAAGGTGTGGGCTGCCTCGCCCGACCGTCTGGCAGGCGCTTCGCAGGAGCTCAACTTTATCTCGGCCGACGGTTACGTCACACTCACTGTGCCCTCGCTCAAGTATTGGACTATGCTCGTGTTGGAGAAATAACATAACAATTGTTGCTTCTGTCCGGTAAAAATTGATTGAAAGCCCTACAAGCCTTTTTCTATCGGAAATACAGGCTTATCTGTAGAAGAGGGGCTTATCTAACCAACATATATGCCAAGCGGCACACCGCTCTCATCCCGATGCCGACGTACACCGAACGACGTATGCACGTACACCGAACGACGTGCGCATGTACACCGAACGACGTATGCACGTACACCGAACGACGTACGCACGTACACCGAACGACGTACGCACGTACACCGAACGACGTACGTGCCCGTCAGGACGGGAAGCGGCGACAAAACGTGCAGGGAGAGAGGGTGTTAAGCACTTAGCGGACACCAATACATAACGATTTATAACAATATGAAAATGCTGATAACAATGAAAAAACAACTCTTCGCTCTATTATCATTCCTATTACTGTCAGTGTCTGCTATCTCCGGGCAGACATTGACGTCACCCGACGGACAGCTCAAGATGGTCTTCTCGCTCTCGGCCGCCGGAGAACCCACCTATCAGCTGGATTACAAAGGCAAGACGGTAATCATGCCCTCAAAACTCGGACTGGAATTGAAAGACGGACACGAGGCGTCCTATTCGGGCGACGGAGGAGAGTCCAACCGCATAGTCATCACCTCTAAGGAACTCACCAACCTGCAATCTGGCTTCACCCTTGCCGCGAGCAGCACCTCCTCGTTCGACGAGACGTGGACACCCGTATGGGGCGAGAACAAGAAGATACGCAATCACTACAACGAATTATTCGTCAGTCTGCGTCAGGAAAAGATGGCTCGCGGGCTCAACATCCGTTTTCGCCTTTACGACGACGGGTTGGGATTCCGCTATGAGTTCCCCCTTTCGCATAATCTCAATTATTTCGTGATCAAGGAGGAGCACACGCAGTTTGCCATGACAGGTGATAACATGGCATGGTGGATTCCCGGCGATTATGACACGCAGGAATACAACTACACCGAATCACGCCTCTCGCAGATACGCACCTTGCTGCCGTTCTCCTACGACGGCAATGCCTCACAGACCATCGCTGCCCCCACCTGCGTGCAGACCTCCCTGCAAATGAAGACACAGGATGGTATCTACCTCAATCTGCACGAAGCCGCCCTCATCAATTATTCGTGCATGCACCTCAACCTCGACGACAGCAACATGGTGTTTGAATCATGGCTCACACCCGACGCAAAGGGCGACAAGGGGTATCTTCAGGCTCCCTGCAACAGCCCTTGGCGCACCATCATCGTGAGCGACAACGCACGCCGGATGCTGGCTTCCAACCTCATACTGAATCTTAACGAGCCTTGCAAGATTGAGGACACAAGCTGGATTCGTCCGATGAAATACAACGGCGTGTGGTGGGAGATGATCACGGGCAAGAGCCAATGGTCATACACATGGGATCTGCCATCCGTGCAACTTGACAGTATCGACTATGCCAAGACCACACCCCATCACCGTCATGGTGCCAATAATGATAATGTGCGCCGCTACATCGACTTTGCCGCCGCCAATGGGCTCGACGCCGTACTCGTCGAGGGATGGAACATCGGATGGGAAGATTGGTTCGGCAAGAGCAAGGATTATGTGTTCGATTTCGTCACGCCTTATCCCGATTTCGACATCAAGGCTCTCAACGACTATGCGCATAGCAAGGGAATCAAACTCATCATGCACCACGAGACATCGGCATCCGTACGCAACTATGAACGCCATCTGGATGAGGCATACCGGCTGATGAACCGATATGGCTATGATGCCGTGAAGAGCGGATATGTGGGCAACATCCTACCGCGTGGCGAACACCACTACGGACAATGGATGGTGAACCACTATCAGTATGCATTGGAGAAGGCGGCGCAGTATCACGTGATGGTCAATGCCCACGAGGCCGTGCGTCCCACGGGTCTCTGTCGCACCTACCCCAACCTCATCGGCAACGAGAGTGCGCGCGGCACGGAGTATGAGGCCGGTGCCGGCAACAACGTCAACCTCACCACCATCCTACCTTTCACGCGCCTGCAGGGTGGCCCAATGGACTATACACCGGGTATCTTCGAGATGGACCTCACCAAGTCAAATCCTAACAATCATAGCCACATCAACTCTACTTTGGCACGTCAGTTGGCACTCTATGTGACGATGTACAGTCCGCTACAGATGGCTGCCGACTTCCCTGAGAACTACGAGAGGTATATGGATGCCTACCAATTCATCAGGGATGTAGCCGTAGATTGGGATGAGAGCCTCTACTTAGAGGCTGAGCCGGGACAATATATCACGGTTGCACGCAAGGCTAAAGGCACTGACAACTGGTTTGTGGGCTGTACCGCAGCCGCTGCGGGGCATACCTCGAACTTGCCGCTCAACTTTCTTGACAAGGGGCGCAAATACATCGCCACCATCTATGCCGATGCCAAAGATGCCGATTACCGAACTAACCGCAGTGCCTACACCATCACCAAGAAAGAAGTAACCAACAAGACGGTACTCAAGCTCAAGGCCGCACCCGGTGGCGGCTACGCCATCAGTATCATACCGAAATAGTTCTCCTGACGTGCAATTACGCAAATGTGAATACTTGCTACAGCCTTGATTTCTCTTCATTTCCTGCACCCGTACCTTTGTACTTGCTGCGGGCGGAATTGAAATTATAGCGGATGGTAAAATACAACAGCCGAGAATCGGATTTCAACCACTTTACTGATTCCACGCCGTCAACCCGCATGCACCAGTTCTCACGAGTGGAGCGGAATATATCCTGTATACCGAGCGTTAGCTGTAATCCGCAACGGAAGTTTCTGATGAGCGAAGCCGAGGCAGAGAAATTTGGACGATATGACATGAAATAATTGTCGCCGGAAGTGCTTCCTGCCAAATTTAAAGTAAAAATAAAAGATTGTGGTAATGAGATTATGTTCTTGAAAGAATATGTCAACCGCGGATGATTATATTTCTCTCCGTCATGCTCTAAGTCTTGGAGATACGCCTGCACCGTGACGGAAGGTTTCCATTTGCCCAGTGTCGGTGCGTAGGAAGCCATCACGTTAGCGCTATTGTAATCCACATTAGCGAACGAACTGACAGCTACAGGCGCATCATCAAGCTGATAATGACAGAACATGATGGCATCATTGAAATGGATGTAGTTGGCGCTGAGCACGAGGTCTGAATAGCGCATCAGCAATCCAAAATCATACTTATAGCAAGGCTGTAGCGCAGGATTTCCACCCTCATAAAGATACCGATTGTCAAAAGCCATACTGCTGCGCAACTGCTGATAGGATGGTCGCTCAATGGTAGAACGGAACGACAGGATAACACCAAAACGTTCCTTTTTATAGTTTAAGGCGATTGTCGGCATCAGCCTACCATAGTTTCTGCTCTGATTTTCCTGCCGCATACCGTTCAGGTCATAAATGTAGGACACGTATTCGTAACGCAGTCCTACATTCAGATGGGTACTTTTCCAAGACTTGGCATATTCTCCAAAGACTGCTATTGCATTTTGAGATACGTGGTTGCTGTTCGATTGCAGATACATTGAGATGCTTGCATTTGATACGGTATAAGTCTGTCTGCTATTGGTATAAGTATATTCCTCCCCGAAGACAAACTCCCCCATATCCGCTTTCTTCTTCATGGTCAATTTTTCCGCAAGCATATTCGATCGCCGCTCTGTCAGACTGCCTACATCAACGATCTCGATACCTTCGACCTCTGTAGTGGCAAGGTCGGTAGAAAGGTCAAGCCCGGTGAATGTCATATTGAAGTCTAACTGCCATTTGTTCTTGAATGTTTTCAGGATATACGCGTCTGCATTGTGCATGCCTCCGGTATTGTCTGACGCATACCTGCCCCACCAAGTGTGCTGTCCGCTCATGTCGGCCGACACATACCGGGAGATCTGCTCGAATGGAGTCTTTATCGTACGTTGATATGAATACTGCACTCCGGCATACAGACTATTGTCTACTGACGAATAGTTCATGCCCAGACGCGGTATGAGATGTTGCGTCTGTGATATCTGCCGGCTGTCGTTATACACGCTGATAGCCGCACCATTATACCTGAAAGACAGGTCGTTGGTTTGCTCCTGCTCCGACTTAGCGCTTCTGTAATACATAGAACCGAAAATATCAAATCCTTTTATGCGGTAATTGAGCATCACATAATCATCTTGGCGAAAGCTACTGTTTACCTTCCCCGTCCATTGCAACGTTCCCGAAAGGCCGTCTCCTTGCCTACGGATGGTGGTAATGCGTATTACGGAGCCAACGTTTGAGGGATAGCGGCTACCGGGATTCATAATCACCTGTATATCCTTTATCTGATTGCTCTTAATGCCTACGAGGTCATTGTTATTGGTTATACGACGACCATCAATATATACGACCGGACTGCCCTTACCCAACACACTGATGCCGCTGGAACCGGCACTGACAAACGGCAACTGATCCAACACATCTGTCAGACTTCCCAATTTGGCCAGCACGCTGCCTTGTATCGTGGCCGTCAGCCCCTCCGCATTCATTTTATACATACTGTTAGAACCTGTCACCACAACCTCACTAAGCATTTTTTCGCTTTCTTTCAGCACTATTATTCCAACATCTGGGATATCACACTCCAGATAAAGCGTCTCGTAATTGACACAAGACACTCTTAGCAGGCCTCTCGAACGTGTGGTCTCAATGGTAAATCTCCCGTCATCCTTACTCGTAGTTCCGCTGATGAACGCGGAATCCGGCATCGACAAAAGACATACGTTGGCAAATTCTACAGGCTCTCCATAACTATTCACCAACCTCCCCTTGATAGTTTGCGCTGCAAGCTGTGTCAAGGGTAAACCCAACACAATCATTAGAATATATCGGGCTACACTTCGCATCATTTTCCTATTTCTCCTTGCCATAACGTTTCATCTATCATGGGTTATTAGTCATTAAATACTTGTCATCGCATGCACAACTTATCTGCAATATTCGCAAAATTTCTTAAAATATGCAAGAAAATCCCCCATAAATTTCTTCAGCAGCCCACCTAAGCCCAAAAAGTAGGATGTGTCCACAGTCATAGTTGTAAAGGTAAAAGATAGCAGCAAGGGAGACAAGATTTGTCTTTAACTCCTTAGTGAGTGAAACGAGCGATAAGTCTTCTAACTCTCTTTACTCCTGTAAGTCCTATGAATGTCAAGATTCCATTACAGTTTTTTCGTTCAGATTTTCGTTCATTCTAGAGTGAAAAATCGGGATGGGTCGACCAAATTTTAGTGACGGGAGGTCGAAAATTTCGGGATATGGTTGCGATAGCATAGGTTTCGCATCGCGATAACGGCCTTATCGCCGTGCGATCTCAATGTTCTTGCATCGCGATAACTATGCTTTTGCGATGCGAAAAGGGTGCTATCGCAAGACGAAAAGATGAATATCTATGGCATATTCTTACTTTTTGCGCGTAACTCACTGATGCTCCGAGGTTTATGCAACCCTCTCCAATTTTCGCGTATTTCGGGCAAAAGATTTTCAATTTTGCTACACGCAATTCTACAGAGGGTGTTTGTAAAGAAAAAAGAGAGGGGGTTTCCAAACTCTCCGAAAGAGGGAATGTCAGCTGTCGCAGTTCATACGGAGATAAAAGAATGACGGATAGAAGTGTGAAAAGATAAGACGTTACAACTACTTCCGCACTCACCGAAAAGGATGTGAAGGCCGTTCATTCTATGCTTTCCCCGCTTCATCCAGCACCTTCTTGAGGAATTTCGGAGTGAAGCCCTTATGGCTCTTGGCCACCTGCTCGGGTGTTCCCGTCGCAAGCACATTCCCACCGCCACGCCCGCCGTCGGGGCCGATGTCGATGATATAGTCGGCAAGCTTGATTACGTCGAGGTTATGCTCGATAATCACTACGGTGTTGCCACGGTCGACAAGTTGCTGAAGCACCTGCATGAGGATACGGATGTCATCGAAATGCAGACCGGTGGTAGGCTCATCGAGGATGTAGAGCGTCTTGCCCGTATCGCGTTTAGCAAGTTCGGTAGCGAGTTTCACGCGCTGACTCTCGCCGCCCGAGAGGGTTGTGGAGCTTTGACCCAGTTTGATATACCCCAGTCCGACCTCCTGCAAGGTCTTGATCTTGGGCAGGATGGACGGCACATTCTCGAAAAACTCGACGGCTTGGTTGATCGTCATGTCGAGCACGTCGGCAATGGACTTGCCTTTGAAGCGTACCTCTAAGGTCTCACGGTTGTAGCGCTTGCCGTGGCACACCTCGCAAGGCACCATCACGTCGGGCAGGAAGTTCATCTCGATGGTCTTGTATCCGTTGCCTCCGCAGGCCTCGCATCGGCCGCCTTTCACGTTGAAAGAGAAGCGACCGGGCTTGTAGCCGCGTATCTTGGCCTCGGGAAGATTGACAAACAGGTTGCGAATATCGCTGAATACGCCCGTGTAGGTGGCAGGATTGGAGCGCGGCGTGCGCCCGATGGGGCTCTGGTCTACGTTGACTACCTTGTCGATATTGTCGATACCCTCGACCTTATCGTAGGGCATGGGCTTCTTGAGCGAGCGATAGAAGTGTTGGGAGAGGATGGGCTGGAGCGTCTCGTTGATGAGGGTCGACTTGCCGGAACCAGACACGCCTGTCACGACAATGAGCTTGCCGAGCGGAAACTCTACGTCTACGTTTTTCAGATTGTTGCCGTACGCCCCGAGAATGCGAATGGTCTTCCCATTGCCTTCTTGCCTGCGCTCGGGTATTTTGATAGCACGCTCGCCATTGAGATACTCGGCAGTGATGGTGTGTGTGCGCAGCATCTCGTCGGGAGTGCCCTGAAACACCACCTCGCCACCCTTGCGCCCAGCCCTCGGACCGATGTCGACAATCCAGTCGGCAGCGCGCATCATGTCCTCATCGTGCTCTACCACGATGACCGTATTGCCGAGATCGCGCAACTCTTTGAGCGAGTTGATAAGACGTTGGTTGTCGCGCTGGTGCAGTCCGATACTCGGCTCGTCGAGGATGTAGAGCACGTTGACGAGCTGTGAGCCTATCTGCGTGGCCAGACGGATGCGCTGGCTCTCACCGCCCGAGAGTGTGGCCGACTGTCGGTTGAGCGACAAGTAGTCGAGCCCCACCTCCAGAAGGAAGTTGACGCGCGTCTTCAGCTCCTTCACTATCTCATGTGCGATTCTCCGTTGCTGCGGTTCGAGATGTTCCTCCACGTTGTCGAGCCATTGCTTCAAATCCGTAATGTCAAGGTTGGCAACCTCGGATATATTCTCGTTCCACACCTTATAGGATAAGGATTCGCGCTTAAGCCGCTGTCCGTGACATTCGGGGCACTCTGCCTCGGCCAAGAACTGGGCTGCCCATTTCTGGCTGGCGGCGGAATCGTCGGTCTCCATCACCATGCGAAGATACTTGATCACGCCGTCGAAAGCCACGAAATAGTCGTTCGATATGCCTACCACGCTCTTGTCGATGCGCACATTTTCGATCGAGCCGTTCATGATTTCGTCGATCGCCTCCTGTGGAATATCCTTGTATGGAGTCTTCAATGTGCAGCCGAACTTATGGAGAATGGCGTCGATCTGCCAGAAGATCATCTGGTTCTTGTATTTGCCCAATGGCGTGATGGCACCCTCGTGGATGCTCCGTTTGACGTCGGGCACCACCTTCTTGAGGTCTATCTCGCTCACCACACCTAAGCCCTTGCAGTGAGGGCAGGCCCCTTCGGGAGAGTTAAATGAGAAGATGTTGGGGGCAGACTCACCATACGACAATCCGGTGACGGGATCCATAAGACGCTTGGAGAAGTTGCGCACCTCATCGGTCTCCTTATCCATCACCATAATTACGCCCTCGCCCTGCTTCATGGCAGTCTGTACGCTACGCTTCAGACGTTCGTCGTCCTTGTCCTGCACCTGCAGTTTGTCGATCACCACCTCAATGTTGTGGTTCTTGTATCGGTCGACCTTCATGCCGCGCACTATCTCCTTCACCTCGCCATCCACGCGGATATAGAGATAACCCTTGCGTCGCATGCTCTCGAAAAGCTCACGATAGTGCCCTTTGCGCTGCCTGACGAGGGGTGCGAGGAGGAAGATTCGGCGGCCGGCATAGTCGTTGAGAATCATGTCGATGACCCTTTCCTCAGTATATCGCACCATCTTTTCGCCGCTCATATAGCTGTAGGCAGTGCCTGCACGGGCATAGAGCAGACGGAGATAATCGTAAATTTCGGTGGTAGTACCCACGGTGGAGCGCGGGTTTCGGTTGGTGGTTTTCTGCTCAATGCTGATGACCGGGCTCAATCCTGTAATCTTATCCACATCCGGCCGCTCCATGTTACCGAGGAAATTGCGGGCGTAAGCCGAGAATGTCTCGATGTATCGGCGCTGGCCTTCGGCAAAAATGGTGTCGAAAGCCAGTGACGATTTGCCCGACCCTGACAGACCGGTGATGACGGTTAACGAGTTGCGCGGAATCCTCACATCCACGTTTTTGAGGTTGTGTACGCGTGCGCCCCACACGTCAATCCACTCTGCCCGCTCGGGGGCAAAGCCTTTCTTTCCTCGGGTGAGGGTGGTTGTCACATGGCCGGACGCGGTGTTATGCTGAACGTTAGCTTTTGAAATCATATCTTTATTCATACCTTAGGGTATTTTATAACAGCTCCTCCCGCGGAGGGGCTTGGGGAGAACGCTACAAGCACTAATTGTTGGTCGTCTCCGTGTAACCTCTCAACAGGTTCACATCGCGCTTGATATCAAACTTCCTCCCGTCGGCGCCTTTGGCCTTGACCAGCACGAAATAGACGCCTTGCTTCACGTCCTTGCCTTTGTATTTGCCATCCCAGCCACCCGAGATATCCGTCCACGAATAGAGTTTCTGCCCCCAACGGTTGAAGATGGTGGCCTCAAACTCCACGATGCTCTGGTAACCGTCCTTGGCTTTGTATATGTCATTGATGCCGTCGCCGTTGGGCGAGAAAGCGTTGGGAAACTCTAATTTGCTCTCGGAGATAGAGACCGAGAGGGGTGTAGCCTCGCTTTCCCAATATTCATTGGTATAGGTCACGGTGTCGGTGCCTTGCACAAAGGTTGCCCACAACTCAATATAGTGTGCGCCTGCCTCGGTGAACGTGTAGCCGGTATTCTCCTCATAGCGTATGAGGTAAGGCTGGCTGCGCTGCCCTTCCCTATAGAAATGCCATTCGTAATGGGCAGTCCATCCGCTCGCATTCTCAGCATTCGCCGTAAATGACACGGCTAAGGGTGCCGATTCTGTTATCGCGGTCTCGGTCTGCTCATTGCCATCACTGTCCGTATAGGTCGCCTGCGGATTGATTGTGGGATAGGTCTGCGCCCGAGCAGCCACAAAAACCATCGACAAAAGGCATAAAACAATATATTCTCGTATCTTCATTTTACAATCTTGTTAATTGTGCAAAGGTAATGATTTCTGAAGGAAAAGAATGGCGATAAGGGTTAAAAGATGATGTATGACGAGTTTTTTACGCCTCTTTTTCGTCTTTACGCTCCTCCCTTTGTCCCTGTTTCATCATCGCTTTCCTCCCTGACGGCGACGTACGTCGAACGCCGTACGCACGCACACCGAACGCCGTACACACGTACGTCGAACGATGTACGCACGTACACCGTTCGACGTACGTCACCGCTTTCACCTGATGGCAGGGACGAAACGATGTTCCGGAACCACTGTCAAGGTGCTTTTTCATGTTCTTGAAACGTTTAGGCGGGGCTATTCTTTCAACATTCGCTCTTCTTCCAGATCTATCCGGTGTATGTAATGGTACACGGTCTCCTTGTCAATCTTCGGATTCTCGTTGTTAAGCCTGTAGAGCCATAATCGCTGCTGCTCCAGAATGCTGATGTAGATGCTACGCGAATCGCCGTAGAGCGAGCGTCCCTCCTCGTTGGAGAGCTGCTCCAGCCAATGGTCCATCATGCTCCTGATTGCCTTATTCTGCTCTACACTGGGGCAGAGCTCATGGTTTTGCAGATAGTCAATGCTCGTTTGCGCCAGCCCTCTGCGGATGATTCTGGTCGCCTCTTTCTCCGAAAGATGGTCGCCGAAATCGGGGAAATGCAAATGTTTTAGCAAGAGGGGAAGCGACAAGCCCTGCAAAACAAGCGTCAACAGAATCACGACGAACGTGATATAGAGAATCAGACTCCGTGAGGGAAAAGCGGCATTCTGCCCGCCTATGGTCAATGGGATAGCCAGTGCCGCTGCCAGAGAGACCACGCCACGCATGCCCGTCCACCCCAAGACCAGCGGGGCAGCTTTGCCGGGATTGTTCCGGTCGGCAACGGTGATGAATCTTCCGAGAACCAGCGTCACGATGACGGCGCCATAGGCACATAGAAGTCGGATAACAATGAGCACAGAAGTGATCAGCACGCCATAGCCGGTGGCCGTCCAAATGTTCACACCATCGGCCTCAATATTGCGCATGATTTCCGACAGGTCAAGCCCGATGAGCAGGAAAGCAAACCCGTTGAGCAGAAAAATAAGGTGGCTCCAGACACTCTGCGCACGCAAACGAGACGATGAACTGATAAAGAGAATGCTGCGGTAAGAGAAATAAAGGCCGCCACTCACTACGGCAAGCACACCCGAAGCCTCTATCGTTTCGGCCACGATATACATGACATAGGGCACGATCAACGAAAAGACGGTGTTGATATTCTCGTCCATCGGCAGCCATTTGTGCAGCTTGTTGAAGATGAAAGATACCAACACACCCGTTCCTACGCCTCCGACGACCATCCAAAGGAAACTCCCTGCGGCCTCGTACCATACGAATTGCCCCGTTCCGATGGCGATGAGGGCAAACTTGACGATGATGAGCGAACTGGCATCATTGAACAAACTCTCGCCTTCAAGGATGGCGGCTATACGCTTGGGCACCTTGACAAACTTCATAATGGCTGCTGCACTCACAGCATCGGGGGGCGAAACGATGCCTCCCAAGAGAAATCCCAATGCTATGGAAAAGCCCGGTATGAAATGATTGGCTATAAAGGCGACGACCGACGCGGTGATGATCACCACCACAAAGGCGAACGAACAGATGATGCGCCGCCATCGCCAAAGCTCTTTCCACGAATTATTGACGGCAGCCTCATAGAGTATCGGGGGAAGGAATACAAGGAAAATAAGATCCGGCTCAATAGTCAGCCGGGGCATTCCGGGAATAAGACTGAATAGCACACCCGTTACGACGAGGAGTATAGGGTATGCCACCCGCAGCTTGTTGCTGAGCATTGTCAGCAGGCAAATGGCCAAAACAAGGACTATTGCGATGATGACTTCATGTTCGATCATTCTGTCTTTCTGTTGCTTGTGGTATCTCTTTTTATTTGATTACCCTGCCGTCACCGGTCAATATCCCGTGTTCTGCGTCAGGTTTCCATTCAGTTTGAGGACTGTCGTGGGTATGGGGAATACGGTGGTATAGCCCGAATTCTCATTGTCCAACTGCGGTCTGAGGTCGTAAGCCGTGTGGAACAGGCCAAAGCGGATGAGGTCTTGCCGGCGTGTACCCTCCCACATCAGTTCCAGCAGGCGCTCCGAAAGGATATTAGTGAGCGTGGCTGTGCGCTGCGGCATGCCTGCCCGGGTGCGCACTTGGTCAAGGTCTTGCTGACCGCTCTCACCGTTTCTCACCTTAGCTTCGGCACGCATGAGCAGCACGTCGGCATAGCGGAAGAGCACGATGTCGTTGTCCTGCAACTTTCCGCCGGCATGTGCCGCACGGTCAATCTCATATTTGGCCATACGCGCACCGGCCGTCTTCTCATAGGTCGACCCCGTGAGATCAAGAGCCATGACGGTGGGTCGATAGACGAGCGGATTGCCATCATCGAGATAGACCACACTGCCGTCCACGCGCAATGTGTCGGAATAGAAGTTCAGAGCATAGCGGTTGTCCACACTATCGGTGCCGTAGGCGTACGCGGTAACGGTAGACAGAGTGGCCGAAGAGCCGTTTTCGGCATCCATCCCGATAGCCGAGCCATGACTGTAATGGCGCGACCGGAACAGATACCAGAACTGATTTTGATATTTCACCTTATCCATCGGGATGGTAAAGATATTCTCCACGGATGTCTCGTTGTGTATGGCGAAGTTGCCGGCATAGCTGCTTGCGAGCGTGTAGCCGGCGGATTCTATCAGGTCGCAATAGTATATGCAGGCCTCCCATGCGTTCATTTGCTGTCCGTTCACGGTAAAGGTGAGATTCGTCCCGGCCGTTCGTGTGCTGTCTGTCCAGTTGTCATCGCTGTAGACCTCGGCATTGAGCATCAGGCGCGCCAGCACAAACTCGGCCACCGGCCGTGTGAACCGCCCGTAATAGTCGCCTTCGAGGTTGCTGTGTTCGTTCTCCAGATTGGGCAGAATGGTCTGCAAATCGTTCACGATGTCGCGGAAGAGCACGCTGCGTTCCACCTGCGCAGTACTGTCTAACGAGGCATCATCCGCCTTGACGAGCGGCACACGACCGAACATGTCGAGCAGATAATAATAGAAAAGACAGCGCACCCCCGTCACCTCGGCCATGTAGCTCGCATATTGCGAGTCGGTCAGCAAACTGCGATGAGCCTCTATTTGCGCCAGCGAATGGTTGCACAGCATCACTACCTTATATAGATATGTCCACGTGTTATAGATCGACACGTCCGACGCCGTCCATGTGTGTAGGTAGAGATTCTGCCAGAATCCTCCATCGTACCAGTCGCCACCGCGTGTGGGGATGATGGCCTCATCGGTGGTAAAGGTATTGTAATCGTACACACCGCGGTAGGTTCCCATCAATCCCTGCGACTCTGTGTTGCCCCCGATATAATTATATAAGGTGCCCACAGCATTGTTATACAGGTTTGTCGCCGTATCGTATGCCTCGTCTTCGGGCAGTTGGCTCTTGGGAGAGTCGTCCAAACAGGCCGAGAACAACAGGGTTACGGCCAGCATCAAGATATGGATAGGCTTAGTCTTGAACATCATATTCATAGCATGTTAGAACTTTATGGTTTGAACTTATAGCGATAGTTGGGCATGTGATTTGTACACCATGCAGACGCTTAGAACTGTATGCTTATACCGACGCAATACGACCTGTACACCGGATAACTCCGCTTGTCGTCGATGCCCAGCGTGCTGTTTACAATGTAACTGTTGATCATCGGTGTCATGCCGCTATACGAAGTGATGGTGGCCAGATTGTTGACCGACACCGACAGGCGCAGCCCCGACACGTAGCGCGACCGCACGGGCACATTCCATCCCACGGTAAGGTAGTCGAAATTGAGGTAGTCGCCCTTTTCGAGCCAATAGTCGGTGGCCGTCTGGTCTTTGATATTCTGTGCCGGTGCCTTGACCATCACATTATAATCGGGGAAGCTCGACATGTTCATATACGTCAGGGCTGTACCGTTGTAAATTTTATGGCCGAAAGCGCCATTCATCTGCAGCGACACGTCGAAGGCCTTATATCTGAGGCTGATGTTCGAGCCTAACGTCCATTTCGGTGTAGCTTGTCCGGCCACATAGCGGTCGCCGCCATCCTCAATGTTCACCCGGCCGTTGTTGTCGAGGTCTTCTATCTCATAACTGTACGAGCCATCGGCATTCTGTTTGAGCCCGGTGCAGTGGGGCAGATAGAACACTCCGAGGGGCTGGCCTACGATTTGGTATACAATGTTGTTGTCGCCACCGTGGAAACCGGCGCCGTTCAGACCGCCGATGGCCGTGATGCCGGCTGCCGAGAGATATGTTCCGTTGTAATCGCCCGACAGCGACAGCAGCTTATTCTTCTGCCACGAGAGGTTCACGTTGACGTTCAGCTCGAGGTCTTTCTTCCTGATGGCCGTCACGCCCACGCCCATCTCGAATCCGCGGTTGCTCATGCTACCGATGTTGGCCAGCAACTTGCTGAATGTGAATGGGGGTACGGGCACGTCGTACTGGTAGAGCATGTCGGTGGTTTTCGAATAATAATATTCGGCCGTGAGCACTATTCGATTGTTCCAGAAAGACATATCGACACCCACGTTCAGTGTCGAGCGCGTCTCCCATTTCAGGTCGGGGTTGGCATTGCGGTATATGCCCATTGTGGTGGTGGGCGTTCCGCCTATAGATACGGTTCCCTGCGGACGCACCAACTCCATTGAGTTGTAGGAGTCTATGCCTCCCAGATTACCCGACCGCCCGTAGCCGGCACGCAGTCTCAAAATGCTGATGTGGCGCCGCAACGTACGGAAAAACGGCTCTTCGGCAATGCTCCATGTGGCCGATACCGACGGGAAGTAGCCCCATTTGTTATTGTCGCCAAACATCGAACTGCCGTCGGCTCGCAGATTGGCATCGAGCGTGTAGCGACCAGACAGGGTGTACGACACGCTGCCCATGACCGACGCCAGTGCCGGCGCCGACGCTTCCGACCCCGTGCCGCCGTATGGAATGGTGGAGGCGGCGCCGAGATTGTCATAGCCGAAGGCATTGGTGGTAAAGCCTTTCACTAATGTCCAGAACCCGCTGCGATTGCTCTTCTGGTACTCGCCCAGCAGTGTGGCCGACAACTGGTGCCTTCCCCATGTGTTCCGATAGGTCAGCATGGCATTGCCCAACCAGTCTTCAATCTTCTGCTCACCGCGGTAAGCCTGCCCCTGCGCCCATACCCACGTGGGGCAGAAGATGGCATTTTCGGCCGAAAGATAGCTGTAAGCCCCGAAGAATTTGAGGTGAAGCGACTCGCCGGAACGCTCCTTGCCCGTACCGTCATGGCTCCCGAAAAGCCCCAGCAGGTCGAAATCGAAGCCGATATGGGTATTGAAATTGAGGTTCACCTCATCGTTCTTCTCAGCCAACAGCGCCCCCGGCGGATTGATTTGCGAGGCTGCACTGTTCCTGTTCCAGTTGCCGTCGGCATCCTGCCCGGCCGGATAGGTGGGGTTTTGTGTGGCTGCACTGTAGAAGAGTTTTTGCTCGTCGAAAGGATATTTGTTTTTCTGCGACGATCCGAACACACCGAAATCGATGGTCAGGAAGTCGTCGAAAGCCTTTTGCAAGAGGTCGAACTTGGCCGCATAGTTCTTGTATTCGTTCACGCGGAGCACCGTGCGATGGTCCATCGCACTAAGCGAAGCCCGATAGCTCGACTTGTCTGTACCGCCGCTGAAGGCTATATGATGGTTTGTCACGAAGCCTGTGCGCGTGATGACATCCTGAAAATTGGTATTGTAACCGCCGTTGTTGGCGCTTAGGCCGAGTGCACTGGCCGTAGCGATATAACCTGCGGCGTCGAGCATATCAATAGATTTATATTTCGACTCGAAGCCTATGTTGCCGTCGTAGGAGATACGAAACTGCGCCCCGGAGCCTTTCTTGGTCGTGACCTGAATGACACCCGATGCGCCGCGCGAGCCGTAAAGCGCTGTCTCGGCGGCATTCTTCAGGATGGCGAAACTCTCGATATCGGCCGGATAGATGGTGGAGAGTGTGGCCAGATCGGAGTATACGCCGTCGATGATGACCAGCGGGTCGTTGCCGCCGGTGAGCGATGTGGTGCCGCGCACACGAACGGCACTGAGCTGCGCCATCCTGTTTTCGCCCGAGGCGACGTTCACACCGGCTGCCTGTCCGCTCAGTGCACCGAGCGAATTGGTGACGAGACCCTTGTTCATACGGTCTTCGGTCACCATATCCACAGAGCCGGAGACCGCGGTCTGCCCCTTGACAGCGAGACTGTCGGCAGTGATTTTCGGAGGGTGTATTTGCGCTTGCATGACCAATGGAACTGCGAGCAGCAGGAGAGACGGAAGGGCAGACAACTGTTTCATGTCGGAGTAGTTTTGGTTTCTTTGGCAAATATAAGATTTTGACCGCTTAAAAGCAAGAAAAAACAGCGTTTTTTTTAGTTTTGGGGAGAGAGAAATGTCTGATTGCTGTTTGGGAGTTAAGGGAGTTACAGGAGTTATCGCCCGCTCCGCTCGCTAAGGAGTTAGAGACAAATGTCCGGCAGATGTTATAACCTAAACATCCGCAAAACATTTCTCTCTCCCCTCTCCTCACTCCTCTCTCCCCCCAAATTTGTCAAGATTTCATTACAGTTTTTTCGTTCAGATTTTCGTTCATTCTAGAGCGAAAAATCGGGGTGATTGGGCAAGATTCAGGTCACGGAAGGTCGAAATTTTCGGGATAGGGTTGCGATAGCATAGCTTTCGCATCGCGATAACGGCCTAATCGCAGTGCGATCTCAATGTTCTCGCATCGCGATAACTATGCTTTCGCGATGCGAAAAGGGTGCTATCGCAAGACGAGAAGATGAATATCTATGGCATATTCTTACTTTTTCTCCGTAACTCACTGATGCTTTGAGATTTACGTAACCCCCTCTGATTTTCGCGTATTTCGGGCAAAAGATTTTCAATTTTGCTACACGCAATTCTACAGAGGGTGTTTGTCAAAATTTTTAAGGGGGAGAAAGGAGGGAGAAAGCTACAGCGATGAAAACATGAAAAGATGACAGGGCGGTTTGGCTGAGTATTGCTTTAAACTCCCATAAAACTCTAATTGTTTCGTTGTGAAGTTACCTTGCCATTCTTCGAAAGAGTGAGCGTGACGGGCTGAAGACAGTGGTTCATGCAATCGAATATGACCGTGGGATTCATGCGTACGCCTTTAAACTTTACCTCAAAGTGCAGATGCTCGGTAGTGGCACGGCCAGTGCGGCCGGTCAGTCCGATCACTTCGCCGGCCTTCACCTTCTGTCCCACCCTCACAAAGTTCTTTCTCTGATGGCTGTAAAGAGTCTCGAAACCGTAAGCATGACGGATGGTGATGCAGTTGCCATAGCCTGCAAACGGTTCCGACTTGATGACCACACCATCGAAAGCAGCCACAATCTTATCGCCGGGCTTGGTCTTCAGGTCTACACCTGAATGGTGGCGCTTACCGCCGTAAGGGCTGATGACTTTGGCATCGGGCAAGGGAAAAGCCCAAGCCTGATTATCCATCTCGCTAAGATTGAGTTTGAAAGTGGCGCTTTTTCGGAACGGATCGTCCTCCACCGCATCAGGGTCGAGGGTGCCTCCCCGCCTCTTTTCGCCCGATACCACACTGACATCCACATGGCTGCCCACTTGTCTGCACTGCACCACCTGCCGACGCAGACGACGGCTCCTCGGGTCGATGATGATGGAGGGAGTAATCCAGCCGCCATTCACCATGATGGCAAACATGCAATAGGCCTTATCTGCCGTACCGCCCACGATAGCGATGGTTTGCCCCGCCTTCACCCGCTGCCCCACTTTCACCAAGTTTTGCGCATTATTGGCATAGACGGTTTCCAACCCGTTATCGTGGCGAATCACCACAACGTTACCATACTGCGCATTCTTGCGTGACATACGCACGACACCGCTAAACATGGCCTTGATAGCATCGCCTTTGGTGGTGGTGATTTCGAGTGCAGGCCCCGTCATCTCCGATGCCTTGCCGACAGGGAGGGGGAAAGAGTATTCGGAGCTCTTGAGCGATTTGAAATCGATGGTGAAAGCATTGCTACGATCAAAAAGCCCGGGCGTGACGATGCTGACCTGCTGTTGCTCGGCAGGGGTGAACAGGACGTCTTGCGCCGATGTCGAGCATGACATGAGCAGCAGGGAGAGCAGAAAATAGATGGATTGCTTCATTACTTGGGTGTATTATCTGAATTAAAAACGAGACTAACGGAGAATGATACCCGTATAGATTCTGCCGGAGGCAATGCCCAATCGGCGGGCGGAGAAAAAATCATCGACGGCATCGTAAGTGCAGATACCCGACTGATGAATATGGCCGGAACTCACACCCGCTTCCTCCAATTGAAGTTGGGTGCACAAAGGCAGGTCGAGGTGCCACTTCTCATACCTGCGGGCTATCCTTGCCATGTCGTGCCCCTGCCGGGCAAAGGCATCATAAACTTCATCGCCAACCTCAAAACGGTGGAGCGAAATGCCGGGGGCAATGACGGCGATAAGCTCCTGCGGGCGAGTACGGAAGGCTTGCGCCATGCCGTCCACGGCCTTGACGACGATGCGTGCCACGGTACCCCGCCAACCGGCATGGATAGCAGCCGCGGCATGGTGACGGGGATCGTAGAGCAACACGGGGATGCAGTCGGCGGTAGAGACACCGATGCACACGTTACGACAATCGGTCATCACGGCATCCATACCTTCGGTCATGGCCTGCTGCTCATCGGCAGGCAACAGAAAGAAGTCGTCGGTGATGGTTAGGCTCTCCACGCCATGCACCTGATGGGGCACGACAATGCGTGAAGAGGGGATATGGAGAGTGGCGGCAAGAAGTTGGCGGTTGGCAGAAACGTGCGCGAGCTGATCACCACAATAAGGATTGATGTTCAGCTCACTGTAATTGCCTTGACTCACACCGCCATGACGCGTTGTGGAGAAGGCTGCGACATTCGGGGCAATGTCGTATCGATATAGTATGGGTGCCATTCTCTCCTTAGTCTTCCATATCTATAATTTCGTAATCGTCGATATCCTCAATGTCGCCGCCTTCGATATATTCGATGTCGTCTACGTCGGCTCCCTCGTCGAGCATCTCCGCCATAAAGCGGGTAATATCCTTATCGCGATGCACGAGGGTGTCTTCGGAAATAATGTCTTGCAACTTATTGCTCTCACTGTTCAGTTCTCGCCAGAGCACATCCTTCAGATCTTCGAGCCCGTAACCCGAGACGGAGGAGATGAAGACCACGGGCAAGTCTGTAGGCAGTGTTTCGCGAAGCATATCAATAAGCTCATCGTCGAGTAGGTCGCTCTTGGTCACGGCCAACACGCGATGCTTGTCGAGCATCTCCGGGTTGAACTGTCTCAGCTCGTTGAGCAGCACCTCATAGTCGTGTTTGATGTCGTGCACAGCTTCATCGGTGTCGCCCGGCACCATGAACAGCAACAAGGAGTTGCGCTCGATATGGCGCAGGAAGCGCAACCCCAATCCTTTGCCATCGCTGGCGCCCTCAATGATTCCGGGGATATCGGCCATGACAAACGATTTGCCATCGTGATAACTCACGATGCCTAACGAAGGCTCAAGCGTGGTGAACGGATAGTTGGCTATCTTGGGCTTGGCACTTGAGAGTGAGGACAGCAAGGTTGACTTGCCTGCATTGGGGAAACCCACCAGCCCGACGTCGGCCAAAAGCTTGAGCTCAAGGATGACAGTCATCTCCTGCATTGGCTCGCCGGGCTGTGCAAAGCGGGGAGCCTGCCGGGTAGCTGTGCGAAACTGGAAGTTGCCCAATCCGCCGCGTCCGCCTTTCAGCAGCACAACCTCCTGACCGTCGTAGGTAACATCGCAGACATACTTGCCCGTCTCCGCATTATAGACCACAGTACCGCAGGGCACATCAATATAGGTGTCCTTGCCATTGGTGCCATGGCACTTGTCACGACCGCCATTGCCGCCATGCTCTGCAAAGATATGCTTCTGATATTTGAGGTGAAGAAGGGTCCAATAGTTATGATTGCCACGGAGAATGACGCTGCCGCCATTACCGCCGTCACCACCGTCTGGTCCGCCATTGGGCTGATATTTCACATGGCGCAGGTGCATGGAACCCCTGCCGCCCTTACCCGAGCGGCACACGATTCTTACATAATCTACGAAGTTACTTTCCATAATCTTTTACTTTGAACTTTGAGGTTTGAGCTTTGAACTTTATGAATGACCTGCTGATGTTTTGCTCTCGCCTCGTTCCTAACAGGCATATCATAGAGTTCGATGTTCAAAATTCAAAGTCTACAGGGCGTCGATTACTTCGCAAATATCTGCGAAGATGCGTTCCAACTCGCCCAAGCCATGAATGTGATGATGGATGCCTTCGCCCTTATACCAATCGATGAGAGGTGCTGTCTGGCTATGATAAACGCCGAGACGCTTCTTTATGGTCTCCTCATTGTCGTCGCTGCGCCCACTCTGCTGACCGCGAAGTATGAGCCGCTTCATCAGCTCCTCGCCGGGAACGTCAAGCTCGATCATGGCTGCCACCTTATGCCCACGCTCTGCAAGCATATCCTTCAAGGCCTCGGCCTGTGGTATAGTACGGGGAAAACCATCAAAGATCACGCCCTTATGCTCCTTGCCGAAACTGTCATATACGCTTGCAAGGATATCGATCATCAACTCATCGGGAATGAGCTGCCCGTTATCTATGAATCCCTTGGCCGTCTTGCCAAGCTCCGTGCCATTCTTAATTTCACTGCGGAGAACATCACCTGTAGAGATGTGCTCGAAACCGTACTTAGAGATCATCTTGTCGCTCTGCGTGCCCTTGCCTGAACCCGGAGCACCGAAAATCACAATATTCTTCATTATTATCCTATACTGATTTATAGATTCATCCTTATTGCTTGAGAATGGAGAGGCTTATTGCCCTTTACTCCACCACTGTATAAATATCTCTCAGGTTGCGTCCCTGCTGGTTATAATCAAGGCCATATCCCACGATGAAATCATTGGGAATCTCCATAGCCACATATTCGATATTAAGTGGTACCTGCAACTTGCCGGGCTTGAGAAGCAGCGTGCAGACATGGAGCGACTTCGGACTACGCGTACCAAGACTCTCCAGCATGTGCTTTATAGTAAAACCTGTATCCACAATATCCTCCACGATAACCACCGTGCGGTCGTGCAGGTCTTCATTGATACCCACCACTTCCTTAATCTTTCCTGTTGAGACGGTGCCCTCGTAGGATGCTAATTTCACGAATGACATCTCGCAAGGTATGGTGACATAGCGCATCAAGTCAGCCGCAAACATGAATGAGCCGTTAAGTACCGCCAAAAACAATGGGTTCTTATCAGCCATATCCTTATTGAGTCTCTCGGCCACAGCCTTCACTTTCTGCTGAATCTCTGCTTCGGGGATAAACGTGCGAAACGTTTTATCCTTCACTTTTACTATACTCATAACGACATTTAAAAGTTTGTGCAAAAATACGAAAAAGTAATGAAAACGTGACCGGACATACATAAGTTTTTATGTAATTTCATAAAATTACCCCTCCGCCCGCGTCTTTCTGCAATCTCTTGCCTGCCTTTCCTAAATGTTTTCCGACTGTTTTCGTCAAGCAGCAGTATCCGCTTTACCATCGCTTTCCACCTTGACGGTGACGTACGCCGAACGTCGCACGCACATACGCCGAACGCTGTACGCATGAACGCCGAACGACGTACGCACGTACACCGAACGACGTACGTCGCCGCTTTTGCCTGACGGCAGAGCCGGAAAAATGCTCAGGAAGCCGCTTTTCGTGCTCTTCCTCTAAAGAAAAATGTAATTTCTTTATGCAACCGGCGTATAATTCAAGAATTTTATGTAAGTTTGCATAGTTATGAAGATATTTACAGCTGCTCAAATTCACGAGCTTGACAATTATACCATCGAGCACGAGCCCATCAAATCCATCGACTTGATGGAACGAGCCGCCACTGCGCTCACTCGTGCCATCATGGACGAGTGGTCTCATCTGACGCCCGTCGTGGTCTTTGCCGGCCCCGGCAATAATGGCGGTGATGCCCTTGCTGTGGCACGGATGCTTGCCGAAGCCAACTATCAGGTAAATGTATTTCTCTTCAATATCCACAACAAACTGTCTGAAGATTGTGCCATTAACAAGCAGCGACTGGTTGATACGAAGAAAGCGGCGAAGTTTACGGAGATTTCTCAAAACTTCGATCCGCCCGAGTTGACCGCTAACACGCTCGTTGTGGACGGCCTTTTCGGTTCCGGACTGAACAAACCCCTGAGCGGCGGCTTTGCCTCGCTGGTTAAGTATATCAACCAGAGTTCCGCCAAGGTTGTCAGTCTCGACATACCCTCGGGGCTGATGTGCGAAGACAATACATACAACATCCGACAGAATATTATCCATGCCGACCTCACGCTCACGCTCCAGCAGAAGAAATTATCCATGCTGATGGGCGACTGTCAAATGTATATCGGACGACTGCGCGTGCTCGATATCCGCCTGAGCGCCGAATATATCGCCAATACAGAAGTGTCCTATCGGCAGTTAGAAGAATCTGATCTGAGCTCCCGGCTGAAGAAACGCAACGACTTCGCCCACAAGGGTTCTATGGGGCACGCACTCATTATCGCCGGCAGCTACGGTATGGCAGGTGCGTCTGTCCTTGCAACTAAGGCCTGTCTGCGGGCAGGAGCGGGTAAAGTGACGGTACATACGCCCAAGAAGAATTACGATATCATGCAGCTCGCCATACCCGAAGCCGTGATGCAGATGGATCACGAGGAGACCTATTTCTCAGAAAGTGTCGATAGCGTAGACTTCGATGCCTTGGGGATTGGCCCCGGAATCGGACAGACAGAGAATACGGCCATTGCACTGATCGGACAGATCCGACGCACTCAATGTCCGATCGTGGCGGATGCCGACGCACTGAACATATTGGCCAACCATCAGGCTTGGATGCAACAACTGCCCAACGGCATCATCATGACACCCCACCCCAAGGAATTCGATCGGCTGGCAGGTAGCGCAAGCAACAGCGACTTTGAACGCCTTACCAAGGCGCAGCAATTGGCAGAACGCCTGCAAGGCTATATCCTCCTGAAAGGGCATTACTCGGCATTGTGCCTGCCCGATGGCCACGTGGTTTTCAATTCAACGGGCAATAGCGGCATGGCAACGGCCGGGAGCGGTGATGTGCTGACCGGAATCATCACAGGTTTGCTGGCTCGCGGCTATGATTCTGCTTCCGCCTGCATGCTGGGTATGTATCTCCACGGGCTTGCCGGGGATCTCGCTGTCAAGGATCTGGGTAAGGAGAGCCTAATGGCTGGCGACATCATCCAATATCTGCCGAAAGCATTCAAGAGATTGGAAGATTAGAAGATAACTTGATTGAAAGGTCTTGGAACTTAGTTGAATGTGTTGATAACTTATAGAATAGACATGACAAAAACGAAAATCATATCTTTTATATTCACGCTTATTGCATCCATTGCTGCGCAGGCACAAAGTATTGAGGGAACAACCTACTATCTGCCCAAGGCGATGATGCGCTTCACTGTCAAGGTAGAGAAGACGGTTTACACACCGGGGCAGTTTGCTCCCTATGCCCGCCGATACATGAAGAAAGATGTATCGCAAGACGCAGCTACCTCCTATCGCATCATCGGCATAGAGATGGCACCGCAAGCTGTGCCCGACACCAGCAAGCGGTTCACACTGCTCTTGGAGAAAAAGACAAACATCACGAAAGTATGTCAGGCCGACAATGGTCAGCTGCTGGCCATCAACGCTGACGTGAAAGCACCTGCTGATGTGCATCCTATATTCACTCCAGCCCCCAAAACACCCCTACCCAACCCCAATGACTACATGACGGAGGACATTCTGCGCGCGGGAAACATCGCTAAAATGGCAGAGCTCACGGCACAAGAGATATACGATATTCGTGACAGTCGCAACCAGCTGAGCCGCGGCGAAGCAGACTTCATGCCTAAAGATGGCGCCCAGCTCCAACTGATGCTCAACAATCTCAGCATGCAGGAGCGCGCACTCGTGCAACTCTTTGAAGGTACGAACGTGAAAGACACCACATGGACCACCATCGACTATATCCCAACAAAAGATGGGCAAGACATTCTCTTCCGATTCTCCAAATATCTCGGGCTGCTTGACAACGATGACCTTGCTGGTGCACCTTATTATATTAACGTCAAGGACAACCGCACCGTGACAGCTCCCGCCCCTGCTCCCATAGATAAGAAGGAGGATAAGAACAACATCGGACTGTGCGTGAATAATCCCAGCAAGATTACCGTGACCGTACAAAACGACCGGCAGGTGATAGGCAGATATGAGGTATCAGCACCCCAGTTCGGTTATACCGAATCGCTGAGCGGTGAACTCTTCGGCAAGAAGCAAACCTCCAAGGTCATCCTCGACCCGCTTACAGGCAGCATTCAACAGATCGAAGCCATTACCATGTAAGCATAATCTTAGGTACAGCATCTCTCCATTCAGCTTTGGAATGGCATAAATACAAAATGGGAACCGGTATTACCACCAGTTCCCATTCTTTTCAATTCGATTATATTCTTATAACGTCAATAATCTTGTACGTTTGTCTTCCTATTAGAGTTGGGCAAGCTTGTTGTCACTACCGAGCACATCAGTGATCTTGCTCTTGTAAAGATCAATCATATAGTCACGTGCCACCTTACCATACTGACGTGGATCAAAGTAATCAGGATGCAAAGCCAACGTCTCCCGAACACCAGCCGTATAGGCCAAACGAGAGTCAGAGTCGATGTTGATCTTGCATACAGCACTCTTGGAAGCCTGACGGAGCTGATCTTCAGGAATACCCACGGCATTAGGCAAGTTGCCACCATACTTGTTGATGATATCAACATACTTCTGCGGCACAGAAGAAGAACCGTGAAGCACGATGGGGAAACCGGGAAGCTGCTTTTCGATCTCTGCCAGCACATCGAATGCCAAAGGAGGCGGTACCAAACGGCCTGTCTTAGGATCGCGTGTGCACTGCTCCGGAGTGAACTTGTAGGCGCCATGAGAAGTGCCGATAGAAATAGCCAATGAGTCGCAACCCGTACGCGTGGAGAAGTCGATTACCTCCTCGGGCTTCGTATAGTGGGAAACCTCAGATGCCACCTCATCCTCAACACCGGCGAGCACACCGAGTTCAGCTTCTACAGTCACATCATACTTGTGAGCATACTCCACAACCTGCTTAGAAAGCGCGATGTTCTCCTCATAAGGAAGAGCAGAACCATCGATCATCACAGAAGAGAAGCCCATATCCACACAGTCCTTGCAGAGCTCAAAGCTGTCACCGTGGTCGAGATGCAACACTACCTCCGGATGCTCGCAGCCTAACTCTTTAGCATACTCAACAGCACCTTCAGCCATATAGCGGAGCAATGTAGCGTTAGCATAATTACGAGCACCTTTAGATACCTGAAGGATTACCGGAGACTTCAACTGTGAAGAAGCGGTGATGATAGCCTGAAGCTGTTCAAGGTTATTGAAATTAAATGCAGGAATGGCATAACCGCCATCTACTGCCCTTTTGAACATCTCGCGCGTATTGACGAGACCAAGTTCTTTGTAACTTACTGCCATAATTTATTATATTTAAAAAATGAAATGCTCCTATCTTTTTACACATGCAAAAATAATATTTTATTTTCTCTCAGCAAAGTGCAAAACTGTTTTTTTAATGCTGCTTGTAAGTTAAAAAGGTTAATTCTTGATATA
>CAUTTP010000013.1:0-37988 GCA_963541305.1 uncultured Prevotella sp.
AAGATATGGCTTTAAAATGTGGTATTGTAGGCCTTCCGAACGTAGGAAAATCTACATTGTTCAACTGCCTGTCGAGTGCCAAGGCGCAGGCGGCCAACTTTCCTTTCTGCACGATCGAGCCTAATCTGGGCGTGATCACCGTGCCCGACGAACGGCTGACGAAGCTCGCCGAGATAGTAAACCCGGGGCGCATCGTGCCCGCCACCTGCGAGATTGTAGACATAGCGGGGCTCGTGAAGGGCGCGTCGAAAGGCGAAGGACTGGGCAACAAGTTTCTCGGAAACATCCGCGAGTGCGATGCGATTATCCATGTGATACGCTGTTTCGACGACGACAACGTGGTGCGCGAAGGCGGCATGGCCGTGGATCCCATCGCCGACAAGGAAATCATCGATACCGAGCTGCAGCTCAAAGACCTCGAAACCATCGAGGGACAGTTGGCTAAGACCGAGAAGACAGCCGCTGCCGGCAACAAGGATGCAAAGGTGTTGGTAGGCGTACTCAAGGCTTTCAAGGAGGCGCTCGATCAAGGTCTCAATGCCCGTAGCGTGACCTTTGAAAGCAAGGAGGAGCAAAAGGCTGCCCACGACCTGTTTCTGCTGACCACCAAACCCGTGCTCTACGTGTGCAACGTGGATGAAAAGGCAGCCAAGACAGGTAACGAATACAGCAGGAAAATAGAAGAGATGGCAGCCGCAGAGGGTGCCGAGGCTATGGTGATTGCAGCCAAGACAGAGGAAGACATCGCCTCGCTCGATTCGTACGAAGACAAGCAGCTGTTTCTCGACGAGCTGGGGCTGGAAGAGAGCGGCGTAAACCGCCTCATCAAAAAGGCATACCATCTGCTCAACCTGCAGACCTTTATCACTGCCGGCGAAATGGAGGTGAAAGCGTGGACATTCCACAAAGGCTGGAAAGCTCCGCAGTGCGCAGGCGTGATACACACAGACTTCGAGAAAGGATTTATCCGCGCGGAGGTCATCAAATACGATGATTACATCCGGTATCGCACAGAGGCCGCCATCCGAGAAGCCGGCAAGCTCGGCATCGAGGGAAAGGAATATGTGGTACAGGATGGCGACATCATGCACTTCAGATTTAATGTTTAGTCTATCAAAACAAATATTCACCCATCAACGGCCTACCCAATCTCTTTCGACAGACATGGCGATTGACATTCCCTCCCGTTGGAGGAGCTTGGAGAGACCACATTTCTGACTATGCTTTCTTACATTTTCTGGAATCCCAATGAGGTGCTCTTTAACCTCGGTCCGCTTAGCATTCGCTGGTACAGCCTGTGCTGGTTGATAGGTCTTTTCCTCGGCTATCTGCTGATGAAGAAACTCTATAAAGACCAGAAGATACCCGACGAAAAGTTCGACCCGCTCTTTATCTACATCTTTCTGAGCGTGCTCATCGGCGCGCGCTTGGGTCACTGCCTGTTCTATCAGCCCGATTATTTCCTCGGGTCATGGGATCATTTCATCGAGATGCTCATCCCCTTCCATCATGCGGCCGACGGGTCGTGGAAGTTTGTAGGTTATGAAGGTCTCGCCTCCCACGGCGGCGTGATAGCGATGATCATTGCCATCTTCATCTATTCGCATAACACGAAAGTGCCCGTATGGGTGGTGCTCGACAACATGGGCATCTGTTCGTGCATCACGGCAACGTTTATCCGGCTGGGCAATCTGATGAACTCCGAGATTATCGGCAAGGTGACGGACGTGCCATGGGCATTCGTCTTCTCACGCGTCGACCAGTATCCGCGCCATCCCGGACAGCTTTACGAGGCTTTGGCCTACGCTTGCTTCTTCTTCATCATCTATCATTTTTACAAGAAATATCCCAAGAAGGTGGGTACCGGATTCTTCTTCGGCATGTGCTTGGCATTGGTTTTCACCGCTCGCTTCTTCATCGAATATACCAAAGACATACAGGTAGATTTCGAGGCAGGTATGCTCCTCGATATGGGTCAGATTCTCTCCATTCCCTTCATTGCTATCGGCATATATTTCATGATGAGGAAACAACCCTCCGTATCCAAATAACAGATAAAAGCCACACCCCCGATTCGCATTCCGTGAGGATAATTTATAATCACTTATCCTGATGCCCGCATCAGCCTTTTTCCAAGTTTCTCTTTGCTTTTTCTGCTTTTTGCCGTATCTTTGCACACATCTTTATAATAAGCAAAAAACAAAATAACAAGATAAATAGAAATGGAATACAATTTCAGGGAAATTGAAAAGAAATGGCAGAAGCAATGGGTAGAGAAGAAAATCTACAAGGTGACGGAAGACCCCGAGCGTAAGAAGTTCTACGTGCTCAACATGTTTCCCTACCCATCTGGTGCGGGGCTGCATGTGGGGCACCCCCTCGGATATATTGCCAGCGATATCTACGCACGTTTCAAACGTCTTAACGGATTCAACGTGCTGAACCCCATGGGCTATGATGCCTACGGACTTCCCGCCGAGCAATATGCCATCCAGACCGGTCAGCATCCTGCCATCACCACCGAAGAAAACATCAACCGCTATCGCGAACAGCTGGATAAGATTGGGTTTTGCTTTGACTGGGACCGCGAGATACGCACCTGCGACCCCGCCTACTACCACTGGACGCAATGGGCTTTCCAAAAGATGTTTGGCTCATACTATAACAAAGACTTGAAGAAAGCACAACCCATCGAGCAGCTCATCAAGCATTTTGAGCAGCACGGATCGGAAGGAATCAATGCGGCTAAGAGCGACGACAATGAGCAGTTCACCGCCGAGGAATGGAGAGCGATGGACGACAAGCAGCAGAACGAGGTGCTGATGAATTATCGCATCGCCTATAAAGGCGAAACGATGGTCAACTGGTGTCCTGCATTGGGCACCGTGCTGGCCAATGATGAGGTGGTGAATGGTGTGTCGGAACGTGGCGGCTTCCCCGTGATTCAGAAGAAAATGAGCCAGTGGTGCCTCCGTGTGTCGGCCTATGCACAGCGTCTGCTCGACGGCCTTGACACCGTGACATGGAGCGAATCCATCACCGAGACGCAGAAAAACTGGATTGGCCGCAGTGAAGGAACGGAGATAGAGTTCTCCGTCAAGGACTCCAACGTGAAGTTTACTATCTTTACCACCCGCGCAGATACGATGTTTGGCGTGACGTTCATGGTGTTGGCGCCCGAAAGCGAACTGGTGGAGCAGCTCACAACCGATAGTCAGAAGGATGCCGTAGAGAAATATCTCGACTACGTGAAGAAACGCACGGAGTTGGATCGTATGTCTGACCATAAGGTGACGGGTGTGGAAACCGGCTCGTATGCCATCAATCCGTTTACCGGAGAAGCCATCCCCATCTGGATTTCGGAATATGTCTTGGCAGGCTACGGTACGGGTGCCATCATGGCTGTGCCTGCTCACGACAGCCGCGACTATGCCTTCGCCAAGCACTTCAACCTGCCCATCATCCCACTGATCGAAGGTGCCGACGTGTCGGAAGAGAGCTTCGACGCCAAAGAGGGTATCGTGGGCAACTCGCCTATGGCAGGTAAGAAGAGCATCGACGGGTTCAGCTTGAACGGTCTGACGGTGAAAGAAGCCATTGCCGCTACCAAGAAATTCGTTACCGAAAAGGGCATCGGCCGCGTGAAAGTGAACTATCGCATCCGCGATGCCATATTCTCTCGCCAGCGCTACTGGGGTGAACCATTCCCCGTTTACTATGACAACGGGATTCCGAAGATGATTCCCGAGGATTGCCTGCCCATCGAATTGCCGGAAATCAAAGCGTATAAGCCTACGGAAACCGGTGAGCCTCCATTGGGACGTGCAGAGGTATGGGCATGGGATAGCGCGAACCGCAAGATCGTGGAAAATGCAAAGATAGACGAGAAGACCGTATTCCCCATTGACCTCTGCACCATGCCGGGCTTTGCCGGATCGAGTGCTTACTACCTGCGCTATATGGATCCGAAGAACGATAAGGCATTGGTCGACAAAGATATAGATGCTTATTGGAGACACGTAGACCTTTACGTGGGTGGCACCGAACATGCTACAGGACACCTGATTTATAGCCGTTTTTGGAATAAATTCCTGTTCGACATGGGCGTGAGCTGTGAGGAGGAGCCTTTCCAGAAGCTGATCAATCAGGGCATGATACAGGGACGCTCCAACTTTGTATATCGTGTGAATGAGCTAAGTACGAGCGAAAAGCCCATGTTCGTGAGCTATAACCTCCGCAATGAGTATAAGGACGTTACTCCTATCCATGTTTGGGTGAACCTCGTAAAGAATGATGTGCTCGATGTGGAGGCCTTCAAGAAGTGGCGCCCGGAGCATAAAGATGCCGAGTTTATCCTCGAAAATGGTAAGTATATCTGCGGTTGGGCTGTAGAAAAGATGTCGAAATCAATGTACAACGTGGTAAATCCTGATGATATCATCCGCGATTACGGTGCCGACACGCTACGCCTTTATGAGATGTTCTTAGGTCCGGTGGAGGCAAGCAAGCCTTGGGACACTAACGGTATCGACGGTTGTTTCCGCTTCCTGAAGAAGTTCTGGGCACTGTTTTGGGATGGTCGTACCGAAAAGTTTCTCGTAGATGACACGGAGCCTACGAAGGAAAATCTGAAGAGCGTGCACAAGCTCATCAAGAAAGTGACGGCCGACATCAAACTCTTCTCTTATAACACGAGTATCTCCGCCTTCATGATCTGCATTAACGAATTGGGTCAACAGAAGTGCCACAACCGCGAATTGTTGAGAGATATTGTGATTCTCATTGCACCGTTTGCCCCCCATATTGCAGAGGAACTGTGGCAGCAGTTGGGTCAGACCGGCTCCGTATGCGACGCTCAGTGGCCTAAATGGAATGAGGAATACCTCAAGGAGAACGAGATTCTGATGACAGTGAGCTTCAACGGAAAGGCTCGCTATCAGATGATGTTCCCCGTAGATGCCTCGAAAGAAGACATCGAAAAGGCTGCTCTTGATGATGAACGTACTGCTAAGTATATGGAAGGCAAGCAGATTATCAAAATCATCGTGGTGCCCAAGAAGATTATCAACATCGTTATTAAATGATATTCGGGAGTTAAACAAAATTCTAACCTATGACTATCGACCATCAAATCATTTTCAATGAGGCGAAAGATTATATATTTATAACCCTCGGTCTCATGTTGTTTGCATTTGCATGGACAACATTTCTGCTCCCATACGAGATTGTTACAGGTGGAGTAACGGGTATCGGTGCCATTATTTTCTACGCTACAACTATCCCCATCGAGTATAGTTATTTTGTGATCAACGCTCTTTTGCTGGTGTTGGCATTGAAGATTTTGGGTATCAAGTTTCTGATGAAGACTATCTATGCCATCTTTGCCTTGTCTTTCTTGCTGTGGCTGGCACAAGAGATTATGCCAAAAGATGAAGCCGGCCACTATGTGAAGATATTGGGCGAAGGGCAAGATTTCATGTCATTGCTCATCGGATGCACTATGACCGGCACGTCATTGGCTATCGTTTTCATGAACAACGGCTCCACCGGCGGCACGGATATCATTGCTGCTTCCATCAACAAATTCCATAACATCTCATTGGGTCAGGTGCTCATCGTTGTCGATCTGTGTATCATTGGCAGCTGCCTTTTCATCCCGCAGTTTGGCGATGGTCTGGCACGCATCCATAAAGTAGTATTTGGTATCTGTACGATGGCGGTCGAAAACTTTATGCTCGACTACGTGATGAATGCTCGTCGGGAGTCTGTGCAGTTTATGATTTTCTCAAAAAAATATCAGGAGATTGCCCATGCCATCGCCATGCAGATGGATCATGGCGTAACGATTCTCGACGGACATGGATGGTACACGGGTCAAGACATGAAAGTGCTCTGTATTCTTGCCAAGAAAAATGAGAGCACTTCCATCTTCCGCCTCATCAAGATGATCGATCCAAATGCCTTTGTCAGTCAAAGTTCAGTTATCGGAGTGTATGGAGAGGGATTTGATAAGATTAAGGTGAAGATATCTAAAAAACATACCAAATCCCTCCTGAAAGGAGATAAATATGGATTAACCGATAAGGAATAACACAAAAATTGTAGTTCCGTTTACTTTCCAAAACAATCAATGACGATGAAAATAGTATTTGCTACGAATAACAAACACAAGTTGCAAGAGATAGGCGAGATACTCGGTTCTGATTTTGAAATCGTGTCTTTAAACGACATCGGTTGTCACGAAGATATCCCGGAGACAGGCGATACGCTTGAGGAGAATGCGCATCAGAAGGCAGAATACATCTTCAACCGGTATCACCTCAGCTGCTTTGCCGATGATACCGGACTCGAAGTAGAGGCGCTCAATGGCGCTCCCGGAGTGCATTCCGCCCGTTATGCCGATGGAACAGACCACGACAGTGAGGCCAACATACAGAAACTCCTGCGCGAATTGGAGGGTAAAGTCGATCGTAAAGCACGATTTCGTACGGTTATTTCTCTCATCAAAATAGACGAATCAGATCCTGAAAGCTATCAGGAATATCAGTTTGAAGGTGAGGTTCATGGACGAATCGACACCAAGAAGCACGGGTCTGAAGGTTTCGGCTACGACCCGATATTTATTCCTGAAGGCTACGACAAAAGCTTTGCAGAACTCGGTGAGGATATCAAAAACCAAATCAGCCATCGTGCAAGGGCAGTGAAAAAGTTGGCAAAGTTTCTGATAAATTGATTTTACCAACACAAAAAGAATATACGTTTCATCGTTGCTTCCCGTCCTTATGACCACGCATACCGTACGGTATGCGCACGTACGTCGTTCGGTGTACGCACGTATTTCGTTCGGTGTACGTGCATACAGCGTTCGGTGTACGCACTTATTTCATTCGGTGTACGTTAAAAAAACAATAGATTGAGTGTTTCATCGTTTAAGAAATAACACATCATTTACATCTATGCGTCATAAGATATCACACCTTATATTAAATATCCTTCCTGCTTTCAAAGTGCGGAGAGGTCTTTTGTTTTTCACATTTCTCCTTTTATTCCCTTTCGCTCTGGCTGCTCAGGTGGGAAAATGGAAGGCTTATCTCAGCTATTATGAGCCTACGGAGATTGTGGAAGCCAGTGGAAATATGATTTACGTGTTGGCTTCCGGCGGCCTGTATTCGTATGATCAGGATGACCGGAGCCTGCAAACTTATGATAAAACTACCGTGCTCAACGACTGCGGAATATCGCACATTACATGGTGTCAGAGTGCCAAGCGGTTGGTTATCGTATATGATAACTACAACATTGACCTGCTCTCGCAAAACAACAATGTAACCAACATTGCCGATTACATGAACAAATCGATGGCTGTCGATAAGACAGTGAACAGCATTTACGTCTCCGGCAACAAAGCATATCTGTCTACCGGCTTCGGTATCATCCAACTGAATGTAGCCGATGCCGAGATAGACAATACCTACCAGCTCGGTTTTCGTGTAGATTACAGCTATATCGACGGTAATTATCTCTATGCTGCAAGCAGTACGAACGGACTTTATCGCGGTCTCTTGACCGACAATCTTCTCTATGCTTCCAACTGGACACGGGTGGGAAACTATACTGCACGGAGCACAACCCTTGACCCGACGCTCCTCGCTTTAGTGCAGACACTCAAACCGGGCGGCCCAAAATATAATCATTTCGCCTTTATTCGAATGACAAACGGCAAATTATATACCGTCGGTGGCGGCTATGAGGCAATGGAAGACTATGAATATCCCGGCTGCATACAGGTGCTCGACAATGATAACTGGACTATCTTCGAAGATGATCTGACCACAAAGACAGGCCATGCATTCGTCGATCTCAACTCTGTAGACGTCGATCCAAACAACAGCAACCGTGTATTTGCATCGGGAAGAACAGGACTTTACGAGTTTCTCAATGGCTCTTTCGTACGGGAATACACTCCTGACAACAGTCCGCTGCGGGGTGCTGCAACGGTGAGCGCTACAAGCAAGGACTACAACATCGTGCAAGGCATCAAGTTTGACGGCAGCGGCAACCTGTGGGTACTCAACAGTTTGAGTGCCACTACATCCTTATTGAAATACAACAGCAGCTCCAATTGGGAAAATTATCACAAGACCGAGCTGATGCGCGACGGGCATTCGTTAGAGCGAATGGAGACGCCGATCATCGATAGTCGCAATATGCTTTGGATTCCCAACAACTATTTCAATTATCCCCAAGCCATCTGCTATCAGCCTTCCACTGATGCCATCAAGTGTTTTACCAACTTTGTGAATGATGATGGCGCCACATTGACCGTCACCTACGTGCGCTGCATAGCTGAAGATAAGAATAATAACATCTGGATAGGCACCAACGTGGGACCGCTGATGCTCCCTCCCGGTCAGATTACAGCCGACAGTCCTGTGTTCACGCAGGTGAAAGTACCCCGTAATGACGGCACAAGCTATGCCGACTATCTGCTTTCCGGTGTCGACATCACCTGCATGACAGTAGATCAGGCCAACCGCAAATGGTTTGGAACAGCCGACAATGGTGTTTACCTCATCAGCTCAAACAATATCACTCAGCTGCAACATTTCACCAAAGAGAACAGCACTCTTCTTTCAAACAATATCGAATCCATATCGATTGACGAGACAACGGGTGAAGTGTTCTTCGGTACCAATAAAGGCTTATGCTCCTACATGAGCAATTCCACCACTGCCGGCAATGGTATGACAAAAGACAATGTTTATGCCTATCCCAACCCCGTGCGCCCCGATTACTTGGGCGCCATCACCATTACAGGCCTCGATGAGGATGCCGACGTAAAGATTGTGACTTCCAACGGTACCCTTGTGAACGAAGGACGGGCATCCAACGGGCAATACAAATGGTATGGCCTCGACGGCAACGGCAAGCGTGTGGCGAGCGGTGTCTATATGGTTGAGGTGGCAACATCATCGGGCGAGAAAGGAGTGGTATGCAAAATCGCTATCGTGAGATAATCATCGGTTTCACCATTCTGCAATGTCTGATACTCGTTGTCTTCGGTTACACCCCCTATCCGGACAGTGAGGGCTACATCAGATTGGCTCAAGACAGCATCCTGCACGGTGAATGGTATCCCATCACGCATAAGATTCAAGAACTTGCCTTCATCTGGAACTTAGGCGCCATCAATGCCGTGGTGCTTTCGCTGCGGCTCTTCGGTTCCGTCATGCCGCTGCTCTTTCTTTACAGTTTGCTTAAGGGAGCCACTGCATGGCTTGTATTTCGCATTGCACAGACCATCTTTAACAATAAGGTGGCATACATCGCGCTCCTTCTCTATGTGCTCTATCCTGCCAATTATGGCGAAGGAACCTCCACGCATAGCGAACTCCCATTCCTTTTTCTTTCGCTTTCAGGCATTTATTTAGCAGTGTGCCGACGGCAGTGTCTGGCCGCAGGAGCAGTGCTTGCCGTCGCCAACTGGTTTCGCCCGATGGCAATTATATTTCTCCTTGCTATCTTCCTCTACCAAAGAAAGACCATCCTCAAATCATTGGCAGGCTATCTTCTCACCGTCACACTGATTGGCGGAGCCTGCTATCTGCGTACAGGCCACTTCATTTATCAGGCACGCACCGGGTGGATGGCACTCCTGCAATACAGCGTGGATCATACTTCCGACACATCAGACGACCATCTGCCCATCATCACAAAGGCCAATGCCATAGAAAAAGACGGCATCTGGCACGAACGATTCTTTGCTTGGCTACAGTCGCATCCTAAGGAATACATCGCCCAGATGCCTGCCAAACTCATCAATACCTATGCTTCAGATAATGTGAACCTATGCACATTCTTAAGCCACAAGGCGCAACGAAAATATCTCTACGATGAGTTGAGCATGCCTACACTATATAAGGACTTCCCAAAATATAGCGGCGTGCAGCTGCTCACCATTCTCAACCTTATCTATTATTACCTCTTGCTGGTAGGATTCATCGCGGGAAGCATCATTCTTTGCCGACAACACGAATGGCAAAAACTTGCTATCCCCCTATCGGTCGTCATCATTGGTACACTCATCCTGCTCTTTTTCGGGCATGGTGAGGCTCGGTTCCATAATCCTTTCATGCCTTTCTTCATCATGATGAGTGCCGTAACCGTGCATCAGTTCATCATCAACAGCCGCCAAAAAAGCGAAAAATCTTAAGCGTTCCTATCCACCAATGACAACTTACCCGGGGTAGATCGTTGCGATTCCTACCCCGGGATATGAAAAATAAAGGCTACAGCCTTCTCAATGCAGACAGTCACTTGCCTGTTATCTCATTGTCATTGCAATTCAAACTCACCGTTTGAATCTTCCCTTAATGTTATCTTTCTTACATTCCAATATCTTAATATCTTTATTCCCTTGTTATTGTATGTAATGGAATCTATACTTATGCCATTTCCACCATACATCTCAGGTATTCCAAGTGAATTAAATCTAAAATGAAATGTCATCTTGCTTCTCTTTCCATCAATGTTAATGATGGCGTCAGAACTGCCATAACCTTCCGTTTTCTTTTCATTCAATTGCATGGAAGAACTGTTAGGGAGGTCTGCAGGAAACTCAATATAGCTGAAATCTGTATTGGTAGTGATAACCCGTAGTGAAAGATTCTTCTTAGACAATACACCATAAATACTTAGTTTGCCGTTTTGCAGCAGACTGTCATAATCGTATTTCGTGCCATCTTGACGCTCTAAAGAAAGCCATACACTATTGCCAAGTGTAGATGCAACGAACGGTATATATTCCTCTTCCTCTGAGGAGCAGGAATACAAAAGGCTACAGAGCACGAGAAATAAGACTTTAATGTTGTGGCGCAGGATATTCGTTAATCTTTTCATATAAGGTTACGAGTTTAGATTATACATTGCAAATGTAGGAGAAAAACAAATAGGTTGTTTCCTATCTTCGTTAAAAAAGGTGAAGTGCAGCAATATATCTAAACGCTGTGGGGAAGAAAATATGTTATCCCCACCTCCTTTTATATTTATCTTTAGAATTTAAATTTTAAAAGAAAGAAAATATAAGTAAGAAGGATTGTGGATAAGTGGATAACAATCCGTCTGATTGTTTGGCAGTTTGGTTATCCACTTGAGGTATGCAGCTACGTAGCATGACTGTTGATATTTGATGATTATATTTCAACAGGTTATATGGTTTATCCACAAAGTTGTGAATGGGTTGATAAGTATAAGTTGATAGTTTTTTGATGGTCGAAGACTGTGGATTATGATGTCAAATTCATTGGATAATGCAGTGGATATCCACCAAATATGTGGGATGTTGGAATGGGTGTGAATATCCGGAAAGTTATGAGTATGGTTATCAACAGGGTTATCCACCGTTCTCTACTTATTTTCTGTCTACCAACTTTTCTATCTTTATCGGATATTCTCTTCAATCTTATCCACGATAAGTTGCGGATCAAGATTGTTGAGACAGGCATAATCGTTGGTGATGCAGGGCTTGTTTCCGAATATGGAACAAGGACGACATGGCATGTCGAGCTGTACGGCATTGCTCATTTTCTGATTCCACCCCATGAATCCGGCGTAAGGATGAGTGGCTCCCCATACGCTGACGACGGTGGTGCCAACGAGCGAAGCAAGGTGCATGTTGGCGCTGTCCATACTCACCATTACGTCAAGATGACTCATGAGACACAGTTCTTGCTCCATGCTTTCGAGATGTTCGGGCACACTGAGGCAATGTGTATGACGATTGACGATGGCTTGTAACTGTTCTTTCTCCTTTCTCCCACCGCCAAACAGAAAGATGCGACAGGAGGGATGATGCCTTATGAGCAGTTCGATGACCTGTTCCATCAACGGAAAGGGATAAGCCTTGCCGGGATGGGCGGCAAAGGGTGCTATGCCTATCCATTGTTGAAAGGTCTTCTTTTCGCCTATCATCTTGGGCAACAGTCGAAGACTTGAGTGTTCGGAAGAAAGGATAGTGGTAAGCTCCGGTTGGATGGGGAACCCTAATTTATCGAATACCTCGGTATAATTCTCAAAGGCGGTATGTATTGGCTTTAACACCTTATTAGTATAGGCGGTAAGCAGTTTGCGCTCTTCGCGGTGCTTGTCGATGTGTGCCACGTGGTATCTGTCAATGCAGAAACGCGTGCGCAGATACTTTGTGCGCAGCACATCGTGCAGGTCGGCTATGGCAGTAAACTTCTTGGCAGTGAGCCGACGGTAGAGTGCGTTCAGTCCTTTGATGCCTTTATATTCGTTGACGATATCCGCTTCCATGAACCCGACGTTGGGAGCAAGGTTCTCAAATAATGGTCGGGCAAACGGCTTCGACAGCATGGTGAAGTGTACATCCGGATATTTCTTCGCTAATGCACACACCACAGGCACTGTCATGGCAACGTCGCCCATGGCAGAAAAGCGGATCATCAGGACATGACGGGTCATCATTATGGAAAAGGAAACACCTCGAAATAACGATTATTTTTTGGCGTAAAGCACAGGATTGGTGCTGGGATCATTGTACATCTTCATCTGTCGATATACCTTCATGTACTTACGGCCGGCCTCGATGTCTTCGAGCAGCTGGTCGATGGCTGTGCTGAGATCTGCCTGTTGCTCTAACAACACGTTGAGTTTTTGTTTGCAGCGCTGACGGTGCTCAGCTGTAGCCTCTTTGCGTTCGGCCTCTTCGCGCATGTGATAGATTTTTAATGCGAGAATCGACAGGCGGTCGATTGCCCATGCGGGACTTTCAGTGTTGAGGCGGGCATCATCCAACGGGGTGATACCACTGTATTTCTGGCGAAAATAAGAGTCTATTTGCTCCACAAGATCCGTACGGTCTTGGTTAGAGCGATCAATACGACGCTTCAACGACAGGGCTTCTATGGGATCGATGTGGGGGTCGCGGATGATATCTTCCAAATGCCATTGCACGGTGTCGATCCAGCATTTGAGATACAAACGGTTCTCAATGGAATCACGGTCGTATGGGTTGTTGATCGGATTATCGATATTGTCGTTAACATGATAATCCTCGATGGCTTTACCAAAAATGGTATTACATTGTTGCGTAAATGACATTTTAAGAGATAACTTTGGTTTTATGCAAAGTTAAGGAGTAAATTTTGAATATCAAAGAAATATAATTATAAAATGTGATAAAATTTGCACAATAAGTGGGTATTTGTGCAGATTAAGGGTAAATTTTATATGATTTATTTGTGTGAATGCAAAAAAATGAGTTACTTTGCACCCGAATTTTGTATGAAAATTATTTAATAACAATTTTTTAAAAGTAAAATTATGTCAGAAATTGAATCAAAAGTTAAGGCTATTATCGTAGATAAACTTGGCGTAGACGAGGCTGAAGTAAAGCCAGAGGCAAGCTTCACAAACGATCTTGGTGCAGATTCTCTCGACACTGTAGAGCTCATTATGGAGTTTGAGAAAGAGTTCGGAATTTCTATTCCAGACGATAAGGCTGAGACAATTCAGACTGTTCAGGATGCCATCAACTATATCGCAGAAAACGCTAAGTAATTAGTTGATAGCAGTATTTAGCGTTTAGTGATGGATAAATCCTTATTGCAAGTTGTAAGGGATTTATTGTAAGGTAATCTTTTTACCGCATCACTATACGCTAAATTTTTTTATTTTTAAAACAATATCCAATGGAATTAAACAGAGTAGTTGTAACAGGACTCGGCGCCGTTACACCAGTAGGCTTGAATCCCGAAGAGATGTGGGCAAACCTGTTGGCAGGTAAGAGCGGCGCTGCTCCTATTGCTTCATTTGATACTTCCAAATTCAAGACCACCTTTGCCTGTGAGGTGAAAGGTCTGGACGTTAATGATTATATTGACCGCAAGGAAGCCCGCAAGATGGATCGCTGCACTCAGCTGGCCATGATCAGTGCCATTCAGGGTGTGAAAGATTCGGGGTTAGACCTTGAGAAGGAAGATAAGGACCGTATCGGAGTGGTTTATGGTATCGGCATTGGCGGTATCAAGACCTTTCAGGATGAGGTGGAGTACTATGCTTTGCATAAGGAAGATGGTCCGAAGTTCAACCCGTTTTTCATTCCCAAGATGATTGCCGACATTTCGGCAGGTCATATCAGTATGTTGTTCGGATTTCGCGGACCCAACTATGTGACGACCAGCGCCTGCGCTTCCTCGTCTCACGCCGTGGCCGATGCTTTCAATCTTTTGCGTCTGGGTAAGGCCAACGTCATTGTTGCCGGTGGTGCCGAGGCTGCCATCTGCGATTGCGGAGTGGGTGGCTTCAACGCTATGCATGCCCTGTCGACACGCAATGACGATCCTGAGGGTGCCAGCCGTCCTTTCAGCGCCAGCCGAGACGGTTTTGTGATGGGTGAAGGTTCAGGCTGTATAGTACTCGAAACATTGGAGCATGCCAAGGCACGCGGTGCTAAAATATATGCCGAAATGGTAGGATCGGGCATGAGTGCCGACGCTTACCACATCACCTCTTCTCATCCCGAGGGGTTGGGTGCTAAGATCGTAATGACTGAAGCACTCAGAGATGCAGGTTTATCGACAGACGACATCGATTACATCAACGTTCATGGCACATCTACACACGTAGGCGATATATCTGAAGCTAAGGCTATTAAGGATGTGTTTGGCGAGCATGCCTATAAATTGAATATCAGCTCTACGAAGAGTATGACAGGTCATCTTCTCGGAGCCGCAGGTGCAGTAGAGGCAATGGTATGCGTGTTGAGCGTGAAGAATGATATCGTTCCTCCTACGATTAACCATGCCGAGGGCGATGACGATCCGGAGATCGACTATAACATGGATTTCACTTTTAACCAAGCCAAGAAGCGTAAAGTGCGTGCTGCTCTGTCAAATACATTTGGTTTTGGCGGCCACAACGCATGTGTTATCTTCAAGAAATATGCAGAATAATAAATTTGTTATGCTGACAAATTTAATCGATAGAATGAGGCTCCCTTTCCAGAAGGATAAGGAGCTTCGTTCATCTTTATATCACATCATCGGTTTTTATCCCCACGACATCAGTCATTACAAGTTGGCCTTGTTGCACAAAAGCGTGATGCATCGTAACAAGAAAGGCAGACCTTCCAATAATGAGCGCTTGGAATTTCTCGGAGATGCTATCCTCGATGCTGCCGTGGGCGACATCGTGTTTCATCATTTCCCCGGAAAGCGGGAAGGATTTCTGACCAATACCCGATCGAAGCTCGTGCAACGAGACACGCTCAACAAACTTGCCAAGGAGATGGGAATCACGGAACTTATTCTCTCCAACGGTCATTCATCGTCGCACAACAGCTATATGGGCGGTAATGCCTTTGAGGCACTTGTGGGCGCAATGTATCTCGACCGTGGCTATGATGCGTGTATGATGTTTCTGACAAAGCGTATTCTGAAGCAGATGATCAATATAGATAAGGTGGCTTACAAGGAAGTGAACTTCAAAAGTAAACTTATCGAATGGTGCCAGAAAAACAGAGTGAAGATGGACTTTGCGCTCGTGAGCGAGGGAAAAGACAAGAACGGCAGTCCGATATTTTCTTATCAGGTTATGATGGAGGGAATTCCGGGTTGCACGGGCAACGGATTTTCAAAGAAAGAGAGTCAGCAGAAAGCAGCCAAAGACACGCTCAGTAAACTGAGAAGGGAGCCTCAGTTTATCGATGAAGTGTTTGCTGCCAAGGGCAACAGAACCAAGATAGAGGAAGAACCCGTGCAGGCTCTGCCCGACACGGATAGAGTAAATGAGTTTATCATTACCTCAGACGAGCAGGAAGACAGCGAAAAGAAGCACGTTTCCGCTTTCCGTACTCATGTCTATTCGGAGCAGGAGAGTGCCCACGACGAACGTCGCGCTTCACACATTCCAGATAATGACGAGCCCAATGAGCTCACTGGCAATGCTGAAGAATTCGATTTGAACGATATTAGTGCCAGACCACAGAGTCGCGAAGAAATCATTCAGGCTGCCGAGCAGGCCGCTTTCTCCGGCCAGAGCGAATGATGGATGGCATGATTCTCCTTATTTAGGGAGCATCGTATGAATGAGTAGGCAGCCATTTGTCAATGCCTTTACAACTTAAAATCGATACTTTTACAGTGTATTCCGTACGGTGTGCTCACGTATTCCGTACGGTGTGCTCACGTATTCCGTACGGTGTGCTCACGTATTCCGTACGGTGTGCCCTCGTATTCCGTACGGTGTGCATGCGTATGTCGTTCGGTGTACATGTGTACACCGTTCGGTGTACGTCAGCGTCTAAATGAGGTCGGTGTGCCGCTTGGTGTATGCGTCGGTTAGAAGGCCCCGTTTACGGCAAAAGCCGTTGCAGACATGACGTATAAAAGGTTACAGCGTGGGCTGTTTATTTTTACCGCAGACAGTAAAAATAAAAAATGCTAAATAATGCCCTATTATCAAAGTTTTAGGGTAAATTTGCATGATAAATTGATACATTGGACTGATATGGGTTTAACAAAATTAGCAAGCAAACTCTTTATGCCACGCCAACGGGAGTTGGAGAAGCATTACACACAGCCGGAAGCGCTGCAGTGGGGTGTGCTTGAACATTTGATAAACAAAGGACAAGATACAGAATACGGACGTAACCACCTGCTGAACAGTACGCAGGGATATGAGGATTTTGTAAGCAACATACCTTTAAATACTTATGAAGAACTGAAAGGCGACATTGATCGCATGCGCCACGGTGAGGCAAACGTGTTGTGGCCGGGTGTGGTGAAATGGTATGCCAAATCGTCGGGTACGACTAACGACAAGTCGAAGTTTATCCCTGTGTCGGGCGAAGGCCTGCAGAACATTCAGTATAAGGGTGGAATCGACGTGGTGACACTCTATCTACGTAATCATCCGGAGAGCCGTATCTTTGACGGCAAGGGGCTGATTTTGGGTGGCAGTCACTCGCCTAATTATAATCAGGAAGGTTCATTGGTGGGCGATTTGAGTGCTATTCTCATCGAAAACTTCAATCCTATCGCCAATCTGTTGCGCGTGCCGAAAAAGCAGACAGCCCTGCTTTCTGACTTTGAGCTGAAGCGCGACCGAATAGCCCATGAATGCTTACACAAGAATGTAACCAATATCTCTGGCGTACCCTCATGGATGATGAGTGTGTTGGTGAGAGTTTTAGAACTGTCTGGCAAGCAGCATATAGAAGAAGTGTGGCCTAATTTGGAAGTGTTTTTCCACGGCGGCATTGCTTTCGGACCCTATCGTAAGCAGTATGAGCAGCTCATTACCTCGCCCAAGATGAATTATATGGAGACGTATAACGCCTCAGAAGGATTCTTCGGCATACAAGACGACCCGAGCGACAGTTCGATGTTGCTGATGCTCGACTATGGTGTGTTCTATGAATTTATACCGCTTGAGGAGGTGGGTCAGGAGAATGCCACTATCATTCCATTAGAGGCTGTGGAACTGGACCGCAACTATGCCATGGTGATCAGCACTACCTGTGGCCTGTGGCGCTACATGATAGGCGATACGGTGCAGTTTACCTCAAAGCGGCCTTATAAGTTTGTGATCACCGGGCGCACCAAATATTTTATCAATGCATTTGGTGAGGAGCTGATTATGGATAATGCAGAGAAAGGCTTGGCCTACGCCTGTGAACAGACGGGTGCACAAATTTTGGAATATACTGCCGCTCCCGTCTATATGGATGAGAATGCAAAGTGCCGCCATCAGTGGCTTATGGAGTTTGCAAAAGAGCCGGAAGATTTGCAGAAGTTTGCCCATCTGCTTGATGAGAAGCTGCAAGAGATAAATTCAGACTATGAGGCTAAACGTTTTCATGATGTCACCTTGCAGCATCTGGAGGTGGTGAAGGCGCGCCCGAATCTTTTCAATGATTGGCTCAAGATGAAAGGCAAGCTCGGAGGTCAGCATAAAGTGCCACGACTGAGCAATTCTCGCAAGAATATGGATGAGTTGCTGGAGATGAATAAGTAGAGGGTAAGAGATAATAGTTACTTAGCTCTAAAGGAAATATGATGAAGGATACCGCGATAAAAGATAAGTCAAAAAGAATTGAGAAGTCATCGATTTCCCATTCTTTTGCTGTGAGTATGAAGCATCTTTTATCCTTTTTTCCTTTCCCTTTTTCTCTCCTTTTTCTTTTATCCTTTCTGCTCTTTTCCTGTGCTAAGATGGGTAACCCTGATGGCGGATGGTATGACGAAACACCGCCGAGAGTGGTTGGCGCTACACCCGCCGATAAGGCAGTGAACGTAAATAGCCGCCACATCTATATCAATTTCAATGAATATATTACCATCGACAATCCTACACAGAATGTTGTGGTGTCGCCCCCGCAGCTGGAAGCGCCTACAATAAAAGGGCAGGGAAAGCGTATCAGTGTGGAGTTACAGGACTCGCTGAAACCTAACACTACCTATACGATTGACTTTTCAAATGCCATCAGTGATAACAATGAGAACAATCCATTGGGCAATTACACCTATAGCTTCTCTACGGGCGACCATATCGACACGCTCGAAGTGTCGGGTTATGTGCTCGAAGCTGAGAACTTGGAGCCGATCAAGGGCATTCTGGTGGGTCTTTATAGCGACCTTGCAGACTCCGCCTTCAAGAAAAAGCCGATGCTGCGCGTGTCCCGTTCCGACTCTCGCGGTCATTTCACTATCAAGGGTGTTGCCGAAGGCAAATACAGAATCTATGCGCTTCAGGATGCCGACGGTGACTACATGTTCAATCAGAAGAGCGAAAAGTTGGCTTTCGACCGTATGGTGGTGGAGCCAACTTGTAAGCCTGACATACGCCAAGATACCATTTGGCTCGACTCGCTGCACATCAAGGCTATTGACCGTGTGGGATACACCCACTTCCTACCGGATAATATCTGCCTGCGCGCATTCAATGAGATTGTAACCGATAGGTATCTCATCAAGACTGAACGCAAAGAGGCCGACCATTTCACACTGTTCTATAGCTATGGCGACAGTATCTTGCCAAGTATTCGTGGCTTGAATTTCAATGCTGATAACGCGTTTGTCGTCGAATCGACGGAGCATCGAGACACCATTACCTACTGGCTTCGCGACACGACATTGATTAACAAGGACACGCTGGAGATAGAGCTTAAGCACCACATCACCGATACTCTCGGTGTGCTGCAGATGCAGACCGATACCATTACCTTGCTCTCCAAGCAGCCGTACGAGAAACGGTTGAAGGAGCGTGCGAAGAAGTTGGAGGAGTGGGAGAAGAAAGAAGAGAAGAAGAAAAGGCGTGGCGAGCCATACGATTCCATCATGCCTCCCGAGCCGTTGATGATTAAGATATGGCCCAATGGCGATATGGATCCCGACCAGAATGTGCTGATCACGGCAGAATCGCCTCTCAATGAGGTCGATACGGCATTCATCCATGTCTATTCTCACCCCACGGGCGACTCACTGTGGTATCGTGAGCGTTTCGAATTAGAGCGGCGCAATTCGATGAACTACGTGCTGAAAGCCGAGTGGCGACCCGATACGGAGTATAGTATAGAGGCAGACAGTGCCACCTTTGTCAATATCTACGGCTTGGCATCGAAGCCTATCAAGCAGGGGCTGAAGGTGCGTTCCAACGATTCTTACGCCACATTGCTTGTAATGTTACCGGGCATGGCCGACAAGCATATCATAGCACAACTGCTCGACGGTTCCGATAAACCCATCAAAGAAGCCTTGTCTTCCACCGGTCAGGTAGAGTTTTTCTATCTCAAGGAGGGTAAGTATTACCTGCGGGTGATTGTAGACAGCAACAACAACGGGCGATGGGATACGGGCGATTTTGATACCGATCTGCAGCCCGAAGAGGTGTATTATTATCATGAAGAGATAGAATGTCGTGCGAAGTGGGATATGACCATCACGGTAAATGTGCATGAACTCCCACTCTACCGGCAGAAACCGGATAAGCTCGTGAAGCAGAAAGCCGATAAGGAAAAGACGATCAAGCGTCGTAATCTGGAGCGTGCAAAGAGTCTCGGTATTGAGTATATTCCTACCATTTAATTTATTTAATAATGAAATCAATTAGATTATTCATATTATCCTTTCTCCTGCTGCTGACCTCTATGGCAGCAACGGCGCAGTGCTCGTATAAGAATACGGCTTTCAGGCCGGGAGAATTCTTGTCGTATAACCTCTATTACAATTGGAAGTTTGTATGGGTGAAGGCCGGCACGGCATCGTTTTCCATAGTTCAGAGCGTGTATAATGGCAAGCCCGCCTATCGTGGCAGTCTGATTACCAGAGGTAATGAGAAGGTGGATGAGGTGTTTGTTTTGCGCGATACGCTGTTGTGTTACAACACGCTCGACCTCGCACCCCTCTACTATCGAAAGGGTGCGCACGAGGGAAAACGCTACACGGTGGATGAGATTTTCTATACCTATCCCAATGGGATATGCAATGCGCGCATGCACAGACAGCATGCCAACGGCTCGCATTCATGGGATAACAAGACGTTTAACGAGTGCGTTTACGACATGATGAGCATCTTCCTGCGTGCCCGTTCGTTCAATCCTACGGGCTGGAAAAAGGGATATGACGTGAATTTCCCCATTGCAGATGGTAACGGCAGCCATCCGGCAAAGCTGAGATACGAGGGCAAGGTGAATATCAAGGCCGACAACGGGCGCACCTATCGCTGCCTGAAATTGGCCTATATGGAGAACGAACACGACAACGGATTCAAGAAACTTGTCGACTTCTTTGTGACAGACGATACAAATCACGTGCCGGTACGACTGGATATGCACCTTAAATTTGGGTCTGCCAAAGCCTTTTTGGTGGGTATGAAAGGTGTAAAAAACGAGATTACATCACAGATTAAATAAAACGAAAGAGGGTGTGTTTTATTACTGTCGGCTAAAAACAGATTGCCGGCTCGGAAACCCTTTGTGCATCATTCCTACAAGCGCTTTTGCCGTAAAGGGGCTTACATAAGCGGCGCGTGCGCCAAACGGCATGCCAATCTCATTATGATGCTGACGTACGACGTTCGATGTACGCACGTACACCGAACGCCATACGTGCGTACACCGAACGCCATACGTGCGTACACCGTGCGCCGTACGTGCCCATCAGAGCGGGAAGCGACGCCGAAACGTGCAGAGAGAGAGGATGTTAAGCACTTGGAGAACCTTTTGCCCGGGCATGCCGGTACGACATCACATCCCAGACAGTCATCCGTCAAGATTACAATGCGGCGAGCTGTCGGTCGGCCTGACCGCCTTATGAAGATGAAACAGCAAATGCTGCAGGGGGGATTTGTACCGTTTGCTTTCTACTTTTAGCGGATGCCGATAATTTATTTTATCTGTCGTTGGCAATCTCTTTGATTTCCTGCAGTGAGAGATTACCTGCAATATTGATAATCTCCAATACGCCTTGAGCGGTGGTTATCAGTGCATATTCGTATTTTCCCTTGCCCGTAGGATACATATATATAGTGGTATTCTCATTTCCATCCTTATAACGCATCACCTCCTCCCACGGATTTTTGGCGTAGATGGTTGTGGCATCCTTATTGATCTTGGTAATGATTGCCTGCCGATTGCATGACAATACTTGCAGATTGTCGATTTTCTGAGCAATCTTTTTAATATTGTGGTTGCCCACTTTTATGTCGGGCATCTGCCTGAACATCGCCTTCGAAACCTGTACGATCGTCACCCCGCTCACATTATCATATTTGCTGAACAATGCGCTTTGTGCATGCCCGGCCACACTTGCGGCCATCATCAATAGTAGGAATAATGTCTTTTTCATTTATTTTCTATGGGTTTCAAGGTTCATCTTATCTAATCCTTTGTTGATGGCGAGCGAGAATTTTGTCAGTGCCCGTTCGGTCTCCCCCATCGCATCTTTAGGGTTGTCGTAGGTCTCCGTGTCGGTTTGTACGAGTGATCGCATGGCTGTTTGACGATGATTCAGATACAGGCTGAGGGAGAAAATCAGAAAAAGAGCGGCTGCTACGCCTGCAATCCAGCGCATACTGATGATACGCGCCTTACGTAAGCCGGTCTTTTCCACCGTGTTCCATGTATCGATGGCATGGTTCAGACGGCTCTCCATGCCCTCGGGCACCTGCTCTTCGGCAGTAAACAACTGACAGAAAAAGGCCTTATCGTCCTGCCATTCAGCAGGAACATCGCCGCCGCGGAAGAATGCTTTGAGTGCGCTTTCCTCCTCTGCCGATGTTTCTGCAGCGTAAAACTTATTCAGTAATGCCCTGATTTCTTCTGTCGTCATAACCGTTTGATGGATTTGTATGTCGTTTATATCAATGTCTTTTTGCTGCATAATGTTCCCCGAAGAGAGGTGGAGAATCCTCTGTTCCGGTCTAATCATTATGTGGATAGCGTCTTAACTTCTCTCTGACAGCCTTTCTCGCCCTGCTTAGAGCCACTCTGATGTTGGTATAGTTCAGCCCCGTGAGCGTCTTTATCTCCTCATAACTCAAGTTGTCTATATCGTGCATCGTAATCACCATGCGTTGTTTCTCGGGCAGATTATCGATTATTTGCTGCACGCGGACAGCTTGTTCCCGCAGTTCCAACTCGTCGCTCTGGTCGTGTTCCGTGCAGAGTTGATATTCCTGTGGCTCCTCATCGTTCTCTTGCAGGTGCTTCTTGCGCTGCTGATCGTAGAAAAGATTGCGCAGCGAAGTCACCGAAAAGGCTTCCGCATTGTCGGGGATGGTGAGGTCATCGCGCTTGGTCCATAATTTCAGCAAGGTGTCTTGCACGAGGTCTTCTGCTTGTTGGGCATTGCCGGTAAGCCGCCATGCTGTGGCGTACATTCGTCGATGACAGGGAAGAAATATCTTTTTAAACTCGGCAGCATCCATCCTTCTTCTCCCGGAATTATAGTTTAGACGTGGTTGCAAGAATTATCGTTACACACTTTTTAATAAAAAACAAGCGGAGATTGTGAGATGGCATGCACCTCACAATCTCCACCACATACTTTTGTCGGTATGGTCTCTATCGCTTGAAACGTCATTATCGTTTCTTTTTTCTGTCGTTCTCAATCAGTTGGAGCAATCGTTCCACGGCTTCTTCTTCGGGAATATTCTTCTCCACGCACACCTGTTTGCGATAAAGCGACACGTGTTTCACACCCGCTCCCACATACCCGTAGTCGGCATCGGCCATCTCTCCGGGACCATTCACGATACATCCCATGATGCCGATCTTGAGCCCTTTCATATCTTTGGTGGCCGCCTTGATCTTTGCGATGGTCTCGCGCAGGTCGTAAAGTGTGCGTCCGCACCCCGGGCAACTGATATATTCGGTTTTCGACGTGCGCAGGCGTGCGGCTTGAAGAATGCCGAATGCCGTGTCCTCCACATCGTCCACACTGATGTTTCCGTCGTTCATGAGCCAGATGCCGTCAGTCAGTCCGTCCATCATCAGCGCGCCCATGTCGGCCGCCGAACGCAGTTGGAACTCCTCCTTGTCGTTCAACCGATACATCTGGGCAAAGATCACGGGGTTGGCAACGCCCGCATTCATCATTTCGTGCACTAATGCCCGTTGCTCGCCCAAACGATTCTGGTGGTTGCTCACGGATACCACCACCACCTCGGGATGGGTTTTCAGGCAGGCCAGATACTCCTCGGCGGGTGTACCAAACTGCAAGACGAGGAATTTGACAGGTGCTTTCACCATGCCCACAAAGTGTATGGCGGTCACGGGGAAGATGGGGAACACGGCATCCTGAAATGCGGAAACACCCCCTACTCCATCGTCTCCGGTCGTTGCGGATGACTGCAACAACTGGATGTAAGTCTGGTAATCCACGATGTATCTGCAGCCTTTCTCCAACTTCTTGGGCAGTTTTCCGCCCGCATAGATATAGTCGGCTTTGGGTTTACCGTCTATGACCACACTTGAAGAATTGCCGGTATCGGTCTTAATCACTACAGGCACGTTCTCCCCGCCGATATTATTCACCTCGACGGTCTTGCGTCTCGTGGGTCGCAGCCAGTCGAACCCATCGTATGCTTCACCCGGAATGACCAGCTGGCCGGCCTTTCTGCCTATATAATCCACCAGATGACGGGCTACGGGAATTTCCTCCTCGGGTTCTTCCGAGAGCGACACACGGATGGTATCGCCTATTCCGTCGGCGAGCAGCGCACCGATACCCACGGCACTCTTGATACGTCCGTCCTCACCTTCGCCGGCCTCCGTCACACCCAGATGCAGCGGATATTTCATTCCTTCTTTCTCCATTTCGTTGACCAGAAGGCGCATTGAGCGTACCATCACTACCGTATTGCTGGCCTTGATGGAGATAACGACGTCGTCAAACAGCTCTTTTTGGCAGATACGGAGAAACTCCATGCAGCTCTCCACGATGCCCTCGGGCGTGTCGCCGTATCGGTTTCGGATGCGATCTGACAGTGAGCCGTGGTTCACACCGATGCGAATCGCCGTGCGGTGTGCCTTGCAGATATTGAGAAAGGGCACGAATCGCTCCTCGATCTTGCGGAGTTCCTGCCGGTATTCCTCGTCGGTATATTCCAGTTTGATGAATCTTCGTGCCGGATCCACATAGTTTCCGGGATTGATGCGCACCTTAGCCGTATGCCGTGCAGCCACATCTGCCACATTCGGATTGAAGTGGACGTCGGCCACAAGCGGTGTTGAGAAACCGTCGGCACGCAGTGCGGCATTGATGTTTTTCAGGTTTTCGGCTTCCCGAATGCCCTGTGTGGTGAGGCGGACAAGCTCGCCGCCAGCCTTGATGATACGCTCTGATTGCGCCACGGAAGCCTCGGTGTCGTTCGTATCGGTAGTGGTCATCGATTGGATGCGTATGGGATTTTCACCTCCCATATCCAGCACACCCACATGAGTTATGCTGGTTTCCCGACGATGATAATTAAATAAGTCGATCATTTCTATTTTCGGATAACAGGATCCCTGCTTTGTGTCTATGTCAACACTTATATTCGTACTTCACTTCCTGCAGTTCGGCGTTGGCTTTTTCAATCTTCTCGCCTAAGCCTGCTTTCCAGTTCATCACCTTTTTAGCCACCTCTTCGTCGGCGATTGCAATCATCTCTGCAGCAAGGATGGCTGCGTTCTGTGCACCGTTCACGCCCACTGTTGCCACAGGAATGCCGGGAGGCATCTGTATGATGCTCAACATGGCGTCGAGCCCATCAAGCATTCCCTTGATGGGCACACCGATAACCGGTAGCGGTGTGGATGCTGCAATCACACCGGGAAGGGCTGCCGACATTCCGGCAGCAGCAATGATAACCTTGATACCACGGTCTTTGGCTCCTTTGGCAAATTGCTCCACGGCATAAGGAGTGCGGTGTGCAGAGAGTGCATTTACCTCAAAGGGGATCTGTTGATCGTTCAACCACTTACAAGCCTTTTCCATAACGGGCAGGTCGCTTGTCGAGCCCATGATAATACTAACAATTGGTTTCATATTCCTTTGAACTTTGAACTTTGAAAATTGAATTTTAACTCTACGGTCGTTCTGTTCCCAATGTTTATTTAATCAATATAAATCTTATACTGAAGCCCCCAACTCTTCACAAAAAGCTAAGTGCTTCCTGCCAAACTCCTAATCCTCCTTATATAATCATCCAGAATGCGGCGACCACGCCCACGAGGAATCCCATCACCACTTGCGTAAGCGAATGTTGGCGCAGAATCATCCTGCTGGTGCCCACTATGCCTGCCACGATGAAGACCAGACACAGCCACCATATAGGATTGAATGCGAAAAGTATGGAAAAAGCCATCAGTGCGCCGGCAAAACCGCCTATAGCTGCTGTGTGAGTAGATATCTTCCACCACACGTTGATGAGGGCACAGATGATCTGGATGGCGAGGGCTGCCACAAGGATATTAGCCATGAACTGGGGTATGCGGGCGGTCGTCATGATGTAATAACAGCTGAAATAGCACACGATGGTGATGATATAAGGTACCATCCGTCGCTCTTTCTGCCCCAGTTCGGCAGGTGTCCAGCCTTGATAGCGGCGATAGAGATGAATCAGAAGCGTGGGCAGAAGGATGGTAAACAGATACACCATGCCCACCACCGTGAGCTTATACTGCCACGGCATGAGACTCATGTAGCTGAAAGTGAACAACGCAATGAGTCCCACTAAGGGCAGATAAAACGGTGTGACGAGCATGCTCATCACCCGGGCTGCTAATATGGTGCTTTTTTCGTTCATTATATCTTTCTTAATCTCGCTACCGATAGCCCCAACTGTTCGCGGTACTTGGCAATGGTGCGGCGGGCGATGGGATAACCTTTCTTCTTCATCTCGACAGCCAGAGTGTCGTCACTAAGCGGTTTCTTCTTGTCTTCGCTGTCGATAAGCTCTTTCAATGCCAGTTTGATTTTGCGCGTAGAAGTCTCCTCGCCGTCTTTGGTGACATAGCCATCTGTAAAGAAGAAGCGCAGCGGGAACGTGCCCCAGCGGGTCTGTGCATATTTTACGTTGCACACTCGGGATATTGTCGAGATATCCAGCCCCGTGATTTCCGCTATATCTTTCAGTATCATCGGTTTGAGATCGGCCTCATCGCCGTCGAGAAAATATTTGTGCTGCCAGTCGATAATGGCTTTCATCGTGACATAGAGCGTGTGGCGTCGCTGTCTGATGGCTTCAATGTAGCCCTGTGCTTTCTCCACTTTTTCCTTAGCATAGACCAGTGCCTCCTTCTCCTGACGGTTCATCTGATTCTTATGATTCCTGTAAGTGTCGACCATCTCGCAGAACGATGGCGACACCTTCAGGTCGGGAATGCGACCCCGGGTAATGGAGAATGTGATGTGTCCGTCTTCATCTGTATCGACAATGAAGTCGGGCGTTATCTGTTGTACACTCCTGCCCTGTGTCTCGCCCAATGACGATCCGGGCTTGGGATTGAGTTTTCTGATTTCCTCGCGTATGACTTCCGCCTGCTCATCAGTGAGCCCCATCGACTGCATGATACGCCCCCAATGTTTCTTGGCAAACTCATCGAAGTGGTCGCGAATCACTTCTTCCATCAGGTTACGCAGTCTGCTGTCAGGCCTGCGCCTGATTTGGAGCAGCAGACACTCCTGCAGCGAGCGGGCGCCGATGCCCGGAGGGTCGAAGCTTTGCAGCCGGTATAGCACCTCCTCCACCTCCTCTTTGCTCACGTCAAGATAGTGATACACCGCCAATTCGTCGCAGATAGACTCGGTATCCTTACGCAGCAGGCCGTCGTCATCGAGCGATCCGATGAGATATTCCATAATCTGCGTCTGCCGTTCGGTGAGCTGTGTCTCGCCCATCTGCTCCTTCAGTTTGTCGTAGAACGATGTCGTATCGCCCCAAACAATCTCCTCATAATCGGCGTCGGAGTTGCGGGCAGAGGCAATATTGATGTCGGGCGATGGCATTTCATCATCACTTCCGAGGCTCTCCAGCGCATTGTCGAGTGCCTCTTCGCGTTCCTCGCGCTCACTCTTCTCCTCATATCGTTCCTCTTCGCCGTCACCGTCACCATCGGCATCTCCTCCTTCTGTCTCCTTGTCTGCGTGCAGTTCGTCCACGTCATTGTTCATTTCCTCTAAGGCCGGATTGTCATCCAGCTCGGCAATGATATTCTGTTCCAATTCCGCCAAAGGCATTTCAAGCAGCTTTACCTGCAACATCTGTTGCTGTGAAAGCCGCTGTAGCTGTCTCTGTTCTTGCGTCTGTTCTTGAATGAGTTTCTGTGCCATCTGACGATTCGGATACTAAGGGTTGATTTCTGGTATAATGTTATGCCCAATAGGCTTTGAGCAGCTGAGCCAGCGACGCTATTTTTTCGGGGTCGTCGTTGCCATACCGCTTCCATATCTGCATGCAAGGCGCGAGCAAGCTGCTTATCATGACCTCCTGCCGGGCAAGCAGCGGGTCGCAATGCTGGTACACTTCGAGTATCTCCGTCACTTCGGCCGGCGTGCTGCGAATGAGTTTGGCCAACTCGATCACCTCGGGCGTATCGCTTACCATCGTCAGTGGCGTGAGACGGAAATATTGATCGAGAATCATGATGAGCTTGACAGGTGTGAGCGGTTCTTTTGCTTTCTTCCTGCTGCGTGAGGATGGTGTGTCGAACATTCCGTCATCACCAAACCCGTCAAGGGTAGCGATGGGCTTGAATAGCTTTTCCCATTCGACGTTCACCTCCACCCCATCATAAAACTCCGCGGGCTTCCCAAATCCCTCCATCTTACGCACTTTGGCCACGTCGCGCGACAGTCGGCGCGGATTTCCGGCGTAGGTGTTCCACAGCTGTTGCAGGCTGGGCTGCTCGATTTCGTCCAGCCGCGCCATCTGCCGGTGGAGAAAGTCGGGTAGGATATGCAGTTCCAATGCAAGATTTACCAGTCCACGACTGTAAAGCGGCTTCACGCCTTGCGGGTGCTTCAGATAGAGTTGTATGAGTAGCAGCCAATATTCATCATGCCACAACGGATGCTTTGCCATATCGTTTCTCTTTGGCCTTGTTTTCTACAAAGGTACATCAAAATTCCGATACTTATTCTTTTTTACTCCATTTTTTTGAGACGAACCCATTGTTATGAAGAATAGGGAAACTGAATAGGGATTTTTTCCTGCAAATTGCAGTTGAATAGTTTTGGTAGATGGTGTTATTATACTGCTACCTAATCTTAGTATGATTTTGCCTTGAAGCATCTCCCGTTATAGCCTCCACGTGTTATTTATTCTCCTTATGATAGTTCTATCTTGCTCCAAAATTACCTTTGAGGTCATGAGCGTCTTGATTTTGATGCCATTTCAGCATGATTTCGGGTAGTGATTAGCTATTTATGTCAATAAAAAGGGTATACTTATTGCTTGTCTCGCCAGCTTTATTTTTCTATTTATTATATGACATCATGTGATGGATAACAGGAAAAGTGCGACAAAATAGTGTAAAATTTAATTACCAAAAGATTATAATTGCATTTGTTTCTTGTTCTTTCATTTTGACGTAGGCATGCAGGCGATAATTTCTTTTCTTGCGCGTGGCACGTGTTTCAGTGCTTTTTCATACCCTTGATTGACGGCTTTTTTCACCTCTTTAGCATCAACATTCTATGCATAAATTCATTGCGAAATAAGACGACAAACGGCTCAGAAAATGGCCGAATTTATGAAATGACCGAGATTTTGGGCGAAAAATGGCGAAAAAACCGATATTTTTGTAATCGGCTGAATATCAAGAAGTTGTGTCCTGAAGGTGAAAATAGATAAGATTTGATGATTTTTTTGTCTTGCGATAGCATAGTTTTCGCATTGCGAAAGCACCCTTATCGCGATGCGATACCATTGAGATCGCAGTGCGATTAGGCCGTTATCGGCATGCGAAAGCTATGCTATCGCAAAGTCATCTGAAATTTTTCGACTAAGAATTGACGCTTTCTTGACACAAAGTGCTTATTATTTTTCTCTTTCGATCAAATCTCATCATTAAATAATTACGAATAAATTAAACAAAAATGACGGTTCGTTGGATGAATACAGGGATGGTGTAGAGTATGGAAAATTGACCATGAAAATGCTTCTTGATTATTCCGGTCTGGAAGCATGTTATGGCGTGTGCAATGGCATTATTTAGTGTCTCGATGCTCATGGGAGACATTTCGTTATGTCTATCCATAATTTTACAAGTGTGTTTTGATGGTCGCGCTGTTCAAATTACGATAACAAAAAACCTCCCGCGAGGGGAGGTTCTTGTCGAGAGGGTAGCAACCGTTTTAAAGTTGCACCTATTTTTGTGTTTATGTTGTGTTTATTTGTATTGTCGAAGAGTTAAAAATTCACTCCGAAATTGATGTTCAGACATCCGTTGCGGGTGTCTTCAAAGTCGTAGTGCCCCACATTGGCGAGTCCGATGTCGTAGCTCACGCCCAAATAGAGCATCTGGAAACCGACGCCACAGCCCAATCGGATGCCGCCATCGAATCGTTTGAAGCTGCTCTGCTCGTCGTTGTCGAAGCTCGAATAGGCTTCTCGTACGCCGTAATCCTTAATTTTTCCGGACACGCCACAGGCGAGATAGCCGCCCACGAAAGGCTCGATGCTGACGTCGGGTGCGGCGTAATACTTGTATTTGAGCAACAGGGGAAGTTCCAAGTAGTTGAGCCCGTAGGTAAATTTCTTACCGTTATAGACGCCCTTGCCGCCTTTCTCCGTGTAGGACAGTCCGCTCTCGAAGAAGAGAGGGGCTGTTGGTGTGATCTGCGTTCCGATGACGAAACCCACATCAAGGCCTGTTTTCGCATTGCCTCCATCAAGGTCAGCCGCCTCAGAATTTACTGTGCTGACGCCCAAACCCACACGAAACCCGTAATAGGTGTTGTGAGGATTGGCGTAGCGCGATGTGCCTTGATAGCGTGACTGCTGTCCGTAATACCTACCCCTCTTGCTTGGTGGAATGGGTCTTCCGTAGGGGTAGTACTGTGCCGAGGCTGAGAGTGCAGCCATGCTGACCATACATACGAATACAATCCTTTTCATAACTCTATAATTTTGTAACTCTGGTGCAAAGGTATGGAGTTGATGGGAAACAACGAAGGAGGAAAATCCTATTTGGCAGTAGGATTTTCCCTAAAAGTGATAAGGAGACGAGGCTATGGTCTCTTCTGCCCTCTTTTGGCCTATAAGCATTTGACAAGCTCCTCCATCCCCTCTGACGCTCCTTTCCGGATGTGGGTGAAGTGCAGGTCAGAACCTGCCTGCACAGGGTTGGGATCGATGAGATAGATGGGGGTATCGGGCTTGGCATAACGCACTAATCCTGCGGCAGGATAGACATTGAGCGAGGTGCCGATGATGACAAAGACGTCGGCCAGAGAGGCTTCTGCGGCAGCGGGTTCGAGCATGGGCACGCTTTCGCCGAAGAAGACGATGAAGGGGCGAAGCAGCGAACCGTCGTCAGCCAGCGTGCCGGGGGCGACGTCGCTATGCTCGGGCGTGAGTTGGCGGATGTAGCGTGCATCGTAAGGACTGCGAGAGGAGCACACCTTGGACAGCTCGCCGTGCAGATGGATGACCTTCGACGAGCCCGCTTTCTCGTGTAGGTTATCGACGTTCTGCGTCAGCACAGCCACGTCATAGTCTTTTTCCAGTTCAGCGATGAGGCGGTGCCCCTTGTTGGGTTCTGCCGCCCATAGCTTGTGGCGCAGCATATTATAGAAGTTGGTCACGAGGGTTGGGTCGGCTTCCCATCCCTCATGCGATGCCACCTGCTCTACGGGATAGTTCTCCCATAGACCGTCATTACCTCGAAATGTCTTGAATCCACTCTCTACCGACATGCCGGCACCTGTGAGAAATACGATTTTCTTTTGCATAGTCATCATTGTTTTAGGAGGATTGTAGGAGCTAATGCTACAAACCCCGACTGTTATTATTCCACAAAAATAGTATTTTTTTCAGCGATAAAGGATTCATAAACAATTTAAAATATTATCTTTGCACATTATTTATAAAATAGATAAAGGACGAAAATGGAAAAAGTAAGTTACGCTTTGGGCATGAGCATTGGTCATCAACTCCAGCAAATGAATGCAACGGAATTGAATATTGACGATTTCGCACAGGCTATCAGAGACGTATTTGCCGGCAAGGCGGCCATGACAGATGCAGAAGGACAGGCTGTCGTGCAAGCTTTCTTCGAGCAGAAAGCCGAGGAGCAGGCTAAGGGCGCCAAGACCGAAGGCGAGGCTTTTCTTGCCGAGAACGGCAAGAAGGAAGGTGTGGTGACACTGCCTTCCGGTTTGCAGTATCAAGTACTCAGGGAGGGCAACGGGAAGAAGCCGACGGCAACCGACCAAGTGGAGTGCCACTATGAGGGAACGCTGATCAACGGTCAGGTGTTCGACAGTAGCTATAAACGCGGTGAGACCGCTACATTCGGGCTCAATCAGGTGATTGCCGGTTGGACTGAGGGTCTGCAACTGATGCAGGAGGGTGGAAAGTATCGCTTCTTCATCCCCTACCATTTGGGTTATGGCGAGCGCGGCGCCGGCCAGTCTATCCCTCCATTTGCAACGCTTATCTTCGACGTTGAACTCATTAAAGTAAAGTAAAACATAAATAAAACGATAACAAAACAAATGAAAAGTTTAAAATTCTTAGCCGGTATGGCTATCGCTGCTGCAACATTTTCTGCTTGCGGCAACTCTACTCCAAAGGCAGATTTGAAGACAGACATCGATTCGATGAGTTATGCCATCGGTTTGGCACAGGCACAGTATGTTCGTCAGGCCATCCAGCAGGGTCAGGTGATTGATACGGCTTACATCAATGAGTTTGTGAAAGGCATCAACGAGGGTGTGAATGCCGGTGACGATAAGAAGAAGGCTGCCTATATCACCGGATTGCAGGTGGGACAGCAGCTCTCTACACAGCTTGTAAAAGGCGTAAACCATGAGGTGTTCGGTGAGGATTCCACCAAGACCATTTCGCTGAAGAACCTTCTCGCAGGATTCATCACCGGCGCTACGGGAAAGACAGGCCTGTTCACTCCCGAGGTAGCTAATCAGGTGGCGCAGACCAAGATGGAGGCAATCAAAGCACAGACCATGCAGAAAGAGTTTGGCCCTAACAAGGCAGCAGGTGAAAAGTTCTTGGCTGAAAATGCGAAGAAAGAGGGTGTGGTGACACTGCCCTCCGGTTTGCAGTACAAGGTTATCAAGGAAGGCAAGGGTGCTATTCCTACCGATACCACCACGGTTACCGTGCAGTATGAGGGTCGCACCATTGACGGTAAGGTGTTCGACAGCTCTTACAAGAACGAGAAACCTGTGACTATCCAGCCCAGACAAATGATACCCGGATGGACAGAGGCGCTGACCCACATGCCTGAAGGCTCTGTCTGGGAGGTGTATATCCCTCAGGCGCTGGCCTATAAGGACCGTCAGGCCGGTGAGATCAAGCCATTCTCTACGCTGATCTTCAAGATCGAATTGCTTAAAGTGGGCAAGTAATTGCACATCACTCCATATCACAACCCCTCCTCCCGGGCTCACGAATCCCATAAGGAGGGGTTTTTCTATGAACCAAAAACATCAATCATACAAACCTATTCAAAATGAGAAAGATAGTACTAATGATGATTTTCTGTCTGGCAGCCGGTACCTATACCACAGCCTCGGCAGGCAAGAAGAAAGATAAAAAGGCCGTACCCACTGCACAGAAGCAGACCGTTGCGCTCGTCACGCCGACCGATTCGGTGAGCTATGCGGCCGGTTATGCTGCCACGCAGGGCTTGTTGCCCTACCTTCAGAACCAGCTACATGTAGATACGATGTATCTTGCTGAGGTGGTGAGAGGTTATCAGGAGGCCATCAGCAAAGCTCATGACCCTGCCTATATCGCATACGCGGCGGGACAGCGTTTGGCAGAGCAGGTGAACAATCAGGTATATCCGGGTATGAACAGAGAGTTTGAAGGTACTGCCGACTCGCTTCGTTGCGCCTTTTTTCACGAAGGATTTACGGCTGGAGTGATGGAAGACACCACCATATATGACATGAAAGCTGCCCAGAAGACTTTTGAATCTCGCAACGAAGCGGTGAAAGAAGCACGCAATGCCGCCTACAAGAGCGAGAACGAGGCATGGCTGCAGAGCAATGCTACCAAAGCAGGCGTGACCGTATTGCCATCGGGCTTGCAGTATAAGGTACTGAAATCCGGCTCCGGTGACAAGCCGCAGGCAACCGATATGGTAGAGGTTATCTATGAAGGCAAGATGATAGACGGCACCGTTTTCGATGCCACCTCACGTCATGATGGGCGCAAGACAGACAGTTTCCGTTGCAATCAGGTGATCAAAGGCTGGACGGAAGCCCTCACCAACATGCCCGTGGGCAGCAAATGGGAGGTGTATATCCCGCAGGAACTTGCCTACGGCAGTCGTGCCGCAGGACAGATCAAGCCCTACTCCACCCTTATCTTCACCATCGAACTGGTCGGCATTGGGGAGAAGCAGGCTAAGTAAGTACCGGAACGGCTGGCAGAGATCATCCCGACTACTTACTGGCAACGTTAACAACTTACAAATTGCGCGGATATATCAAAATATCCGCGCAATTTGTTGTTAGTATCATTTAAATTGTATAATTTTGTTCGCAAGTAGGAAACAATCTGAAAGTAAAGCAAAATGGATAAAATAGATAAACTTGATCGGAAAATCCTGTCTATCCTCTCGCAGAACGCGCGCATACCGTTTAAAGACGTAGCGGCCGAGTGCGGCGTGTCGAGAGCGGCAATTCACCAACGCGTGCAGCATCTCGTGGAGGGCGGAGTGATTACCGGCAGCGGTTTTAATGTCAATCCCAAGAGCCTCGGTTACAGCACTTGCACCTACGTAGGACTGAATCTTGAACGTGGCTCGATGTATAAAGAGGTGGTGCTCAAGCTCGCGGAGATTCCCGAAATTGTGGAATGTCACTTCACCACCGGTCCCTACACCATGCTGATCAAGGTGTATGTGTGTGACAATGAGCAGCTGATGGACCTGCTGAATAATAAGCTCCAGACCATCCCCGGAGTGGTTTCTACCGAAACGCTCATATCGCTTGAACAGAGCATCAAGCGCGAGATTCCCGTAACGATCGAAGAATAATGAATCATTTTGATATAGAGGCACACCTTCAGGAGTTCTATTCTTCATTTCCTGAAGGTCGTCGTCAGCCTATTATTGGCATCACCGCCGATTATGCTGATGGTGATGTCACCTTGCGTGAGCGCTACCATGAGCAGGTGGTAAAGGCCGGCGGTACGCCCGTCATCATCCCGCCTGTGACTGATAAGGATGTGCTGATCAACACGCTGGAGCATATCGACGGGCTGATTCTCACCGGCGGCGGCGATCTGAACCCTTTGTGGATGGGTGAGGAACCGTCGCCTGATCTTCACAAAGTGAACGCCACACGCGATCTTCCCGAACTTTTGATAATCCGATTGGCATACAATCGTCAGATCCCGATACTCGGTATATGCCGAGGTATGCAGGTGATGGCGGCTGCATTGGGTGGGAAAGTGACACAGGATATAAGTCTCTCCCCTACCCCCTCCCCAATAGGGAAAGGGAATGAGCGGCGAATTAAGCACTCGCAGGATGCCGACAAGTGGGAGGCGACACACACGGTGGAGATTTCAAGATGCTCTTACCTATTTGATATATACAAGGATGCCGACAATGTAGCGACCATCGCCGTCAACTCTTTTCACCATCAAGCGGTGGTCGAACCGGGCAAGCGGTTCCGTGCCACCGCCTTTGCGCCCGATGGAGTGATAGAGGCAATGGAAAGCATAGAATATAAGTCCATCATGGGTGTGCAGTGGCATCCCGAATGGCTGGGTGACGATGGCCTGAAGATTTTTGCATGGTTGGTTGAGCATTCCCGTGAGTTTAGCGAGGCCAAGCGGCTCCATCGGCGTATCTTAACACTCGACACCCACTGCGATACGCCCATGCTCTTCCCGCAAGGCGTGCGATTTGACCGACGTGACCCGCGCATTCTCTATGACCTTCACAAGATGACGGAAGGGCGGCAGGATGCTGTGACAATGGTGGCATATCTCCCTCAACCCAAGCCGGGAGAGGAGTTCGGGCAGAAAGTGGATATTGCCGGCATATTAAAGAATAACCCCGACCTCACGGACTATGACGTATCGATATCGCCCACGCAGTTTGCCGACATGATATTCGACAAGATCGGGAGCATCGTGGAGCGCAACCGGCAATACATCGGCATTGCGCGCACAGCCGAAGACCTATACAAGAACAAGGCGCAAGGGCGTAAATCGATTATGCTCGGCATTGAAAACGGACTGGCTTTGAACCATGACCTCGACAACGTTTCGCACTTTGCACAGCGCGGTGTGGTCTATATCACCCTATGTCACAACGGTGACAACGATATCTGCGACAGCGCGCGGGGCTGTGATACACATAACGGCGTGTCGGCATTTGGCGAGCAGGTCATCCGACGGATGAACGATGAAGGCATCATGGTGGATTTGAGCCATGGCGGCGAGAAGTCTTTTTATGACGCTTTGGATATTAGCCGTGTACCCATCGTGTGTTCCCATAGCAATGCTAAAGCCCTGTGCGATGTGCCTCGAAATCTCACTGACGACCAGCTTCGTGCCCTCGCCAAGAAAGGCGGAGTGGCGCACGTCACGCTCTATCACGGCTTTTTGCGTTGCGAAGGCGAGGCATCGGTGCTCGATGGCATTGAGCATCTGGAACATTTCATCCGTATTATGGGCATCGACCACGTGGGCATCGGTACCGATTTTGATGGCGACGGTACCGTGTCGGGTTGTGCTGATGCCTCCGAACTCATCAATTTCACGCGTCATCTCATGCGTCGTAGGTATAGTGAAGCCGACATTGAGAAGATATGGGGCGGCAACTGGCTGCGTGTGATGACACAAATTCAAAATGAAAGAAAATGAAAAGACGAACGATTATTATAGTAGCGATCATGATAGCAGCAGCCATAATCGGTGCCGTCTGTACGGGATGGCTGTTCCCCACGATGTCGTCGCCAGATGCCGATAATACAGAAGAAGTGGAGAAAATAGCCCCTGTGGGTCCTGATTTCGATGCCGACTCAGCCTTTGCATTCGCTCAAGCGCAGTGCAACTTCGGCACTCGCTACATGAACAGCAAGGGGCACGACGACTGTGAGAAATGGATTGTGGATAAGTTCAGGCAGTACGGATGCACCGTGAAATGCCAGAAAGCCGGCTTGAAAGCCTATGACGGCACCATTCTCAAAGCCACGAACATCATGGCAAGCCACAATCCTGAAGCTACGACCCGCATCATGTTCTGCGCCCATTGGGATTCTCGGCCGTGGGCAGACAATGACCCCGATTCTGCCAACTGGCACAAGCCCATCCTCGCAGCTAACGATGGGGCAAGCGGAGTGGCGGTGATGCTGGAGCTGGCGCGCCTTCTTTCGAAGGATACAACGCTTAACATCGGTGTCGACTTCGTATGTTTGGATGCAGAAGATTACGGCACTCCGCAGTGGAGCAGCATCCCCGACAACGGCAGTTCGTGGGCACTTGGCTCCCAATATTTCTCAGCCAATCTGCCCGCAGGCTATGCCCCGCGCTATGGCATCCTGCTCGACATGGTGGGCGGACAGGGCGCACAGTTCTATCAGGAGGCCATGTCCAAGCAGTATGCACCCGAGATTGTGAAAAAAGTGTGGCGCGCTGCCCGGCAGGCAGGCTACGGCTCTTACTTCCCCAAGCGCGATGGCGGTATGATCAACGATGACCACATTGCCGTGAATCAGGTAGCAAAGATACCCTGTATCGACATCATTCCTTATTATCCTGACTGTGCGCAGAGTGCGTTCGGCCCCACATGGCATACCCTTGCCGATGACATGGAGCACATCGACAAGAACACGTTGAAGGCCGTTGGGCAGACGATGGTACAGGTGATTTATACCGAAAAATAAGCCGTGCCGGCTTTTTAGGAGTTAAAGAAGTTAAAGGAGTTAGAGGAGTTAAGACAACAGTCTGCTAAATCTCCTTGTCATCTTCTCATTTTTTCATTTTTTAGGGGAGAGAGGAGAGGTGGAGAGAGGAGAGAGAACACTCTGGCAGTTGTTTTGCTTAAACATCCGCAAGACATTCCTCTCTCCTCTCTCCCCTCTCCTCTCTACCCCTTTTTTCAGAGGCCAAAGCCTCTGAAAAAACACAACAAAGACCCTCTGTAGAATTGCGTGTAGCAAAATTGAAAATCTTTTGTCCGAAATACGCGAAAATCAGAGGGGGTTACGTAAATCTCAAAGCATCAGCGAGTTACGCGCGAAAAGTAAGAATATGCCATAGATATTCAT
>CAUTTP010000014.1:0-37854 GCA_963541305.1 uncultured Prevotella sp.
AATGTCAAGAATTCATTACAGTTTTTTCGTTCAGATTTTCGTTCATTCTAGAGCGAAAAATCGGGGTGGCTGGGCAAGATTTTGGTCGTGGAAGGTCGAAAATTTTGAGGTAGGGTTGCGATAGCATAGGTTTCGCATCGCGATAACGGCCTAATCGCAGTGCGATCTCAATGTTCTCGCATCGCGATAACTATGCTTTCGCGATGCGAAAAGGGTGCTATCGCAAGACGAAAAGATGAATATCTATGGTATATTCTTACTTTTTGTCCGTAACTCGCTGATGCTCCGCGACTTGCGTAACCCCCTCTAATTTTCGCGTATTTCGGGCAAAAGATTTTCAATTTTGCTACACGCGATTCTACAGAGGGTCTTTGTCAAGATAATTCGACCTATAAAAGCTATTCCTCCTTATGTGATAATTTTGCAATGATTTCATCGAGAACGGGAATTATCGATACGAATGTATCGGTTTCTAAGTCACAGCCCTGCAGCATGTCGCTCATGCAGCCGAGTATCTTGGCAGCCTCTTTCTGCAAGTTCTTACCTTTCTCGGTGAGGTAAACGAATTGCTGTCGCTTGTCGTGCTCGCTGTTATGGCGTGCCACAAGTCCGAGTTTCTCCATGCGCTTGATGAGGGGCGAGGTGGTATTGATGCCCAATAGGAGTTTCTTGCCGATGTCGTTGATGGGCTGATCATCCTGCTCCCATAGTACGAGCAAAACTAAATACTGTGTATAGGTGATGCCGAGCGGCTTGAAATAAGGCTCGTATGCCTGTGTAATCAGGCGGCTTGCAGTGTAGAGGCGGAAGCAAACCTGATTACGAAGTTTGAGTTGGTCGTATGTCATAATCATTATTTATGTTTATGATGATATATCTACGTTTATGCCAGCATGGCTTCGATATCCTTGCTCAGTTTTCCGGGCGAGGTTACAGGTGCATAGCGCTTCACAGTCTTACCGTCAGGCGAGATGAGAAATTTGGTGAAGTTCCATTTGATGGCATCAGTGTGTCGTATAATGCTTTTGATGATATAGATTACAACTGTCATGTGTTTGGGTTGATCAGATAAACCAGCCCGCTGCCCAAGATGATAATACCCATGTATAATAATGTTGTAATTTCCATAATGAATTTTGTGTGTATGTTTGTAAGGGTAGGGCATGTCACCTAATCCAGATGGTACGGAACTGTCGTCGGTGTCATGCACCTATACCCGTAAATTATGTGTTATGACTTAGAGTTGCTTAACCAGCCAGTTCTGTCGGCCAATCATCTCAGCCATCTCTACCTGCTCTTGGCTCCAGTAAAGATCTTCTTCCTCGTCGGCGAGATAAGCCTTAAGGATATCGTAGGTAGTGGGATCGTCGGCGAGTTCTTTTACGTAATCGTAAAGCATAGCTACTCCCTTCTCTTGAAGGGCGAGGTCTGCCTTCACATAATCCACAGGGTCTTTTACCAGTTCTCCGCCGTTGCGGGTTTCGAGTTTCACCTCACCGCCGAGGTCGTTGATGCGGGTAACAAACTTGTCTACCCATCCCATTTCTTCTGTATAGTGACCAGTGTACTTTTCACCGAGCTTGGCAAACCCCATCGACTCGAAGTGTTTGCCCTGAATGAAGTGGGTGAAAGCGCCGTTGGAGAGGTGAGTTACCAAAAACTGTAAAGTCTCAATTGATTTCTTTGCGTTCATAATCTTCTGTTTTTTTAATGTTGATAATGTTGTTGTTCTATTTTGATGATGCAAAGATATGGGTTTTCTGATATATCGCCAACGATATAACAAAAGATTTAACACGCCTTAAAGAATATCGCGTGCGATTCGTCTGAAATTAGAGTTTTGTAACAAAACATCGCGCACGAAGTATATTTTCAGATAAAAGAGGGCAAGGCTTCCTCCCCCTTTCTGTGGGAAAGGGACGAGATAGGTATAAGATGGAGTTGATATTTTTCGTTTACCTCCCTTATGTATTAAGGGAAAATGTAGCAGCTTGCCATGTCTTTGGTTTACAGGGAGCGAGGCTCTTTTCTCCTATTTGAAGGGGAAAGGGGGAGAGACTGCCTTATTCCAACCCATATCCGTTGCGCTTATCTAAATAAAGGAGGGCAAGGGCGATAATGGTGGCAAGGAGAGCGAAGAGGGCAAAGATGGTCATGGGCAGGGTGTAGACAGCATGGCCGTTGCGCGTATGCGTATCGATGACGTCGCCCACCCATATCGGCACAAGCATAAGACCTACGTTCTGGACATAATAGATGATGCTATAAGCCGAGCCAAGCTGCTTGAGCGGTACCAGCTTGGGTATGGACGGCCACAGTGCACTGGGTACGAGGGAGAAGGCGACGCCGACAAACAGCATGATGATGAGGGCGAACCATGGGGTGTGTATCATGGGAAGCATGAGGCAGACATGGCAGGCAGTGAGCACCGCACAGCCCGCAATCATGAGGCGGGCACCGTGCCCGATGCGGTCGTAGAGCGAGCCGAAGAGCGGAGTGAGTACTATCGAACCATAGGGGATAGCCGCCACGATCCAGCCGGCAGTAGTTTCTGCTATGCCGTATTTGGTGACCATGAGGTCGGTGGCAAACTTCATGAATGGGCGTATGGAACTGTAGAAGAAGACGCAGAGCAGAGCAATGAGCCAGAAACCGGGATTGCGGAGCACAGTAAGGATGTCGCGCAGGTGGAAGGCTTCGTCGGTTTTGAGGGCGGATGAAGCGGTGTCGAGAGGTTGTGCCGCGCGGGCTTGTCTGTCGAACCGATGATCCATGAAACAATAAATGGCGAAACAGGCGAATCCGAAAAGTAGGATGATGGCACCGACAAGGATGGGTGCGGAGATACCCCACGACCGTGCGATGAGCGGACTGAGCGAGAGGGCGCCGGCGGTGCCCATGCGTGCCATAGCGACCTGCGTGCCCATGGCGGAGGCAAGTTCATATCCGGTGAACCACTTGGTGACGACCTTAGAGACTGTGATGCCCGTGATGTCGCAGCCCATGCCGAAGAGTCCGAAGCCGAGAGCCGCGATGAGCACTTGCAGTTTGAAGTGCTCGGGAATCAGTCCGAAGAGGGTAAACCTAAGGTTGACGTATTCGGTGGGGTTGATGGAGTGCACGGCATAATAATTGATGAGTGCACCTATGAACATCACACCTGTGGCAAGCAGTCCGGTGAAGCGGATGCCGCACTTGTCGAGGATGATGCCACCGAAGAAAAGCATGAACAGGAAGATATTGAAGATGGAGTAGCTACCGGCATAAAACCCATATTCTGCGGATGTCCAACCCATGCCGCCCTCACCGAAAGGAGTTTTGAGTGAGGTGGAAATGGGTGATACCATATCCCAGAAGACGTAGCCCATCATCATGGAGGTGGCTACGAGAAAGAGGACAATCCAGCGGGAGAGGGCACTCCTGTTGTAGGGTGTAGGATTGGCGAAGCGGGTCGCAGGCTGGCTCATGCTTATATATAAGAGGTGTAGAATGGAGGAAATAAGGGTATAAAAGAATGATTGCCTCGCTCTGAACAAAAGCCATTACTGACAGAGGATGGTGATGCACGTGTATAAGCATCTGCCATACATTTGGTTTTCATTCTTCTATTCAGAGCGAGGCAATCATTCTTTTATGCTCTTATTCATTCCTACTGATGCTATTTGATATTCGGTTCTTCCAATCCCAATCCCTTCTTCTTGTCTACCATCTTGAGGATGAGGCCGATAATGAGTGCAGCCACCCCAAGTCCGGCAAGCATGATGAGCGGAGCTGTATAGTTGAGCTGAGTGGGATCTGTGATGCCGGGGTTGGTTTGGTCGAGTACCTTGCCGATGAGCAGCGGGAAGAGCCAGAGCCCGATATTTTGTATCCAGAAGATGAGGGCATAGGCCGAACCGATGATCTTCGGCTCGACGAGCTTAGGTACGGAAGGCCAGAGCGAGGCGGGAACCAATGAGAAAGATGCGCCCAAAACAAGGATAGTGAGGTAGGCTACAATCACGCCGCCCACCTGATTGCCCTTGAACTCGGGCAGGATGAAGGCGAAAGTGAGGTGGCAGGCGATAAGGAGGAGCGAACCCAAGACAAGCATTGTGGCTGCCTTACCCTTGTGGTCGACATAGTTGCCGAGGATGGGGGTGATACCTACGGCGAGAAGTGGGAAGACGGCAAAGATCGATTCGGCCGACTGGCGCATATAACCCATGTAGCAATAGGTGACGAGCGAGATGACGGATATGCAGAGCACGCTGTATTTTACAGTCTTATTCTTCATGAAGTTGAACATGAAAGCGGTGACGGCAACGACCAGCATGATGATATATTGCACGATGGTAACCGATGAAGAAGCCCAGAAAGAACCGGCAGGAACATCGGTGAAAGTGAGGTTGCACTGCAACATGTTCACGGCATACTTCTGGAAGGGGAAGATAGCAGAATAATAAAGCACACAGAGCAGCGATACCAACCAGAAACCTGTGCTGGTAAGAATCTTGCCGAGGTCGCTGAGCTTGAAGGGATCTTCTTTCTCTTCCGCCTCGCCGGTCTGCGAGTCAAGCTTCTTGTCCATGAAGAAATAGGCGACCAGCATGATGAGGGCGATGCAGAGAAGTATCACACCGAAAGCTACGGAGCGGGACACGTCAACATGCCCGCCGAGCTTGGCGAAGAAAGGAGAGAAGATCATACAGGTAGCCACACCCAATCGGGCTAATGCCATCTCCGAGCCCATGGCAAGTGCCATCTCGCGCCCCTTAAACCATTTAACAATGCCACGGCTCACGGTGATGCCTGCCATCTCGACACCGCAACCGAAGACCATGAAGCCGCAGGCAGCGAGTTTGGCCGATGACGGCATACCTTCATAGAAGGGCGAAACGCCCAACTGCTCGAACACAGGGATATGGTTGAGGTTTTCGGTAAACCATGTGTCAAGCCCGCTACCGATGAAGCTCTCGCTGATAGCATAATACTTGATGAGTGCACCGCACAGCATCACTGCACCGGAGAGAATGGCCGTGAAGCGTACGCCCATCTTGTCGAGAATGATTCCGGCGAAGATGAGAAAGAAAACGAATACGTTGAGGAATGTCTCTGAGCCTTGCATGGTACCGAAAGCCGTGGAATCCCAGCCACGTTCGGACGCCATTAAGTCCTTGATGGGAGAGAGGATGTCCATGAAGATATAGGCGCAGAACATGGCAAGCGCCAAGAGCAAGAGTGCAGTCCAGCGCAGGGGGGCAGAGTCTCGCAGGGTTTTAATTTGTTCGGTCATTATTGAAATGTGTCGTTATTTGTTGATGTACGTGTTTTATATCTGCAATATGTGTGATGGTCGGGGAACAATAAGGTCAGGAGAGCGGCTTGAGCCATTCGTCCAACCAATTGAAGAACGTTCTCTGCCACAGCACGCCGTTCTGTGGCTTAAGCACCCAATGGTTCTCGTCGGGATAGATGAGGAGCTGGGCGGGGATGCCGCGCATGCGGGCGGCATTGAATGCACCGAAGCCCTGATTGGCGTTGATGCGATAATCTTTCTCGCCGTGGATGCAGAGAATCGGGGTATCCCATTTGTCGACAAACTTGTGGGGAGAATTATCATAGGTGCACTTGGCGGCATCAGTGAGATTCTTATTCCAGTACGCGTCGTCGTATTCCCAATTAGAGAACCATGCCTCCTCGGTGTCGGTATACATCGATTCAAGGTTGAAAGCACCGTCATGGGCGATGAAAGCCTTGAATCTCTTATCGTGATGACCCGCCAGATAATACACGGAGAAGCCGCCGAAACTGGCACCTACGGCTGCCATTCGGTTCTTGTCTACGAATGGAAGATTCTCGGCAGCATCATCGATGGCCGACAGGTAGTCGCGCATACACTGACCTGTCCAGTCTTGGCTCACAGCTTCGTTCCACTCACTGCCAAATCCGGGCAGGCCTCGGCGATTGGGAGCGACAACTACATATCCATGCGCAGCCATAATGAAGAAATTCCATCGATAGCTCCAGAACTGACTGACGGGGCTCTGTGGCCCGCCCTCACAGAAGAGAAGGGTGGGATATTTCTTGCTGGCATCAAAGTGAGGAGGCAGGACGAGCCATACTAATTCCTGCTTACCATCGGTCGTCTTCACCCAACGCTGTTGGATGGTGGGCAGTGCCAACTGGTCGAAAATGTGCTTGTTTTCGTCTGTGAGCTGTGACACCTCGGATTGTCTTTCCTTTTTATTCGGTGTGAGCACATAGAGATCGTCGGGGTGCAGGAATGAGTGGCGGGTTACAAGAAGCTGTTTGGTATTGCCCATAGGCTGCAAAGAGCCGTAGTCATACCATCCGTCTGTGAGCTGCATCACCTCGCCATTGAGATTGGTCTGATATACCATCTCTACGGCATGCCATACGCCGAGGAAGTAAAGCGTCTTGGAATCGGGCGCCCAACAATAGTCATCTACGTTTGAATCGAAGCTCTCCGTGACGTAATTATATTTACCCGTGGCAAGGCTCATCACACAAAGACGATTGCGATCGCTCTCGTAACCGTTGCGAGCCATGCTCTGCCATGCGATGAATTGGCCATCGGGCGAGAACTTCGGGTTGGTATCGTAGCCCACGTGCATATCGCCCGGCTGGTGGTTCACGGCCTGATGGCGCATACTCTTGGATGGGTCGATTTCGGGTTCAACATAGCCTTCAGGCTTACAAATGTTCTTGCTCTGCTTCGTGCTGATGTCGTATAGATAGATGTCGGAATCGGTTGAGATAGCGTAAGCCACGCCCGTCTTCTTACGGCAGGTATAAGCCACGTTCTTGGAATCCATGCTCCAATCGAATTGCTCAATGCCGCCGAAAGGTGCCAGCGGACTTTCATAAGGCTCACCCTCAAGAATATCTACGCCGTCGTTGATGCTGTTGCCATTCACATCGGCCACAAAGGGATGGGCAACGCTCTCCACATAGTGATCCCAGTGGCGATAATTGAGGTCGGTTACCAGTCGCCCGGTGGCTAAGGGCAGGTCGTCTGGATTCTTCCGGATAGATTCGTATGAGGGCAAACTTTTGATTAGAATTACATGTTTGCCATCGGGAGAGAACTTAAACCCCTCGATATCGATCTTCGAATCCGTCAACTTCACTCGACCGGAACCGTCCGGATTCATCTTCCAAACCTGTCCTTCGCGTAGGAAAACGATCTTTGTGCCATCCTCGATCCATGCCGCGTCGCTCTCGTTCTTGGCGTCGGTGGTGAGTGGAGTAGGGGCAGCGATCTTTTTTCCTGTCTTGGTTGGCTGGATAAAGAGCATGGTGTGGCTCTTGTTTTCCTTTACACTGTAATAGCTAACTTGGTAAACCACCTGCTTACCATCGGGCGAAACCGCCGTCCCACCGATTCGTCCCATAGCCCAGAGAGCCTCGGGTGTCATCAGATCGCTATCAAGTGAGATGTTATTCTTTGCAATCATTGTCTGTGCATTCATCGATGAAGCACAGGTGAGCAGTGCTCCAATGATTAGTGTGATGATTTTCTTCATTGTTTGAATTGATTATGAAGGGAGCAAAATACGGAGTTAAAAGAATATTAGCAGATGTGTTACCAATGTGCAATATCATCTCATTTGACTTGTATTATTCTTTTAACTCCCTTATTTATATATGCCTATATGGACTTCAGGGGCATGCCCTATTACAATCCTTTCTTCTTATTGTTCAGTTCTTCGCGGCGGCGCTTGTTCTCCTCCATTTGCTTTTGCTGCATTTCCTGAAGAGCTTGCATACGCGCCATCACACCTTTCATCTTCTGCGGATTGCTCTGATTCTCCTTATATCTCGCCTTGAGAATGGCGAGCAATTTCTCGTCGTTGGTCGTCCTGCGCAATACAAACATAATGGCGGCTGACATCACCAGCGATATGAAATAGTAGAAATTCAATCCTGAAGAATAATCATTGAAGATGAAGAAGAACATCAATGGCATGAGGTACATCATCCATTGCATCATTTTCATCTGCTCGGCCTGCTGCCCCACCATCTGGTCTTTCTGCATCTGCATGGTAAACCAGCTGTAGATGATCTGTGCGGCGCAGAAAAGAATACAGGTCAGTGACAGGTGATCGCCGATGAGCCAAATATTTGTGTTCCATTTAAAGATAGGGTCATAAGTAGAGAGATCGCTCATCCAAAGGAAGCTCTGGCCGCGTAATTGGATGGCATTCGGCACGAAATTAAACATTGCCACCCAGACGGGCATCTGAATCAGCATGGGCAGACAACCCGAGAGAGGCGACACGCCATATTTTGCATACTCTGCCATCATGGCTTGTTGTTTCTGCATCTGGTCTTCTGGTTTGTCGTATTGCGACGTCGCTTTATCCAGCTCGGGCTTTAATACGCGCATCTTGGCAGAGCTCATGTAGCTCCTCTTAACCATCGGGTAGGTGATAGCCTTGAGCAAAAGGGTGATCAAGATGAGCACCACACCCATGGGGAACCATTTGCTCAGCCAGTCGAACACATACAGGGTGAACCAGCGGTTGATGTGACGAATGACAGGCCAGCCTAAATACACGAGACGCTCCAACTGCAGATCCTTACCAAAAGTACTCTCCGTCTCTGCATGTTGTAATTTCCAGAAGTCGTTGGGGCCATAGTAGAACTCAAACTCCGACGCCGTTTTGCCTGTCGGATCGAAGAAAGCCTTAGCTTTAGCCTCATATTGTTTGAGATACCCCGAACCCTTCTCCTGAGGGATAGAGGTCATGAGTGCATTCGCTGCGAAATTGCTCTTGGTAATCATGATGGCAGAGAAAAACTGGGTTTTGAATGAAATCCAATCAATCTTCTCATCAATTTGCTCATCAATCTTCTCTGATGTCTCGCTCAGATAATCGGTACCGCCCTCGCTCTTGTGGTAAGTGAGGGTGGCATAACGATTCTCAAACGTGAATCCTTTCTCCTGCTGGCGTTCCTTCTCCCGCCAGTCGATATTCATAGTATTGGTATTAGGTGCAAAGAGTCCTGCCATACCATTGGCCTGTAACTTCATTTGAAGCATATAGTTCTTGCCCAACATATACGACAGGGTGATGGTCTTGCCTGCACCTGCGCTTGCCGTGAAAGTCACGGTAGAGTCGGTCACATCTTGTGCCTCAAAGTAGAGATCATTGGTCGATATGTTAGTCTCTTTAGTTGTCAGTGTGTAGTTCAGGTTCTGGTCATTGCCTTGAAACAGCGTCACATTGTTACTGTTAGAAAAGTTATCCTTGTAATTCTTGATGACTGCCTTGGTCACTTGTGCACCTTTGGTAGAGAGCGTCAGCTCTACCTTGTCGTTTTTCAGTACCACATCTTGCGCTTGTCCGCCGATTGAAGCATGAAAAAGCGATGTGGTATCTTCCTGTACCTGTTGCTTTGCTGCCTGCTGACGCTCGAAAGCCGCAGCTTTTGCCGCCTGTTCGGCCTGCTTCTTCTTGGCCTGAGCGATAGAATCCTGTACAATTTGAGCTCTCTGTTCTTCCTCTGAAGGCTGGGAATACCAGCTGAATCCGATCAAGACCGCTGCGATGAGCGCAAAGCCGATAAGTGAATTTTTATCCATAGTGAATTTGAGGAGTTAAAGAGTTAGGGGTCTAAAGAGATTAAGGCAAATATCCTGTGGATGTCTTAAACAAACTTCATGCCCCCTCTTTCTTAACTTCCGACATTAGTTATTTTTCTGATTTTCAATAGCTGTTTTAATGAAATCTACAAACAATGGGTGGGGTTTGAGCACCGTGCTCTGATATTCCGGATGAAACTGCGTGCCGATATACCACTTCAGCCCCGGAATCTCCACAATCTCCACAAGGTCGCTCTCGGGGTTGCGTCCCACGCATGCCATACCGTTTTTCTCAAACTCTTTCTGGTAATCGTTATTGAACTCATAACGGTGGCGGTGACGTTCTTGTATGTGTTCCTGCTTGTAGATATCGAACGTGCGTGTGCCCTGCTTGAGGTCGCACTCGTAGGCGCCCAGTCGCATTGTGCCACCCATGTTCGTTATGTTCTTTTGCTCCTCCATGATGTCGATCACATTGTGTGGAGTCTTTTCGTCAATCTCGCGCGAATTGGCATCGGCATAGCCCAGCACGTTGCGGGCAAACTCAATCACCATCATCTGCATACCCAGACAGATGCCGAATGTCGGGATATCATGGGTGCGGCTATAGTGTGCGGCTACGATCTTGCCCTCGATGCCGCGCTGACCGAATCCGGGGCATATCATGACGCCGTCCTGTTCGCCCAACTGCTCTGCCACATTCTCCTCGGTGAGATACTCTGAGTTGATGAAGTTAATCTTGATTTTATAATCATTATAGGTGGCAGCGTGCGACAGGCTCTCACGAATGCTCTTATAGGCGTCCTGCAAGTCATATTTGCCCACCAATCCGATGTTCACCACATCCGTTGCCTTATTGCGACGCTCCAGAAAGGCCTTCCACGGCCCCAACTGCGGTCTCTCACCGATGGGCTCGCCCACCTTGCGCAGGATGGCCTCGTCCAACCTCTGCTCCTGCATGGCCACCGGAACCTCGTAGATTGATGGCATATCCTCGCTCTGTACCACGCAATTGAAATCTACATTACAGAAAGCGGCCACCTTCTTACGGATGCCGTCGTCGAGGTGCTTCTCGGTACGCAGGATGAGCACGTCCGGCTGAATACCCACACTCTGCAACTCTTTCACGCTGTGCTGCGTGGGCTTGGTCTTCAGTTCGCCCGCTGCTTTCAGATAGGGCACGTAGGTTAGGTGCACGTTCACCGCATTTCTGCCCAGTTCCCATTTCATCTGGCGGATAGCCTCAAGAAAGGGTGCGCTCTCGATGTCGCCGATCGTACCGCCGATCTCCGTAATCACAAAGTCATAATGATACTTCTGCCCCAGCAGCTTGATGTTGCGCTTAATCTCATCTGTGATGTGTGGCACCACCTGAATAGTCTTGCCCAGATAATCGCCGCGCCGCTCCTTATCGATTACCGATTTATAAATGCGGCCTGTGGTCATCGAGTTGGCCTTGGTGGTCTGTATGCCTGTAAATCGCTCGTAGTGCCCGAGGTCGAGGTCTGTCTCCATGCCATCTACGGTCACGTAGCATTCGCCATGCTCGTAGGGATTGAGCGTACCCGGGTCGATGTTGATATACGGGTCGAATTTCTGGATGGTGATGTTATAACCCCTCGCTTGCAGGAGTTTACCGATAGAGGATGATATAATTCCCTTTCCCAATGAGGAAACCACACCGCCCGTAACGAAAATATACTTTGTTTCTGCCACAACTTTGATAGTTAAATCGTTCTTTATAAATATCTGCAAAGGTAGTATAAAATTATGATACGCACAACAAATTGGCAATTAAGAATTAGCAATTAGAGGTAATTGTAATTTGAAATGCCTGACTTCTAATTCATAATTCCATCTGAAATATGGACTTAACGGAATAAAAATCAGGATTATACCTTTGATTTGTGTAAATATTGTTAACTTTGCAGGCAAAAACAAACTGAAAGATAGGCCTCCGATTCCGTAAATAAGATGAAACAAGAAATGAAAGTCAAGAGCGCGTTATTGGTCTTACTGGTGCTGTGGAGCATGTGCGGTTTAGCCCAAACCAATACTCGTGCCCAGCGCGGACTATACAGCATAAGCCCCAGAAACTCCCTGCAGCATTATGGAGACTCGTTGAAACTCTTTGGCGACTCTCTTTTCCGCCCCGAGGTGAAAGCCCCCAATCTGCTCATGGAGGAGGAGAAAGCCGCCCTTTTTCTTCCCCTTACTTTCTATAAAAGTGTGGCGCACCATGCTTTCTCGCTCGACGACTTTCTGTCCGACACCGATTCTCACCTGCTCGATATCTATCTGCATCGTCCCGACATGGTGCTCAACACCGAAACTCGGCTCGAAGAAGTAGGCCCCATATTGGCTCCTGCCACCGTGGTCAATCAGCCGCAGGTACACGTAGAGGAACTGTTGCCCCAAGAGATAGCGCCTGCTGCTATCGACATGGTGGTGCTCAAACCCAATTTTTGGACCTACGCCGGCGATTACTATCTGCAGTTCTTGCAAAACTATATCTCGGGCAATTGGTATAAAGGTGGCGAGAGCAACTATTCGATGACGGGTTCGGCAACATTCGAGGCCAACTATAACAACAAGCAGAAAGTGAAGTGGGACAATAAGTTGGAACTCAAGATTGGCTTGCAAACCACAAAGAGCGACTCGGTGCACAGCATCAAAAACTCGGAAGACCTCATCCGTTACACCGGCAAATTAGGATTGCAGGCCACCAAGAAGTGGTATTACACCTTTCAGCTTATCACCTACACACAGTTCATGCGCAACTATACTACCAACACTGATAACGTGATCTCCGACTTCCTCTCACCCCTCAACATCAACGTCTCTCTGGGTATGGACTACACTGTGGATTGGTTTAAAAACCGCCTTACGGGTACCATCCACTTGGCTCCCGTGGCTTACAACTTCAAATATGTGGGTCGTCTGGCACTGTCCACACGCTATGGTCTTGACGAGGGCAGGCATTCGCTCCACGACTTCGGTTCGCTATTCACCGTCGATATGAAGTGGAAATTCTCTGACAACATACTTTGGCAGACCCGCCTCTATGGTTATACCACTTATGGTCGGGCGGAGTTGGAATGGGAAAACACGTTCACCTTCCAGTTCAACAGGTATATCTCTACCAAGCTCTTCATTTATCCTCGGTTCGACGACAGTACTACACGCGACGGTAAGCATGGGTATTTCCAGTTCAAGGAGTATATCTCTCTCGGATTCTCATATAGTTTCTAAGGCGTGAATGAAGCAAACGGCCTTATGACACGCAGAGGAAAAGGATGTCGGAATGGATTTTATGTCAAAAAAAATCATGCTGAAACAAATCAACACTGCCCTTAAAAAATCAGGCATTTTTGCAAAATCATGGTAAAATGGCCTGAAAATCGCAAAAAATCGGTATGCTTTTGCTTTGTTCTGATTATCAATGAGTTATAAAAATAATAGTCTGATGGTTCGAAATTCTTGATTTCCGGGCATTGCGAAAGCATAGGTTTCGCATGGCGATAGCATAGTTATCGCGACGCGAGACCATTGAGATCGCATCGCCATAAGCATCAAATGGGAGAGCCAAAGCATAGCTATCGCAAGCTCTTCACAAAATTTTCGACCAAGAATTGATGCTTTCTTGACAAAACAGAACGATTATTTTTCTCTTTCAACATTCATTTCCGATTCGTTTTTTCAGAATTTATTCAACAAACGATAGGTCGGAACGCAACTTTTATTACTAAAGAGGCGTATGCTTGCCGTGGTGGGTTTTATCTCTGTTTTCAGTCTTGTGTCAAATAGTTTAAGGATTGTTAAAAGCAGTCCGGAACGTTTAAACTGATGGCCGTGTGCATCGTCCAATGACAGGTTTTGGTAGAAACCGGCGGTCTTGACAAGACCAGAACTAAGCTCCGTTTTATATGATTTGTCGGCAGGAGACCGGCAATTTGTGAGTATTAACTTATCTTCAAACAAATGAATATGAAGAAAACAATTTTAGCAACAGCAATGGCTGCATGCGTGTTCTGCGCACAAGCCAAGAAAACGGAGCCGGCTTTGACTTTCGATAGCAGTAAGGGCGAGGCGGCAACATTGACTATGCCCAACGGCGAGGTGGTGAAATACACTGCTTATACCAAGTTGTATTTTGTGACCAACGTGGAGGATCCTACCTATCAGTACATGAACATCTTCGTTCCTGAGGGCGCCACTCCGCAGACACCCATCTTTCTGCGTACCTACGTGGGTGGGTATATGGCGTCGGAGGCTACATATCCGCAGGCCGGCGATGCGTCGGGACGCGCCTTGCAGGAGGGCTATGTGCTGGCTATTCCCGGCAGCCGCGGCCGCAACTCAACCATAACTAAGGGCAAGAAGACCATCTATACCGGTCGGGCACCTAAAGCATTGCTTGATCTCAAGGCGGCTATCCGTTATCTGCGTCACTTCGACAAGGAGATTCCCGGCGATGCCGATAAGATCATTACCGACGGCACGAGTGCCGGCGGCGCGATGTCGGCACTGATGGGGGCGACGGGTAATAACTCCGTCTACGACAAATATCTTAAGGCAATGGGGGCTGCCGACGAGCGCGACGATGTGTTCGCAGCGGTTTGTTTCTGCCCCATCACCGACCTCGCTCATGCCGACATGGCCTACGAATGGCTCTATGGCGAGACCGACAGCCGCAAGTCGCTTGGTGAGAGTAAGCGTGCGCTGACCAAAGAACTGGCCGCTCAGTTTCCTGCCTATATCAATTCACTGAATCTGAAGAAAGACGATGGCACACCGCTGACGGCTGATAACTACTTGGCCTATGTCAGGCAGTTTATCATCAACGCTGCACAGGAGGCTAAGGATGCAGGTGCCGACATTCCCGACACCATTGGCTTCACCTTCAGCAGCGAGGCTGCCTTCCAAGCCCCAGTCAACGGCGGCGTGGGCATGCCTGCGGGTGCCCCGGCCGGTGATGGCGGGATGCCTGCCATGATGCGCCGTGGTGGCGGACAGAAGCGGGTGGGCGAATACATCACCGATCTCGATATGTCTAAGTATCTGAACTATGTGGTGAGCACGCAGGCATTGAAGGGCGTGCCGGCCTTCGACAGCTATAACGTGGACGGTGCCGATGCCAGCGGCGAGAATGGCGAGTTTGGCAATGAGCAGGGCTCGGACGTGAACTTCACGCCTTGGGCTGCTGCCAAGACAGGTGCAACGCTGACCGAAGGGATCAAAGAGAATGTGTACCTGCTCAATCCGATGGACTTCATCGGCGATGCTCATAGCACTGTGGCGCCGCACTGGTACATCCGGCATGGTGCGCGCGACCGCGACACTGCGTTCCCCGTGCCTATCAATTTGGCTACCAAGCTGAAGAACAGCGGCAAGGACGTCAATTTCAAGTTGCCATGGAATCGTCCTCACAGTGGCGACTATGCCCTAAACGAGATGTTTAGTTGGATTAAAAGCATCGTAAAATGACAAAATAGTGTATCTGCCAAGTGAATATTACTACTTGATGCAGCTATGACGACAGGCCTCCGGCAGGGAGTTGTGACAAGCAACCCATGCCGGAGGCCTGTTCGTTTATGCATTCTGATGTCTCGATTTGCGGCTTTCCCCATTGCCGGTGCATCGCGACGGGCAGCCCGTCAGCATGTGCAGCCATCGTACACCGTACGCCGTACATGCGCACGACGTACGGTGTACGTGCGTGCGGCGTACGGTGTACGTGCGTGTGGCGTACGGTGTACGCCGGCATTTCAACGGGATGCCAGTGGCATGATATTGAGCTAATGGTGGTTAAGCAATGCATTCGTAATTGCCGAAAACTATTAGGTAAAACAAGCATGATGGATGAGGAATTTCCAAAATAACAATATAGTGTTAATAACAAGCAATAAAGTGTTATTATGTTTGCTAAATTTGTGATAAATTTGCAAACATATCTTACGGAGGCTATGTAATCACAGCGATAACAGATAGGCGCTCTTATTTTAATAAGGTGTGGTCTATAAGCCAATTCGGAAGTATAACCAATCAGAATAGTAACTAATAACCTAAAATGCTGAAGTATGAAAGTTGATTTCAGAAAGACCTTGTTGTTGGCAGGGGCGTGCACGGCACTTGGTGTTGTATACTCTCCGGCTGCACACGCTGCCGCAGAGAAGGCATCAGTCCAAAACGTTCAACAACAAAAGACAGTGAAAGGTACCGTCAATGATCCTAACGGCCCGATTATCGGTGCCACGGTCATGGAAAAAGGTACGAGTAACGGAACGATTACCGACATCGACGGTAATTTCTCTCTCAACGTTAATCCCGGTGCAACAATTGTTGTGACTTATGTGGGGTATCAGACTCAAGAGGTCGCGGTAGGCAATCAGAATACTCTCAACATCAACCTGAAAGAGGAGGATAATTCGCTCAACGAAGTGGTGGTTGTGGGTTATGGTGTTCAGAAAAAGAAGCTGGTAACCGGCGCCACGGTGGAGGTAAAGGGCGACGATATTGCCAAGATGAACACCACGCAGGTACTGGGTGCACTGCAGAGCCAGAGCCCCGGTGTGAACATTCAGGCCGCATCCGGTCAGCCGGGCGACGGTTTCAAGATTTCTATCCGTGGTGCGGGTACGAATGGCGACACCAAGCCTTTGTATGTGATCGATGGTGTGTCGGGTGGCGATATAGCCAATCTGAATCCTGCCGACATCGAGCGCATCGACGTGTTGAAGGATGCCGCTTCGGCCGCCATCTACGGTAGTGCGGCTGCCAACGGCGTTATTCTGGTGACGACCAAGCAGGGTAAGCAGGGCAAGGTGCAGATTTCTTACGACGGTTACATGGGATGGCAGAACGTGTATCGCATGCCCGACCTGCTCACTGCTAAGGAGTATATGGACGTAATCAATCAGGCACAGTTCAATACGGGTGCTACCCTGTGGGACTGGTCGAAGTATATCGACGCCGATCTCCTGACAGCCTATAACAACGGCAGTAACAGCGGCACCAACTGGCTGGAGCTGTTGCGCAACAAGAATGCCGTGACGACGAGCCATTCGCTCAACGTCACGGGTGGAACAGACCGCAGCACATTCTCTACGGGTGTGGGCTATCAGTATCAGGACGGTGTGTTCGGCAACATTGTGAAGTCGGACTATCGTCGTTTCACGTTGCGTCTCAATTCCGAGCACGTCATCTATCGCAACGAACAAGGGTTGGATGTGGTGAAGTTTGGCGAAAATCTTTACTTCGCCCACATCCAGAGTCAGGGACTTCAAATTGGAAACCAGTATAGCAACGAGCTGTCTAATATGATTCGTGCCAATCCGGCCGTGCCATTGTATAATTCCAATGGCGGGTATTTCAACTGGGCTGACATCCAAGCTTCAGGCACGGACGGTTGGCAGAACTACAGTTCTTACACCAAGAATCCTATCCTTTCTTTGATAAATTCCCAGAGTGCCAACAATAAGAGCCGTAACTTCAACCTGACGGCAGTGGGCTACTATGAGATACAGCCCATCAAGAATCTGAAGTATCGCGGTCAGTTCAATTATAACCAAAGCTCATGGTCGTGGCGCAGTTATCTGGGTGTATACAGTGCCAACGAGACCAATGCCGACGGCTTCCGCACCATAGACAAAGTGACGCAGCAGGCCGGACTGGGTTGGGGATGGAGCACCACGCACACCCTTAATTATAAGTTCAACGTGGCCGAGAAGCACCACTTCGACGCGCTGATAGGTACGGAGTATGGCGAATCGAAGCCCGATTTCGGCGAATCGATATCCGGTGTTTCCACCACCAGTATCTTCGGCGACTTCTCACACGCCTATCTCACATTGACAAAAGACCGTACCAATGCGGCCTCCGTGACGGGCACGCCTTACAGCGACACGCGCAGCATGTCCTATTTCGGCCGTATCAACTACGATTACAACGAGACCTACATGTTTACCGCCATCATCCGTGCTGACGGTTCTTCGCTTTTCGCCCCCGGGCACCGTTGGGGCTATTTCCCCTCCTTCTCCGCCGGCTGGGTAATTTCCAACGAAAAGTTCATGCAATCTGTTTCCAATTGGATGGATTATTTGAAGTTTCGTGCCAGCTGGGGACAGAACGGCAACAAGAGTAACGTAGATGCCTTTGGCTACCAAGCCACATTTGCGTATGACGATTACTCCAATTATTCGTTCAATAACAACAAGAACGGTTACACGCAAGGTGCCAGCCCGGCACGTCTGAGCAACGAAGAACTGACGTGGGAAACCTCCGAACAGACCGACTTCGGCCTTGATGCGCGTCTCTTTGGCGGTCGGCTTGGTGTGAACTTCGACTGGTATTACAAGAAGACCAAAGACCTGCTGCTTGATGTGCCCGTTGCTCCGACGACAGGATTCCAGACGGAACTGAAGAATGCCGGTACGGTGCGAAACACAGGTATCGAGCTCGCCTTAAACTGGCAAGACAACATCGGTAAGGACTTCACATACGGCGTCAACTGGAATATAGCCGTGAATAGCAATAAGGTAACCAAGATCAACAGTTCAAAGACATATTATGATGGTGGCGACGGCCTCTTGGGGCAGAACACCGGCTACATGGCTCGTTTTGAAGTAGGGCAGCCCATTGGTTATTTCTATGGTTACAAGACAGCCGGCGTGATTCAGAATCAGGAAGATCTGGCGCAGTATATCGCAGAAAACTGCGGTGGCAGTGCAGCCAACTCCCTTCAGGGCACCAGCCTGAAGCCGGGCGACCTGAAGTTTGTCGATACCAATGGTGATGGCGTGGTGAATTCCGACGACAAGACCAACATTGGCGACCCTAATCCTAACGTGACGATGGGTATATCGCTGAACTTCGGCTACAGGGGCTTCGACCTTTCGCTCACCGGCTATGCCGCCCTCGGGCAGCAGGTAGCACGTAGCTATCGCAACCCCACAGCTTCTCAAGACAACTACACTTCGGAGGTGTTCACCTACTGGCACGGTGAAGGAACGTCCAATAAGTATCCTATTCTTGAGACAGGAGGTACGGGCGTGAACTGGCAGGCCGTCTCCGATATCTATATAGAGAATGCCGACTACTTCCGCATGCAGAACATCACACTGGGCTACGACTTCAAGAAGCTGTGGAAAACTTGTCCGTTTGCACAGCTCCGCCTCTATCTCACCGCTCAGAATCTCTTCACCATCACCGGCTATAAAGGCATGGATCCGGAGAACGGTATGGCGCTTAATAGCGACGAGCCTTGGGTAACGGGCGTTGATGTGGGCAATTATCCACAGCCGCGCACATATCTGATAGGCGTTAATGTTAAATTCTAAATCCGGCAACACAATGAAAAAGATAACATATTTGATCAGTGCAGCATTGATGATGGCAGGTAGCTTGACCTCCTGCGACATCAATAATGTAGAGAATATAACCGAACGCTCTACGACAAACTTCCCCGTCACCGCGGATAATGCCACGGAAGTATTGGCTGGTGTCTATCAGAATTTGAACGCGGTGAGTGCTTATCCGCAGGAGTCGTTCCACTATTATGCCATGTTGGCCAGTGACGATCAGCTGGGCGGTGGAGGCACCAACGACAAGCTGATGCAGGCCATGGATCTCATCGCAAACTATAACACCAACATGACCGACCACTTCTGGATATACCGTTATCAAGGTATCAACCGTGCCAACACACTCATACAAACGCTGTCCAACGCTACGTTGACCGACACTGAGAAGGCGCAGATTATGGGCGAGGCACTCTTCTTGCGTGCTTTCTACCACTATGAGTTGGCCTCCATGTATGGCAATGTGCCATTGATAACTGTGCCAAGCGACAAGACAGTGCCTTCGGGCGACGTGACCACCTTGTGGGGGCAGATCCTGCAAGACCTCTATACGGCGGCCACTACGATGCCCAGTCAAAGGCTGACCACAGGCCATGTCGACAAGTACACCGCTGAGGCCATGCTGGGGCGTGCTTGGTTATTCTATACGGGTTTCTACTGCAACGGCTCCTCTATCGCCAATCTGACCAGCACTACGTACAATCCGCTCACCGAGGTGGTGTTGCCCGACAGCACCACGCTGACCAAGAGCATGGTGATAGATCTTATTGACGATTGCGTGAACAACTCCGGTTACTCCCTCGTACCCGACTTCCGCAACCTCTGGGCTTATACGAATAAGTATACCGTAGAGGATTATTCCTATACCGCAGGGAAGGGATTGAAGTGGGTGGAAGATGACAATGCCATCAACCCCGAGTCGATGTTTGCCATCAAGTTCAACAAGCTGGCCGACTGGTCGACCACTATCGGTTATGCCAATGGCTATGCACTCCACTTCGGTATGCGCGGCGGTCAGGCTTACGCCAAAACCTTCCCCTTCGGGCAGGGATGGGGTGCAGGGCCTGTAGCACCCAATCTGGTGGCCGACTGGACCAGCGCCGAACCAAGCGATATGCGTCGTGATGCCTCTATTCAGAACACGAACGACCTGCCTGACTATACCCGTGGCGGATGGGCTGACTTCGTGCAGGAGACCGACTATTACGGCAAGAAACTCTCACCCATCACGGCCATCAAGGAAGACAGTACCTACACTGCCTGCTTCGAGAACCTGATGTATGGCACTACAGGTTGGAAACAGGGCTCAGAGAATATGCAGCTCAACAACATTCACGACCTCGTGCTCATCCGTTTTGCCGATGTGCTGCTCATGCAGTCGGAGCTGAAAGAGGACGTGAGTGGCATCAATCAGGTGCGTGCACGTGCAGGGCTTTCCGCCATCTCGACCTACACGCTTGAGGCCTTGCAGCGCGAGCGACGCTGGGAGTTGGCTTTCGAGGGCACCCGATGGAACGATATACGCCGCTGGCACATCGCTGCCGCTGCATTGGAACGGCAGAACAATGTCGACATCTACTATTGCGGGCAAGCCGATAAGAACACTGCCCACAACGGTGGCTATGTGGCTCGTTTCAATGCGACAGCCGGATTCCAGAAAATGCCCGAGAATGAGGTGTCTATCGGAAGTGTGGTTCAGAACGAAGGCTGGACAGGTTCCGACTCTGAATACACAGGCTGGAAATAACCTTTGCAGTATAACTATAAATGAAAGTCAACATGAAAAAAATATTATTTGCAGTTCCTGCTGCGCTGATTGCCGTCTTCGGGCTTATCTCGTGCAACCCCTTGACGGATAACGAGACGGCAGAAGCCAACATCAGCTCCGAGCAGCTCACCTCCGAGTTGCAGATTACGGCGGAGAGCGAAGGCAACAACAATCTCACCGTTTACACCAGTCCGACCCGCTACATCTGGGTGTACGACGCTTCTACCAACGCCCTCGTGGGCAGGGGCACCGTTGTCGACATTCAGGTGCTGCCCGATACCACCTCTGAGGTTACCGCGTCTTATTATGCCGTGGCCTACGGACAGGACGGCACCACCGTGCAGTCGAGTGCCAAGTCGATTACGGTGAACAACTTTACCAAACTTGACTCCATCCTCACAACTGTCTTCGGTAACGGCAATGGCGGCTACACCTCTTATCGTTACACTTGGAACGAAGCGGCCTCTGATGGCGTGTGGGGTAACGGCGGCTATTTGGAGAGCACCGGCCCGACATGGTGGATCGTTCAGGCCTCCGAGATTGACGCGCAGGCTGTCGGCAAAAATCTTCCCAACGACGGCTTGAGCGGCTGGTTCGACATGGGTTTGGGTGCCGGCGGCGTGAAGACGAGCCGCGGCGAGACGGGCACGGTGACTATCAGCAGCAGTGTGATGAAGAGCGGCTGGGACATCGGCACACTGACCTTCTCGGGCACCATCCCATTGATGGGTATCATGGTGAACTACAGCAACCAGCGACAGTATGTGTATCAGATATTGAAGTGCTCTGACGGCGAACTTCGCCTTTGTGCTGGCGAGCCGGGCGCGGGCGACTGGGGCACGGCTTGGTTCTGGAATTTCAAGAGAAATTAAAGGAACAACAGCTTTTACCATTGGCATAGATGGCAATTGCCATTATTAACTTGCCCCTCCTTGTTTTCCTCTCCACGTTCAGGTCATCGGCCGTTGACGTGGAGGGGATATTTTTTATCGTTTTATTTGTTGAAACGGATTGACAATCATGCTCAAAAAACGGCTACCCGATCCAAATCGCCGAATGTTGGCCTGAAAATCGTGAAAAATCGACATGCTTTCGTATGTTGCTGATAAACAGAAAGTTACATTTTGAAAATGGTAATCGGGCAAAAAATCTGTTTTTGCGCTTTTGCGATAGCATAGGTTTCGCATCGCGATACCATAGTTATCGCGATGCGATCTCAATGCTTTCGCATTGCGATAAGCGCCAAATGGAGATGCGAAACCTATGCTATCGCAGAAGCAACTCAAAATTTTCGTCCAAAAACAACCTGAATTTTGTGTAATCAACCCATATTTCAGTCTCTTTCATCTCTGTTTGATGGAGGTTGAAATGCGAAAATACCGAACATAAAAAACGAATAATGTAAAAATAAACACCATTGTATTGTTGTGTTTGTTTGCCCCTTGCCCCACCAAATCATAAACGCATGTAATATAAACTCATCGGTGTTTTCCCGGCTTTTATCAGATGCTTTCTTGTATTTTCTTGCCCATTTTCTTGGGCGTTCTTGTCCTTTTGTGCTATTTTTGCAAGTGTAAATAGAAAAAGGAGGAAATGTAATGGAATACAGTAAAGAAGAAAAGTTAGAATGGACGATGATTTTTATCCATGAATTTGGCAGAAGATTCGGGCTCACGGCAAAGCAAGCCTTTGGCTATCTAAGCCGTTTCAAGGGTATCGATTTTATAGACAGGAACTACAACTATGTTCATACCCAGTCGTTCGAGAGCATGGTAGACGATATAGCCGGGCTGTGCAAAAGAATGGGAGGGAGGCTGGAATGATACTTTATCATGGAACGAATATGGACTTCGACCGAATAGATTTGAAGAGGTCTAAGCCAAACAAAGACTTTGGGCGAGGTTTCTACTTGTCGGATAATCTTGTGTAAGCGGCAGATATGGCCATTGTACGCGTTGAACTGCTTGGAGGTAAGCCGATCGTGATAGAATACGACTTTGATGAAAAAATCCTTGATGGCGGCCAGCTTCGCGTGAAGTGTTTTGAAGGCTATACGGAAGAGTGAGTGAGATTCGTCCTTTCCAATCGTGATAGTAACACCACCGAACCTGTCCATGACTACGATATTGTTATCGGTCCAATAGCCAATGACCGTGTAGGGAGACAGCTATGGCGTTACAACAATCACGACATAGACATGCCTACACTGGTAGAAAATCTGAAATATATGAAGGGTATTACCAATCAATATTTCTTTGGAACAGAACAAGCTATTAAATGTCTCATAAAGCGATGACGGAAAAGGAAGAAATGAAAAGTGATTTGGTAAAAGCCCTTGCCAGTCAATTGATGGAAAATAATATAGGTATGACTATGGAACAGGCGTTGAGTGCAGTGTTTAATTCTGAAACCTACCAGAAGCTGCTTAATGATAAGACTTTGTTGTATTACCAAAGCGCAGGATATGTGTTTTCGTATTTGCAGCACGAACTGGAAACGGGAAAAATGGGATAATAAAGGTGTCCGAAGGGCTTGACCGCAATGTCAAGGCATTGTGACATCGCATGACAATGTGAGTGCCGGCCACTTCCATGGCATCATAACCAAGATGAATATTACACAAGAGATCATAGGAGCCCAGTCGGTTGAGGTGCAGGAGATGTTCCGCTATTGGGAGCATTACATGGAGGAGCATGTGGAGTTTTGGGAGATTCCCGGTAATATCGACATCCACACAGAGGGGCATTGCGAGCGGGTGCTGATGCACGCCCTGCGGCTCGGTCACGAGTGCGGGGTGGAAGAGCGGGTGATGACGGCGCTGGCACACGCTGCCATTTTCCATGACACGCGCCGCAAGGACAACTATCTGGACGTGGGGCATGGCGGCAGAGCGGCTGATTACTATAAGGCATTCTGCCAAAAGCGAGGCCTTGCATTTATGCCCGAGGCTTATGTGGCCATGAGGTTTCACGACCGCGACGACAAGCTGGGCGACGATTACATCGTGCGCCATGCCGGCGATGATACGGAGAGATGGCTGGAGGTGTATCATGTGTTCAAGGATGCAGATGCGCTCGACCGCCTGCGTCTGGGTACATGGTGTCTGGACGAGAGGTATCTGCGCACGCCGGAATCCAAGCGGATGAGAGCCTTTGCCCAACAGCTTGTGGAACAAACCATCGACCCTGCAGAACTGAAGCGGGTGTATGATATGCTTGCTCCATTTAAGGATAGGATGTAAAATTCCGCGATTTTCAGTCCGCTGGTATGTAATCTTTTTTGTAACTTTGCCTCCAATTATGGATTTGAACTTATTGACAGACGAGCAGGCTGCGGCCTTGAATAGGCTGATTTCCTCGTCTGACCGTATAGTGATAGTGGGGCATTCGCGCCCCGACGGCGATGCTCTGGGTGCCAGTCTGGCATGGGCAGAGTATCTCTTGATTCATTATGGCAAGGAAGCCACGGTGGTGATGCCCAATGCTTACCCCGATTTCTTGGCGTGGCTGCCCAAGACCGAGCGTATCGTGCGCTATGATAAGCATACGGCAGCAGTGGAGAAGCTCTTTGCTGAAGCCGACCTTGTGTTCTGCCTCGACTTCAATGCGCCCAATCGCGTGGAGGCAATGGAAGATGTGCTGGTGGGCAGCGGGGGCAAGAAGGTGCTGATAGACCACCATCTTGCTCCTACGGTGCAGGCCGACCTGATGGTGTCGCATCCCGAACTGAGTTCCACGTCGGAGATTGTGTTCCGTGTGGTGTGGCAGTTGGGCGGTTTCGAGCAGCTCACCACGAAGTTTGCGGTTCCCATCTATTGCGGTATGATGACCGATACGGGCGGTTTCACTTACAACTCCAGCCGTCCGGAGCTGTTCTTCATCATCTGCCAGTTGCTCACCAAAAACTTCGACAAGGATAAAGTTTATCGCAACGTTTACAACAATTATAGCCAATGGGCTATCCGCCTGCGCGGTTATCTCATGTCGCAGAAGCTCAATGTGTTCGACGACCTGCACGCATCCTACTATACCATGACACGCGAGGACATGCGCGATTATCATTTCATCCGTGGCGATGCCGAAGGATTGGTGAACGAACCGCTGCGTATCAAAGGCATGAAGGTATCGATATCGCTGCGCGAGGATGATCGGGTGGATAACAAGATATGGGTGAGTCTGCGCTCGGTCGATGACTTCTCAGTGGAGGATATGGCCAAGCGATTTTTCAATGGCGGTGGCCATCTCAATGCCAGTGGTGGCCAGTTGGACTGCTCGATGGATGAGGCGGAGCGCATTACGCGTGAGGCCATCAAGTTTTATGCGGCAGAATTGAAGAAGTAGTATGGGCGAGTTGCCGTGCAGGGTATCCTTGACCATCGTGATTCGGAAATCATTCGCTAAAAGGAAAATCGCGTCGGCACGACATAGTAAATAATCTTTAAAACTATAGTAGTGGTCGCATGATAGTGCAATCTTTTTTCTACCTTTGCACCATTAAGTTTCAATAGAGTTATGAAAAAACTGATATATTTTTGCCTGTTTCTCATTGGTGCAACTGCCTTCGTAGCCTGTAATAACAGTGAGACATACGCCGATCAGAAGAACCGCGAGCGCTCTGTCATTTCGAAGTATCTTGTCGATTCTGCCGTGACCGTGATTTCGGAAGAGCAATTCTTGGCCAACGATACCTCTACTGATGTGAGTAAGAACGAGTGGGTGCTGTTCGAGTCGTCCGGTGTCTATATGCAGGTGGTGCGCAAGGGGTGTGGAAGTCGTATCAAGAGCGGTGAGACCACCAATGTGCTCTGCCGTTTCACAGAGCGTAACATGCTTGGCGACTCCATCCAGCTGTCTAACATGTACTCGGCTTACTTCGCTTCGACTCCCGAAGTGATGTCGGTAACCAACAGTTCCGGTACTTTCACAGGGTTTTTCGATAAAAATTCCAGCATCATGTATCTGGCTTACGGTTCTACGTCGGTTCCTCAGGGTTGGCTCGTACCCCTCACATTCATTAAGGTGGGGCGCCCTGCCTCAGCAACCGATGAGATTGCCCGTGTGCGCCTCATCGTGCCTCACGATAAGGGACAAACCTACGCCACATCGGGCGTTTACCCCTGTCTTTATGACATTACGTTTGAGAAGGGGCGATAACAGAAAGGTATTATAAGCTAAATGATATGACCTTAATTAAGTCTATTTCGGGCATCCGTGGCACTATCGGAGGCTCTGCGGGCGATACGCTGAACCCGCTGGATATCGTAAAATTTACTTCGGCCTATGCCACTTTCATTCGCCGCAACACCAAAGAGGGCAGCAACAAGATTGTTGTGGGGCGTGATGCACGCATCTCCGGCGAGATGGTGAAGAACGTGGTGTGCGGCACGCTGATGGGTATGGGCTATGATGTCGTGAATATAGGACTTGCTACAACCCCCACTACCGAGCTGGCCGTACGCTGGACAGGTGCCGATGGAGGTATCATCATTACCGCAAGCCATAACCCCCGTCAGTGGAACGCCTTAAAACTGCTCAACAGCGAGGGTGAGTTTCTCACGGCGGACGATGGTGCCGAGGTGCTCGACATTGCTGAGAAAGAGGCTTTCGACTATGCTGATGTGGATCATCTGGGGACCTATACGGAGGATAACAGCTTCGACAAGCGCCATATCGAGTCGGTGCTTGCACTCGATTTGGTGGATGTTGAAGCCATAAGGAATGCCCATTTCAAGGTAGTGGCCGATGCAGTTAATTCTGTTGGCGGCGTGATACTGCCGAGATTGTTTGAATCTTTGGGCGTAAAGTATACTATGCTCTACGGCGAACCTACCGGCGACTTCGCCCACAACCCCGAGCCTGTAGAGAAGAATCTTGGGGGTATCATGGAGGCTTGTGCCGATGGCAAGTATGATTTGGGTATCGTCGTTGACCCCGATGTCGATCGTCTGGCCTTTATTCAGGAAGACGGCAAGATGTACGGCGAGGAATATACGCTGGTCACCGTGGCCGATTATATCCTTGATCATGTGAAAGGAAACACGGTGAGCAATCTCAGTTCGACCCGTGCGTTGCGCGATGTGACGGAGAGGCATGGTGGTAAGTACTACGCATCTGCAGTGGGCGAGGTGAATGTCACCACAAAGATGAAAGAAGTGGGCGCTGTGATTGGTGGCGAAGGCAATGGCGGTGTGATTTATCCCGAGAGCCATTATGGTCGCGATGCCCTCGTGGGCATTGGTCTTTTTTTGAGCAGCATGGCACAGAAGAAGTTGACGGCAAGCCAGCTTCGTGCTACGTTCCCCAACTATTTCATTGCCAAAAACCGCATTGACCTCACTGCATCTACCGATGTAGATGCCATCTTGGTAAAGGTAAAAGAGCTGTATGGCAAGGAAACCGACGTGCAAGTGACCGATATCGACGGTGTGAAGCTCGACTTCCCCAACAAGTGGGTGCATCTGCGCAAGAGTAACACAGAACCTATCATCCGTGTGTATAGCGAGGCATCGACTATGGAAGAAGCCGACGCGTTGGGCAAGAAGCTCATGCAGGTGGTCTATGATATGCAGTAATTCCCACGAGAGTTCCTGCATCTGCAATATTCCTAAACAACTAAAAAGGTCTGCTATGAATTGTAGCAGACCTTTTTATTAGATATTATCGAGTTATGTTCAGTTAGCAAATTTTGCGTGAGCCATCACCGATAACTACGTCGATTACCTCCGGCTCGTGCCCGTATTTGGCGTTGAACTTTTCTTTGGCGTCAGCGATAAACTTGTCGTAGAGCTTGTCTTTCACGAGGTTGATGGTGCAACCACCGAAGCCGCCGCCCATGATACGACTGCCTGTAACGCCATTAGACTTGGCCAAGTCGTTGAGGAAGTCGAGTTCTTCGCACGAAACCTCATACTCCTTGCTTAGCCCGTAATGGGTCTCGAACATCTTTTGTCCTACTGTCTCGTAGTCGCCCTTCTGGAGAGCATCACTCACTGCCAATACGCGGTCGACCTCACCCAGCACGAAGTGGGCACGGGTGTAGTCTTCCGCAGACACCTCTGATTTTACGGCCTCAAGGTCATCCCATGTCGCATCGCGTAAGGTTTCGAATTTTCTGTCGGGGAAATGTGTAGCCAGTGCTTTCACCACGTTCTCGCAGGAGTTACGACGGTCGTTATAAGGTGAACCTACCAGCTCATGCTTAACCTTAGAATTGAGCAAAACGAGCTTGTAACCTTTGGGGTCGAATGGGAAGTATTCGAACTCTCTGCTGCGACAGTCGAGGCGCATGAGCTTGCCTTGCTGGCCGAAAACAGAGGCAAACTGATCCATGATACCGCAGTTTACGCCTACATATTTGTGTTCTGTAGCCTGTCCGGCAAGTACGAGATCCCACTTGGACACCTTATTGTCACCAAACAAGTCGTTGAGTGCGAAAGCGAAGCAACTCTCCAGAGCTGCACTTGATGACATGCCTGCCCCTAATGGAACATCACCGGCGAAAGCGGCATTGAATGGCTTTATATCTACGCCAAGAGCCTTCATCTCCTGCACGATGCCATAGATGTATTTAGCCCATGTGGCACTTGGTCCTACAGGATCGTCGATCTTGAAGTGTGCCATATCCTTTAGGTCAATGGAATAGATATTGCAGGTCTGTTGCCCGTTGGGTCGAATTTCGGCCATAATCCCCTTATCTACAGCTCCGGGGAATACGAATCCACCATTGTAGTCGGTGTGCTCACCTATAAGATTGATACGGCCGGGAGAAGCATAGATATTTCCTGTCTTGCCATCAAAGTGTTTGATAAAGCGGCTTCTTACTTTTTCTATGTCCATAATTTCTTGAGTTTAGAGGTTAATAACTGGATCTTCGATGTCAATTTTAATATCTTGGTTGACGTTCTTGCAGCCGACAAGTGCGTAGAACAGCAGATAAGCGAGCATGGCGATAACCAGCCAATAGCTGGCAATGTAGCCAACGCTACCCGCAATAAGGTTCTGGATGAGAGGCATCACGCCGCCACCTACAACCATGGCCATGAACAGGCCGGATGCAGATGCTGTGTATTTGCCAAGTCCTTCTACGGCGAGATTGAAGATGGCGCCCCACATAATCGAGGTGCAGAGACCGCAAAGCACGATGAAGAGACACTTGGTGGGAACTTCAAACATGCTGAAGCCGTCAGCAACGCTATAGCCGGGCATTGATATGGTTATGCTGCTTGGAGTGAAGATGGCAATAAGCAGGAGGACGATAGCAGTAGAAGTGGTTACGGTGAGCTGTGTTCTTGTGCTGATCTTGCCGCTGAGCAGTGAGCTGCAGAAGCGGCCGACAAGCATCAGAAGCCAGTAGATGGCTGCTATGGCGCCGGCAATGGCTGCACCGTTTTCTAAGCCTACACCGCCTTCATTCAGTGGTTTGGCCAAATAGAAAGTAATCTGTGAGGGGATACCTATCTCGATTCCCACATAGAAGAAGATGCCAATCACGCCGAGCAGGCAATGGCGGAAAGCCAAAGGCGAATGCTCCAGAACGGTAGTCTTCACGTTTTCTTGTGGCTCGCGAATCTTGATGAATGAAAGGATAATGAATGAAGCGGCAAACACGCCCATGGCAATAAGGAGCAACGGGGTGACGTCCGACATGGCTGTCTTGGGAGTAACCTGACCGATAAGTGCACCTACAAAGAGGGGAGTTAGGGTTCCTGCAAGTGAGTTTAGGGTTCCACCGGTCTGAATGAGCTGGTTACCGCGGTTTCCGCCACCACCAAGCAGGTTGAGCATGGGGTTTACAACGGTGTTGAGCATACATACGGAGAAACCGCAGATGAATGCGCCGAGCAAATAAATAATGAAGTTGAGCAGCACGGGCTGGCCTTGTGCGGTGAACACTGTGGTGTCGCCACCCACGATGCTTGACAGATACTGGGTAAAGATTCCGATGAAACCAACGGCCAAAGCGATGACGGCAGTCTTCTTGTAACCATACTTGATGAGCATCTTTCCGGCGGGAATACCCATGAAGAGGTAAGCCAAGAAGTTCATCATGTTACCCATCATGCCTGCCCATGAATAGTTATTACCCCAGATAACACCGATTGGTGCTGCAAGATTCGTCACGAATGAGATCATGGCGAAAAGGAACATCATTGTGATAATCGCAATGAGGTTGCCCTGTTTGTTTTGATTTTGTTCCATTGTTTATTTGATTTTATTGATTCATTTCAATTGTAATGCAAAAAGGGAAGATGCAAATGCCATTCTGCCGGCATTTACATCCTCCCTCTTTATATATTTATTCTATACCGAAACGATAGATGGTTTTCTGTTTGTATTGTCTTCCGGGCTCCAGCACAACAGAGGGAAAGTAAGGGTGATTGGGTGTGTCAGGGAAGTGCTGGCACTCGAAACAGATGCCTGAACGGCGTGGGAATGTTGCGCCGTTCTGTCCTTTGTAGTCGTCTGCCCAGTTGTCGCTGTAGAGCTGCACACCCGGCTCGGTGGTATAAACCTCCATCGTTCTGCCGCTTACGGGTTCTGTAATCTTAGCTGCGTAGCTCAACTCGCCCTCCTCTTTCTTATTGAGCACGTAGCAATGGTCATAACCGTGCCCATTCCTGATTTGCTCATCGTCGGCATCAATATCTTTACCGACAGCCTTGGGAGTAGTAAAATCGAACGGTGTATTCTTTACAAAGCGAATCTCTCCGGTAGGGATTGACGTCTCGTCGATAGGAAGATAATAATCGGCATTGATTTCACAGATGAGGTTGTCGATGGTTGGAGTAGGATTGGCAATGCCGGAAAGCGAGAAGAAAGCATGATGTGTGAGATTGATGATGGTCTTCTTATTGGTGAAAGCTAAATAGTCAATCTGCAACTCATCATCGTCTGTCCATGTATAAATGACCGTGGTCTTCAGCTCGCCGGAATAACCTTCCTCGCCGTATGGAGCCACATAGTGCAACACTAAGGTACGTTCGTTCATCACTTCCGGATCCCACACGCGGGCATTGAAACCGCGTTTCCCACCATGAAGGGCGTTGGGGCCGTTATTGATTGGAACGAAATACTCCTTGCCATGCAGTGTGAAGCGACCTTTGGCAATACGGTTGCCATAGCGTCCGATAAGTGTCGACAGGTAAGGCTCCGGTGAATTGATGGTATCTTGAATATTGTCGTGCCCCTGAATAACATTGGATCTCATGCCATTCTTGTCAGGAACCATGATGGCGACAATAGCTCCGCCATAGTTGGTTATGGCAACTTCATTGCCGTTGCTGTTCTTTAAAATAAAGAGATCGGTATTTTTGCCGTCTATAGTGGCCTGAAAATCTTCCCTTTTCAGGCCACAGATGTTGTGCGTTTCAGTTGTGTTAGTCATATCAATAAGTTTTTAGTTATCTTATATCTGCAAAATAAATAAAAATAAACGATAACCGCAAAACAAAACAAGAAAAAAGATATGACCGTCCGTGTTAAAAATGGTTTATGTGCCCTTTCGCTTTTTCTCCTTATAATCAATAATAATCAATATTGTCCTAAGCGTTTCAAGAGCATCAAAAAACGCCTTGACAGCCGCTTCCAGAACATCGTTCCGGCTCTGCCATCAGGCGGAAGCGGCGACGTGCGCCGTTCGGTGTGCATGCGTGCGTCGTTCGGTGTACATGCGTACAGCGTCCGGTGTACGTGCGTCCGACGTTCGGCGTACGTCACCGTTTGGGTGGAAAGCGATGATGAAATGGATATGAAGGGGGTGGCGCAAAGACGCTTCCCGACTGGAAAACAGACGTAAATATAATGGTAATCAATTATAAATACCTGCTTATTAGTATTTATTTATCTTTTACAGAGGAGGCCAGAAGGTCGGCTACAATATAATTCGAACCGCCTACAAAGATAAAATCATCAGGACACGAGTCGGCCAATGCAGCCTGATAAGCCTGATAAACATTAGCATATTCCTGCCCGTTGAGATGATGACTGACTGCTTTTTCTGCCACAATATGTGCGGGAATGGCGCGCTTGGTCGATGCTTGCGTCCAATAATACACGGCATTTCGGGGTAACATCTGCATCACCTGATCGATGTCTTTATCATCTACCATACCGAAAACAATCCTCAACTGCTTGCAGGGCTGCGCCTTGATTTGGGTGGAAAGATACGTCCAGCCGTCCACGTTATGCCCTGTATCGCAGACCACCTTAGGCCGTTCTTGCAGCGTTTGCCATCTTCCCGCAAGCCCTGTATTGGCAGACACGTGGGACATGCCTTGCCGAATATGTTCTTGTGAAATGGTGAAGTTGCCGTGGGGAACAGATAATAATTTAACTGCTGCCAGCACAGTGTTCGTATTTTGCTGCTGATAGTCACCGTTAAGTTCGCCGAACAAGGAGCCAAGGCTCTGCGTATCGTATCGCCGCCCGCCCGTCATAACAGATTCTGACGATGTTACCTCTGGAGCATCTTGGGCGAATGTGATGGGGGAGTGGAGCTCATTTGCGACAGATTGGAAGATATGTCGCGTCTCCGTTTGATTCTTTCCAATCACCACCGGCACCCCGGCTTTAATGATTCCCGCCTTTTCGTAGGCAATTTTCTCCAATGTGTTGCCTAAGAATTGAGTATGATCATATCCGATGTTGGTAATAATTGATAATTCGGGAGTAATGATATTGGTGCAATCGAGACGCCCGCCCAGTCCTACTTCTATAACCGCAACGTCCACTTTTTGCTCTTTGAAATATAGGAAAGCCAATGCGGTGGTCAGCTCAAAAAATGACGGACATAGCGGCTCGAAAAAAGAACGCTCCTGTTCAACGAAGTCGATGACACGCTGTTCGTCAATGGGTTGGCCGTTCACCCTGATGCGTTCCCTGAAGTCTATGAGGTGTGGGGAGGTATAAAGTCCTACCCGATAACCGGCCTCCTGCAAGATAGAGGCCAATGTATGCGAGCAGGAGCCTTTGCCATTGGTACCCGCGACATGAATCGTCCGATAGGCTCGGTGTGGATGGTCGAAGTGTGCATCTAAAGCAAAGGTGTTGCTTAATCCTTCTTTATAGGCGGATGCCCCGACATGTTCGAACACCGGCGTAACATTGAAAAGATACGCTATGGTCTCCTTATAGTTCATTTTACGTCTGGTTGGTGTAAAAACAAATAGCGTGACTGGTTATCACGCTATCTGTATAGGCCTAATTAAAATAGTTCCGAAATGTCTCAAATATACTCCTTTTGGTCGAGACATCTCCTTTGAAGTTATCATTTCCACGCATTGCCTCAATGGAATTGCGCTCGTCTTTGCTCAAGGTTTTGGGCACAAACACGCTCATGTTGACAATCAGATCACCGATTCCGGAGCCATACCCCTGTACGGCGGGAAGTCCTTTGCCGCGCAAACGGACGCTTTTTCCCGGTTGAGTGCCCGGTTCTACCTTTAATTTGATTTTCTTTCCCTCTATCGTCGGCACTTCTACCTCGCCGCCCAGAGCCGCCGTAGGGAAGTCGAGCAGGAGGTTGTAGATGACATCTTGCTTGTCGCGCACAAAGGTATCGTTGTCTTCCTCCTCCACAAACACTTGTATATCACCATTCACACCGTTGCGAGGACCGGCATTTCCTTTGCCATGAACATTGATTACCATACCTTCCTCAACGCCTGCGGGTATGTTGATCTCAACCACTTCTTCGCCTTTTGTTACGCCGGTGCCATGACATTCCTTACATTTATTCTTGATTATGGTACCTTCCCCATTACATGTGGGGCACTCGCTTTGGGTGGTCATCATGCCGAACATTGAGCGGATGGTACGGCTCACCATGCCCGAACCGTTGCACGTAGGGCAGGTCTCGGCCGTTGAGCCGGCCTCAGCACCGGTTCCCGAACAGTGGGTACACACCACATCCTTGCGCACCTTAAACTTTTTGGTCACGCCGGAAGCAATGTCTTGCAACGACATTTTCACTTTAAGTCGGAGGTCTCCACCGCGATACACGCGCTGTTGGCTACCTCCGCCTCCTCCGCCAAAGCCTCCGAATCCCCCAAATCCCGAATGTCCGCCGAAGATATCACCAAACATAGAGAAGATGTCATCCATGTCCATGCCACCTCCGCTGAATCCTCCGAAGCCTCCCTGCAGACCGTTGAAACCAAATCGGTCGTACTGCTGGCGTTTCTGAGAATCGTGCAAAACCTCGTAGGCCTCGGCTGCCTCCTTAAACTTTTCCTCTGCAGTCTTGTCACCCGGATTACGATCCGGATGGTACTTGATAGCGAGCTTGCGGTAAGCCTTCTTTATTTCTTCTTCTGATGCGCCTTTGCCAACGCCCAGCACTTCATAATAGTCTCTCTTTTCTGCCATTTAAATCTTGAGAATTTATTATGCAAATATGAATTAGATGATAGGCTATTATTTATTGACCCACTGCCACCTTAGCATGGCGGATCACCTTATCATTAAGGGTGTAACCCGTCTGTACGCAGTCGATCACTTTACCTTTTTTGTCGTCTCCCATACCGGGCACCATGGCAACAGCTTCATGATAATCGGTGTTGAAGTCCTGATCGGCAGTCTCTATCTTCTTTACGCCAAGGCTTTCGAGTGTCTTTACAAACTTATTGAAAATCATCTGCACGCCCTCACGAATAGCCGTCGGATCCTCGCTCTTGTCGGCCAAGGCACGTTCGAAGTCATCGAGAATGGGGAGAATCATCGAGATCGTCTTCTCACCGCCATTAAGAATCAGTTCCGCTTTTTCTTTCAAGGTACGCTTTTTATAGTTGTCAAACTCTGCAACAGCACGAAGATACTTGTCTTTCAGTTCTTCTATCTGCTCGTTGGCTGCCTCCAATGGATCTTTCTCCTCCCCCTGAGCCGTTCCTGTTTTGGGGTCTTCTGCTTCGGTATTGACTGTATCTTGTACCTGCTCCTCAGTGTCTATATCCTGAAAAGTCTTCTCCGTGTCGAGCTCTTCGCCTTCCACATTGATCTTCCTTTCTTTGTTCTCGTTCTGTGACATAGTCGTTCTTAAATTTAATTTAATATAGGTTTAACAAAAAACGTGCCATAGTTGTTTGTGGCTATACAATCGAATGACAATCAGACATAATAATAGCTCACGCATGAACAGCCTGTCATTCATAGAGCACGGAACTATGAGCATTGCGGCACTGCGTGAGCCACCGTTATGAATAGGGTATATCTTTTATGGATTATGCTGTGTACATACTGGCTTTCTGCTTCTTGATCTGCTCATCATGGATGTACTCATCGTATGGCATCAGCTTGTCGATAGTGCCATGTGGAGTGAGTTCGATGATGCGGTCTGCCACGGTTCTGATGAACTCATGGTCGTGCGAGGCAAACAGGATGTTGCCCTTGAACAAGACAAGGTTATTGTTGAAAGCCTGAATACTCTCCAAATCGAGGTGATTGGTGGGTGTGTCGAGAATCAGGCAGTTGGCGTTTTGCAATTGCATGCGTGCAATCATACAACGCATTTTTTCACCTCCAGAGAGCACATTCACCTTCTTTTCCACGTCTTCTTGCTTGAAAAGCATACGCCCGAGAAATCCTTTCATGGCTACTTCATTGCCCGGACCATATTGGCTTAACCATTCCACAAGGTTCTTGTCGCTCTCAAAATATTCGGTATTGTCGAGTGGGAGATAGGCGGTTGTGATGGTTACACCCCACTTGAATGTACCTGCGTCAGCCTGCCGATTGCCGTTGATTATCTCGAAGAGGGCAGTCATTGCTTTCGGGTTGTGCGAAAGGAATACGGTTTTCTGTCCTTTCTCAATGTTGAAGTTCACATTATCGAAGAGCACCGTGCCATCAATATCGACAGCCTTCAGCCCTTCCACTTCAAGAATCTGGTTGCCGGGCTCGCGCTCCATCTGGAAGATGATGCCCGGATATTTACGTGTGGAAGGTGTAATCTCGTCTACATTCAGCTTCTCAAGCATCTTCTTGCGTGATGTGGTCTGTCGGCTCTTAGCCACATTGGCAGAGAATCGGCGGATAAACTCTTCCAACTGTCTCTTTTTCTCCTCGGCTTTCAGTTTCTGGTTTTGAGCCTGACGCAGAGCCAGCTGTGAACTCTCGTACCAGAAGTTATAGTTGCCGGCAAACACGGTCACTTTTCCGAAGTCGATGTCGATGGTCTGAGTGCTTATCGAATCGAGGAAGTGACGGTCGTGGCTCACCACCAACACCGTCTGGTTCTCGTTCACTTCGCTCAGATAATCCTCCAGCCACTCCACGGTGTCAAGGTCTAAATCGTTGGTAGGCTCATCCAGCAGGAGGTTGTCGGGCTTGCCAAAAAGGGCTTTGGCAAGCATCACACGTACTTTCTCATTATTGGAAAGTTCGTTCATCTGCTTATAATGCTGACCCTCGGCCACGCCAAGATTCTGCAGCAGCTGGGCAGCATCGCTCTCGGCTTCCCATCCGTTCATCTCGGAAAACTTCTCTTCCAGCTCTGCGGCGCGGTTACCGTCCTCCTCGGTCATCTCGGTTTTGGAGTAGAGCATATTACGTTCCTGCATGTTGTTCCACAACTCTTCATAGCCCATGAGTACGGTATTCATAACGCTATATGAGTCATACTTGAAGTGATCTTGCTCTAAAATAGACAATCTTTCGCCCGGTCCAAACTCCACCGTGCCCTTGTTAGGTTCCAATTCGCCGCTGATGGCACGCAGCAAAGTGGATTTTCCGGCTCCGTTGGCCCCGATGACGCCATAGATGTTTCCACGGGTGAACTTGATATTTACATCTTTATAAAGCACTCTCTTGCCAAACTGGATGGCGAGGTTTGTCAGTGTTATCATTTAAACTTATTACCTTAATAATTTAATTTCGGAATCGGGTGCAAAGGTACACAAAAAAAATGAGAATCGAGAGGTACGCCTTCTCAATTCTCATTCTTTATATCTGATTATCCAAGATATTTCATCAGTATCTTCACATGCCCGCTCTCTCGGAGCTTGGCAATACTTTTTTCGCGTATCTGCCGCACGCGCTCACGCGTCAATCCAAGCTGGTCGCCAATCTCCTCCAGCCCCAACTCATGACAACCGATGCCGAAACACTCACGGATGATGATGATCTCACGGTCTTTCAGCACACTTTCAAGCACGGTGTTGAGCTCTTGAGCCATGCTCTCGTGGTCTACTCCTTTGTCAGTACGGCTGTCATCGTCACTCGACATCGTGTCGAGCATCGTGTTCTCTTCACCCTCCTGAAAAGGGGCATCCACGCTCACATGATGCCCATCGGCCATCATGCTCTGGCTGATTTTTTCGGTATCTACGCCCGTGGCATCCGAAATTTCCTCAATGCTCGGGCGTCGTTCGTATTTCTGCTCAAAGCGATTGATTTCCTGATTGATTTTGCTGAGTGAACCTACCTGATTGAGTGGGAGACGCACAATGCGGCTCTGCTCGGCAATGGCTTGCAGAATGCTCTGGCGAATCCACCACACGGCATACGAAATGAATTTGAATCCGCGCGTCTCATCAAACTTCTTGGCTGCCTTGATTAGTCCGATATTGCCTTCATCGATGAGGTCGGTGAGAGAAAGACCTTGGTGTTGATACTGTTTGGCCACCGAGACAACAAATCTAAGGTTGGCCGTCACGAGCTTTTCTTTTGCCCGCTCGCCTTCCGGTCCACCCTTTTTGATCTTTTGTGCAAGATCGATTTCCTCCTCAATAGAAACAAGAGGTGCACGCCCAATCTCTACCAAGTACTTGTCTAAAGCCTCACTTGAGCGATTGGTTATGCTTTTTTGAATTTTTAGTTGTCTCATATTTTAGTAACAAATATAAACGCACTTTGTCGACAAAGTGTAAAACATGCCTTCTACTTCAACTTAGCAAATATAGCAAAAATCTGTCTAATATGCAAACTAATTCCTTCTTTTTTATATAATTATAACGTTTCATCTGCGCGGGTAGAATGGTTTTTGGGGGAGAGAGGAAAGGGGAGAGAGGAGAGAGAAATGTCTTGCGGGTGTTCAGCCTATACAACTTGCTGGGGTATTCTCTCTCCTCTCTCCCCTTTCCTCTCTCCCTTTTTTCAGAGGTCAAAACCTCTGAAAAAAGATGACAAACACCCTCTGTAGAA